>NZ_SMMF01000962.1:90233-172357 GCF_009711355.1 Roseibium sp. RKSG952 | reverse complement strand
TGCCGAACGGACCGACAATTCCAGCTCGTCTACTTTCTTCAGCAGCAGCGGGTTGAATTCCAGACCATCGTCTTCGTCCTGGCGGCCAGCTGATTCCGGCTCGTCGAAGTTGACGAAGATCGACAGCTGATCCTGCAGGATACGTGCGGCAAAGGCCAACGCGTCTTCCGGCGTGATCGAACCGTCGGTTTCGATCTTCAGAGTCAGCTTGTCATAGTCCAGAACCTGACCTTCACGGGTCGGCTGAACGTCATAGGCAACCTTTTTGACTGGCGAATAGATCGCGTCGATCGGGATCAAACCGATAGGCGCGTCTTCCGGCTTGTTTTTCTCAGCCGAGACATAGCCCTTACCGGTGTTGACGGTCAGTTCCATGAACAGGTCAGCGCCATCGTCCAGGTGGCAGATGACGTGATCGCGGTTCAGAACCTCGATGCCAGCGCTTTCGCTGATGTCGCCTGCGGTGACAACTGCGGGGCCTTTAGCATTGATCGACAGGCGCTTGGGGCCTTCGACTTCCATGCGCAGGGCAACCTGCTTGAGGTTCAGGATGATGTCGGTGACGTCTTCGCGAACGCCTGCGACGCTCGAGAACTCGTGCAATACGTTGTCGATCTGAACGCTGGTAATGGCCGCGCCTTGCAGCGAGCTCATCAGAACGCGGCGCAGCGCGTTGCCCAGAGTCAGACCAAAGCCGCGCTCCAGCGGCTCGGCAACCAGAGTCGCCTGACGCGCGGGATCGTTGCCCGGCTTGCCTTCCAACTGGGTCGGCTTGATCAATTCTGCCCAATTCTTATGGATCATGTAATCCCTCCATTCCTGTCCGCGCCCCATGACCAACAAGGTGCAGACGCCCGAGGTTTAAAATGACGTGCTGGGGCCGTGCAAAAACACAGCCCCAGCTCAATTCAAAATCGCTTAGACGCGGCGGCGCTTCGGCGGGCGGCAGCCGTTGTGAGCAATCGGAGTCACGTCGCGGATCGACGTGATGTTGAAGCCCACTGCAGCCAGCGCGCGCAGAGCCGATTCACGACCCGAACCGGGGCCCTGAACTTCGACTTCCAGCGTCTTGACGCCATGTTCCTGCGCCTTTTTGCCTGCATCTTCTGCAGCCATCTGAGCGGCGTAGGGGGTCGATTTACGCGATCCTTTGAAGCCCATAGTACCGGCAGACGACCACGAGATGGCGTTGCCCTGTACGTCCGAGATCAGGATCTTGGTGTTGTTGAAGGTCGAGTTCACATGGGCAACGCCCGATGCGATGTTCTTACGCTCTTTGCGCTTAACGCGAGTCTTATCACGTGCCATCAGTCAGACCCTCCCTTATTTCTTCTTACCAGCGATGGCCTTTGCGGGGCCTTTGCGGGTACGAGCATTGGTGTGGGTACGCTGACCGCGAACCGGCAGGTTGCGGCGGTGACGCAGACCGCGATAGCAGCCCAGGTCCATCAAGCGCTTGACGTTCATCTGAACTTCACGACGCAGGTCACCTTCAACGGTGAAGTTTTCGTCGATGTATTCGCGGATTTTCAGAACTTCGGCGTCGGACAGTTCGTTGACGCGACGGGTCGCTTCAATGCCCACGGCTTCGCAGATCGCTTTGGCCGAGGTGTTGCCGATACCGGTGATATATGTGAGGGCGATAGGTACCCGCTTTGCAGTCGGGATGTTTACGCCGGCAATACGTGCCACGTGTCACTTTCCTTTTTGTTGCGGTTCCGTAGCTCCGGAACCTTTTTTCACAACACTTGATCTTGGCAGTGACGCCAGAGGATCCAGCATTTGTACGAGGTAGTTACGACAATCAGGACGAATCCCGAATGCGCAGTTGATTCCCAAAAGGGATGGGGGTCGATATGGGCTTTTGGCGGTGCCGTCAAGCCCATTTCAGATTTAGCCGAGAACAGCCTCGATCGAAGCGGTCACTTCGTCAATGCTGGCCAGGCCATTGACCGGGCGCAAATCGCCCTTGGCGTAGTAGTAGCCGATCAATGGAGCAGTTTTCTTGTAGTACTCCATCAGGCGGATGCGAACGCTCTCTTCATTGTCGTCTGCCCGAACGGGTTCACCAGCAGCGCGTGCCTCTTCGGCTCGGTTGACGATGCGCTTGACCAGCGTTTCGTCATCAACACGCATTTCGATCACGGTGTGCAGCGACTGACCCAGCTTGGCAAGCAGAGCCGCCAGCGCGTCGGCTTGCGCCAGCGTGCGTGGGAAGCCGTCAAAGATAAAACCAGCGCCTTTTTCGGTCATCAGCTTTTCTTCGATCAGGCCGATCACGATCTCATCGGTGACCAGCTTGCCCGCGTCCATGATAGCCGCAACCTTCTTGCCCATATCGGTGCCAGAGGTCTTGGCTTCGCGCAACATGTCGCCGGTGCTCAGCTGGACCATGCCGCGTGTCTTGACCAGGTGTTGCGCTTGCGTCCCTTTACCTGCCCCCGGGGGGCCCAACAATATGATGTTCATCGACGAGCGGGTCCCTTCCTGCCGCGTTTCTTGCTTTTACCGCGCAGCTGGGACTTTTCGATAAGCCCTTCGTATTGATGCGCCAGCAAATGGCTCTGGACCTGTTGGATCGTGTCCATGGTCACAGAGACGATGATCAGAACCGACGTGCCGCCGAAATAGAACGGGATGGCAAACTGGTTCCGCAGAATTTCCGGCAACAGACAGACCAGCGCCAGATAGGCCGAGCCCAGCACCAGCACACGATTGACCACGTATTCCAGATACTCCGAGGTCTTTTTGCCGGGACGGATGCCAGGCACAAAACCGTTCTGCTTTTTCAGGTTGTCTGCAACATCGTCCGGCTTAAACGACACGTTGAACGTGTAGAAGTAGGCAAAGAACACGATCATTGCAGCAAAGAACAGCAGATAAAGTGGCTGCCCGGGGCCAAAGTTGGCCAGCAACCAAGACATGACCGGTCCATTCGTTGCGCCCGACGAGAAGGTCGAGATCGTCACCGGCAACAGCAGCAGCGAGCTTGCGAAGATAGCAGGGATAACACCTGCGGGGTTCACCTTGACCGGCAGGTGGCTGGAACCACCCTCATAAACCTTCATGCCGACGTTGCGGCGCGGATACTGAATATGGATTTTGCGAAGTGCCCGCTCCATGAACACCACGAAGGTGATGACCGCAATTACCATTACGATGACGCCAACGATGACAGCTGGGCTGATCGCGCCCGAACGGCCAGAAGCAAAGAACTGTGCCAGTGCTGCAGGAACCTCGGCGATGATGCCGACAAAGATAATCAGAGAGATACCGTTACCGATGCCACGCGCGGTGATCTGCTCACCCAGCCACATCAGGAACATGGTGCCGCCAACCAGCGTGATCATGGTCGACATACGGAAATAGAGACCGGGATCAGTCGCAAGGTCACCCGATTCCAGCGAAACGGCCAGGCCATAGGCCTGAACAGTCGCCAGAGCCACGGTGCCAAAGCGCGTATACTGATTGATTTTCTTGCGCCCTTGCTCGCCCTCTTTCTTGAGTTGCTCAAGCGCGGGAACCATCGCAGTCAGCAGCTGCACGATGATCGAAGCCGAAATGTAGGGCATGATGCCGAGGGCAAAGATGCCCATCCGCCCCAGCGCCCCGCCGGTGAACATCGAAACCATGCCGCCGATGCCTTGCCCCGCCTGCTCCATGAACTCGCGCAGCGCTTGTCCGTCAATCCCCGGCACCGGAATAAAGGTGCCCAGACGATAGACGATCAGCAATGCAAGCGTGAACAGGATGCGGTTGCGCAGATCGGTGGCTTTGCCAAGGGCAGCCCAGCTTGTGTTGGCCGCCATTTGTTCTGCTGCTGATACCATAAATCGGTCTCTCTTGTGAAAACGCCGCCCGGAACCGTTTTCCGGCTCGGACGGCGTCTTGGAAAACTCTGAAGTCTATGTAAGCGGGTCTTCGCCCGCTCACAAGCGCTTACTCTGCCGCAGCAGCTTTTGTGACTTTCAGTGAACCGCCCGCTTTTTCAACTGCCTCAACGGCAGCTTTCGAAGCACCGGTGACTTCCAGGTTCACTTTGGCGCTGATTTCGCCTTTGGCCAGAACGCGAACACCGTCCAGTTTGCGACGAACCAGACCGGATGCAACCAGTGCGTCCTCGGTGATCGCAGCTTTGGCGTCCAGCTTGCCGGCGTCGACGAATTTCTGGATCAGGCCCAGGTTGATAACAGCGAATTCCTTGCGGTTCGGCTTGTTGAAGCCACGCTTGGGCAGGCGCTGGTACAATGGCATTTGGCCGCCTTCGTAGCCATTGATGGCCACACCCGAACGGGATTTTTGGCCTTTGATACCACGGCCACCCATTTTACCTTTGCCGGAACCGGGACCACGACCAACGCGGGTGCGTTTCGGTGCGGCGCCAGGATTGTCGCTCAATTCGTGCAGTTTCATATCGCTTCTCCTAAGCCGGATGTGACCCCCGAAGCGTGATGGGCCAAACACGGCATTTCTTGGTTTTGATTCTCGCAGCCCATACGGCCACCGAGCGCGTATAGACGGATGACATCTGTGATTCAAGAGGGTTGCAAACCTTGCACCATGGGTCACGTGCATTTGAATGCCTAGCACTTGTTCCGATTGCCGGATCAGTGTCGACAACAACACTTTGTGCGAATGGCGATCCCGGAAGGACTCGAACCCTCAACCTGCTGATTAGAAGTCAGCTGCTCTATCCAGTTGAGCTACGGGACCGCTGGGCCCTTCTTGATGGTTTTAGCGACCGGGTTCAAGAGCCAAGCGCATGAATGCGCTGTTCGGGTCGTTGGTGTAGCCGAAGATTGGTTCGCAATAGGAATAACCAAGCGCTTCATAGAGTTTGCGCGCGGCATCATATTCGGTCAGGTGCGCTGCGCCAGTCTCAAGCACCAGTGCCGAAACCCCCTCGTCCCGCGCCAGTTCGGCAAGGTGATTCATCATCACCCGAGCCAATCCACGGCCACGCGCCTGCGATATTATGTGAACCGATTTCACCTCGGCCGTTCCATCCGGCAATGTCTTGAGCGCGCCACAGCCGAGCGGCTGGTCGGACTCATACAGCGCCCAGAACCGAATGCCCGGCCCCGCCAGCGAGTCGGCATCCATAGTGTGATTGCTTTCTGCAGGTCCCGCTGTCTCGCTATGAGCAAAATGCGCCTGCACCACCGGACGCAGGGCGTCCGAAGTAGGATCAGCCTCGCGGATATCGATCATGCGATGGGTCTCGCTCAATGTGTCCAGGGACTGCGGCGGTCTGTGGCAAAGTTCTCGCCATAGCCCCGTGCGCGCAAGTTCGGTTTGCGCTTATGAGGCTCGCTGACCTGCACCTCGATGCCATTATCCTTGGCATAGTCCAGCGCTTCTTCCTTGGTGTCGAACTTCAGGCGCACCTGAGTCTGCGTGTCGTCGGACGATGTCCAGCCCATCAGCGGATCAACCTCACGCGCTGACGCGGGTGCATATTCCAGAACCCACTTGTGGGTCTTGGCCATGCCCGAAGTCATCGCATTCCTTGCAGGCTGGTAAATCCGTGCGCGCATGTCGCCTCTCCGTACTCACTTGGCTGACGTTGTTTATGCGTCAGAGCGTGCGCTGGGACAAGACAACAATTGTCACAGCAAGCTTTCGTGCCTCGCCCTCTCGCACAAGACCACTGATGTCAGAAACTGTCATCAGTCTACGCTATCTTTCTGATCAATCCAAAACGAGGACACCACGATGATCCATCATGAACGAAGACTGGAGATCGACACCAACCCCGAAGCAATCTGGATGGTTCTGAGCCGCTTCATGCATATCGACGAATTCGCGCCACAGGTCACAACCGTAGATGCATTGACGAACGGCAAGGATGGCGTCGGATCAAAGCGGCGCTGTCACTTTGAGAACGGAACTTCACTGATCGAAGAGGTCACAGACTGGCGACCCAATCGAGGCTATAGCGTCCGCTTGTCCGAGATGCCGGCGATGCCCCTGACTGAGGCACATGCAGCGATTGCCATCGAACCACTCGCAGATAGTCGTTCGCGGGTGATCTGGAGCATGGATTACGAGATGAAGTACGGCCCATTGGGCTGGCTGTTGGGGCAAACGCTATTGAAAGTGATGATGGGTCGGGTGCTGGACAGCAATCTGAAAGCACTGGCTGAAAAACTGCGCACAGACCAGATCCCGGACGCCCAGTTTGCCTTTTACTGAAACTTTGGTTTCTAGACCGGATCAGCCCTTGCAGTTGGACAAAATAAGAACAAATGTAGGGACCTGACCCGGAGCCTGCTTATGCCATACGCCCATTCCGACAAGACGCAACTGACCGCCGAAGACGTCCGCGCACGCCTGAAACTTGAGGGCGGCAAACAGTTCGTCATGCACACCGAGTTCGCCCCCGCTGGTGATCAGCCCACGGCGATCAAAGAACTGGCCGGAGGTGTTCTGGACGGCGAGCGTGATCAGGTTCTGCTGGGTGCGACCGGTACCGGTAAGACCTTCACCATGGCCAAGGTGATCGAGGAAACGCAGCGCCCCGCGATCATCCTCGCGCCCAACAAGACATTGGCAGCGCAGCTATATGGAGAGTTCAAAGGCTTCTTCCCTGAGAACTCGGTCGAATACTTCGTCTCGTACTATGACTACTATCAGCCCGAGGCCTATGTGCCGCGCAGCGACACTTACATAGAAAAAGAATCGCAGATCAACGAACAGATCGACCGGATGCGCCACTCGGCCACCCGAGCGCTGTTGGAACGCGATGACGTGATCATCGTTGCCTCGGTCTCCTGTATCTACGGTATCGGGTCCGTTGAGACCTACGGGGCGATGACGCAGGACCTGAAAGTCGGCAATGAATACGACCAGCGGCAAGTGATGGCTGATCTGGTGGCTCAGCAATACCGCCGCAACGATCAGGCGTTTCAACGCGGCTCGTTCCGGGTGCGGGGCGATTCACTGGAAATCTGGCCCGCCCACCTTGAAGACCGCGCGTGGAAGCTGTCGTTCTTTGGCGAAGAACTGGAACAGATCACCGAATTCGATCCCCTGACAGGCGAACGCGCCGCCACGATGGAACACGTGCGGGTCTATGCGAATTCTCACTACGTGACGCCTAAGCCGACGATGCAGCAGGCGATCATCGGCATCAAAAAGGAACTGCGCATTCGGCTGGACCAACTCGTCGGCGAAGGCAAACTGCTGGAGGCGCAACGACTGGAGCAGCGCACCAACTTTGACCTTGAGATGCTCGAGGCAACTGGTGTCTGCAACGGTATCGAGAATTACTCGCGCTACCTCACCGGCCGCGCACCGGGCGAACCGCCCCCGACCCTGTTCGAATTCATCCCTGACAATGCCATCGTCTTCGCCGACGAATCCCACGTCTCCGTCCCGCAGATTGGTGGCATGTATCGGGGCGACTATCGGCGCAAGTTCACGCTGGCCGAACACGGGTTCCGCCTGCCCTCCTGCATGGATAACCGCCCGCTGAAGTTCGAGGAATGGGACGCCATGCGCCCGCAATCCGTCTTTGTCTCGGCCACCCCCGCCAAGTGGGAAATCGAACAGACCGGCGGTGTCTTCACCGAACAGGTGATCCGCCCCACCGGCCTGCTGGACCCCGAGGTCGAAATCCGCCCCGTCAGCATGCAAGTCGACGACTTGCTGGACGAGGTGCGCAAGGTTGCCGCCGATGGTTACCGCACGCTGGTTACCACCCTGACCAAACGCATGGCCGAGGACCTGACCGAATACCTGCACGAACAGGGAATAAAAGTCCGATACATGCACTCGGACATCGATACGCTGGAACGTATCGAAATCCTGCGCGACCTGCGGCTGGGGGCGTTCGATGTGCTGGTCGGGATCAACCTGCTTCGCGAGGGGCTCGATATCCCCGAATGCGGGCTGGTCGCCATTCTGGACGCGGATAAAGAGGGCTTCCTGAGATCAGAGACCTCGTTGATCCAGACCATCGGCCGCGCCGCGCGGAACGCCGATGGCCGGGTGATCATGTATGCCGACAAGATCACCGGCAGCATGGAGCGGGCGCTGAACGAGACCAACCGCCGCCGCTCCAGACAGATCGCCTATAACGAGGAACACGGCATCACCCCCGAGACGGTGAAGAAAAACGTCGAGGACGTTCTGGCCGGTCTCTACGAAGGCGATGTGGACATGAACCGCGTCACCGCCACCATCGACAAACCAATGCACGGTGCCAACCTCGAGGCCCATCTGGACGGCCTGCGCGAACAGATGCGCAAAGCCGCCGAGAACCTGGAATTCGAAGAGGCTGCCAACATCCGGGACGAGATCAAACGTCTGGAAGCGGTCGATCTCGCCGTCGCCGACGACCCCATGGCGCGCCAATGGGCGGTCGAGAAAGCCTCGGAAGATGCAGTGAAATCGCGCGGACGGTCAACGGCTGGGAGGCCGGGGCAGCGGGGTGGGAATGTGAAGCGGAGGAAGCGGTGAACTTTTTGGTTGAGACCACGCACTATTGCAGCTTATAGCATTGTTTGGCCTGAGAAATTTACCCTAGCAGCAAAAGGTAGCTTATGCGATTTTTTATCTCAGTTTTCATCATCCTAACCTCTATCGCACCTGCATGGTCAGATGAAACTCGCCTGGACTACTCTGGGCGCACTGTCATTTATCATTCAGATGTCAAGCTCCGCGGCTCTCAAAAGAGAGATGTCAGGTATTCTCACAAGGCAAATTTCTTTGGTGCGGTTGCGATAAACACAACAAAAAAGACCAATGACAGCAACGGTGCCGCATGGGGTTATCATAACCTAAAAACAGCGCAAGATAATGCGATGCGGTCGTGCCGGTTCAAGGCAGATCGACCTGAAGACTGTGTATTGTACCTTTCTGTGGTACCAAAAGGGTTCGATTTCAAACCGAAAACACGCACCCTGTCAAATGACGCAGTGGAAGCCTATAATTTCCTTGTCGGATGGTCTCGGTTGAACTTTGATAGCTATCGGTCCTTTGCAGTTAATGGCATTCATACTTGGGCTTATTCTGCGAGCGCGCCAACGCGTGAGGCCGCCGAAAAGGAGGCACTGGAAGTTTGTGAAGAAACTTTTGCCAGATCACAAAAGAAAAAGGACCCTGCTTGGGCAAAGGCCGTTTACCTGAAAGAGCATTTGCAATGCAGGATCTTCGTCACATTTTCACCCGTCTGACCATTGTATGGAGACGTAGATACGAGGGCCGTCAACCGGATCTCACCCGTTTTGTCCGGGCCAACATGACTGCGACCGGCTGATAAGGTAGTGCTTTAACAAGTATCCCACACTTCAAGGTTGCAGCTCAGCGCCCTCTCCTCCACGTTTGAAATCACATTTTGTGATTCCAAACGGTTGCCATGACGAAACCCAATAACCTGCCCAGTACGCATGAGGTCCAAAGCGCCATTCACCGGGTGCGCGGCACCCGCGTGGTGCTGGCCGAGGATCTGGCGCAGTTCTACGGAAAATCCGTCAGCGCCTTCAATCAGGCCGTGTCGCGCAACAAAGACCTGTTCGAGGGTTACCGCTTTCAACTCACCGATGCCGAGGTCGCTAATTTGCAATCACAGAATGTGATCTCAAAACCCAAAGGCCGCGGCGGGCGGCGGGTCAATCCGTGGGTCTATACAGATTACGGCGTTGCCATCGCCTCGGCCCTGTTCAAGGACCCGCGCGCGATCAAGATCACCCGCATGATCACCGAAGCCTTCGTCGACGGCGCAAACGCATTGGCCGAAACCCCGCGCAGCGTGCCGGAAATCCTGCCACCCGAGGATGCCCCCGCCCCGCTGCTGCCCAATGGCGATCAACTGCGCGATCTGGCCGAAAACATCCTCGATTCCGGGCAGCAGAGCCTTGTCGACTACATCGCCAACCCGACCACCAAGCGGCAACAGGCCGTGGCAGTAATCATGAAAACCCTGGCTGAAACGGCCGGAGAAGAGGTGCGCACCCAACAGGAACGCCTGCGCCTGCGCATCGCCGAACGTCTGGCCACCGGTGACTACACCGATGACGATGACCGCAAGCGGCTGATTGAATTGCTGCACGCGATGAAGGGCTAAACCCCCAACTCGGCCCGCATCTTCTTGGTTAGCTTGGCCACGACCAGTTCATAAGACATCACAATATGCTCGCGAAGGGATGCGTCACTCATCCCGCGTTCCTCATAGACCTGCAGCCACTTCATCCCGCGTGAGGCGAGATAAGGCGCTGGGCGGATGCCGGGTTCGTCGCCGAGAACTTCGAAGGCCAGATCGGTGGCCTTGAAGGTGAACGCATCTGCACCATCGTTCCAGCCACAGATCGCAAACACCTTTCCGCCCACTTTCCATACATCCGCATTGCCCCACTGCACCACATGGCTGGTAGCTTTGAGACTGGCGCAAAAAGTGTTGAATTCATCGCGGGTCATGACGTCATTCATGGCGACCGTGTGGGGTGAAGACAAGCCTGTCCGGCAGATTGCCCGCGCCATTTCGCAATGTTCGGATCAGACGGCAGACCTTCATCGCTGCGTGGGATAACCTGCGTTGCTGTGGAAGATCTGGTGCTCAGAGAACACTATTTGCCAGATCAGGATTATCTGGGTTCCTTGCCGTGGCTGGCGATGGCTGGCTGCAGCTGGGTACCTGTAATCCTGTTACGTCCTACAGTTAGTCATGCTGATTATGATGTCAACAAAAAATCCAACAAAATCATATAGTTGACAGTTTTTGTCGGTTATAGATTGCCTTCGTCATTCAGGGTTTCACAAACTTTGCATTCCCTACCCTGCGCTGCGCTGGGGCCTCTGCCTGCGCAGGTGCAGGTGCAGAAGACGGCACCGGAGCAGGGATGACCGCCGTCGGATTTTCCACGACAAACGTTCCGCATGCGACCCCATCTCCATCAGGATCGTTGCGCTTGTGATACCCGGGCTGCCCTTCGCGCACGGCCCCCATGCCCAAGGCATGCGCTGCATCACATCCCGCCAGTGCGACCAGATGAATGACCGCCTCCGCATGTTCGTAATCGGTCGTTCGCAGATAAACCCCAAGGGCGATCGTCGCGGTGGTAATTGGCAACGCCAGTACCATCATAAATATGCGGAGTGGCGAGAGAGCCTTGCGGCGCACAGCCTCAGCCCGCTGCTGCCTTCTGGATGGCCTCGGTTTGCTTTCTTCGTATGAAGGATTCTCAGACGTCATAATTTGAATGCTACCGAAACTATGTGGCAAAGCCGAGGCGGTCAGGAGAGTTACTCAATTTGCCTATGAAGGCGCATTGCGCTGCGACGGATCCCGCGCAAAGGCCTCAGGATGGGACAAAGCCTCGCGTTGATGCGCAGCGGCACCAGCCCACCAGGACAGCTGTTCAAATGCCCGCCCCATATAACCGTGCCACCGATCGGCTTCGACATCAGGAGCAAACGCACCATCCACCTCAAACACCTCATGAGCTTTGGGGACGTGGATCATCGCAGAAACTGGCAAGCAACCCAGCTCACTCAGATACGTACGCATATTGACAGCGGCCCGTGCCCCACCCCACTGGCCCGCGGAATAGGTCGCAATGACGCTGGGTTTGTATGAGAACAGGGAACTTCCGAAGTGGTTCAGCAGATCCGCCAGAGCAGGCGACATCGAGTGGTTGTACTCAGGGCTGACCATGACATAACCATCCGCCCGTTCAATCTTCTCAGCCAGCACATTCAATGCACCTGGCGCACGGCCTTGAGCATATGCGAAATGCGGCTTGAACGGGTGCGAGGGCTGCAGCTCCAGAGGGTCGATCAGTTCGACATCAGCACTCATTTCGGACAGCTGTTTATGGCAGGCCCGGGCCACACGTTCACCCAAGCGGGCCGGGCGCGGAGGTGTGCTTTGCCGGACCGAGCCCAGAAAGACAAGAAAATTCAACGGCACTTTTGCCTCCTTTGACGGTCAATTCCGCTCTCGCACTTTCGCAGAATAAGTGCTTATGTCACCCGACCTTATCCGGTGAAGAAGATATGACGCGATCCGATCCATTCCAACCGTTTGACGACACCGCCCGTGCTCTCGCGCATGAACTGCTGGCTGGTGCAGAATATGCTGCCCTTGCGGTGCTGCAACCCGGAACCTCACTGCCTTCGGTCACCCGGATCGCCCTGGCGACCGACACCAATAACCAGCCCATTACTCTAATCTCGACCCTTGCCGAACACACACGCGCCCTGCAGGCGAACCCAGCTTGTGCGTTGTTGATTGGCGAACCCAGAGAGAAAGGTGACCCGCTGACCCACCCGCGTCTGACACTGCATTGCACCGCTAATCTGATCGCCCGCGACAGTGCCGAACACACCACCCTGCGCACGCGATATCTTTCGCTACGCCCCAAGGCCAAGCTTTATGTGGATTTTGCCGATTTCGGATTTGTTCGGTTCAATACGACCGATGGGCTGCTGAATGGCGGCTTTGGTAAAGCCTGGCGCCTTTCAGCAGCTGATCTCTGACCTTAACGGACAACATGCACCGCACATCCTGCGTGTCGCACAACATGGGTGGCAGTTGATCCCAACAACAAGTCCTGCATCCCGGGTCGATGCGAAGCCATGATAATCAGATCAGGCTTGTTAGTTTCCGCCCAATCCAGAATCGTCCGACCCGAATGCCCCTCGATCACCACACCCGTGGCGTTTGGCAGTTTTTCCGCAAGCATATCGAGCTCGGTCTGAATCGCCTTGCGCGCCTCGGTCAGATACTCCACCGGCATGTAAGAAATCGCATAGTCCGGAATATGCTCGACCACATGCAGCAACGTGACCTGGGCATCCGGAGTGGCAAGTATCTGCGCCAGCTTCAGCGGCCCCGAAGTGTCACGTTCGGCATCAAAGGAAATCGGAACAAGAATATTGTGATACATGGCGCGTGCCTCCGTAATTTGCACACCCAGATTGAACCGGGTCGTCCTATTCAGCTTTGATTCAGGTCAGGATCAGCCAAAGGTTTCTGCCACGTCATACATGACCGGCTCAAAACTCTTGCACAGCTCATTGATTTTGCGATTGCGATCCCGCATCTCTGGGGTGCGCAACATAGCCAGAAAATCCTCACGGCGCTGCCATTGCGAATAGTTGGCGATCCGGGTCTGGGCATCATTCACGTGCAGACCCGCTGATACGAATCCGGGCTGTTTCGAAATGAAATCCGCATATGCATCGGTCAGTGCTTCCAACAGATCCTGACAGGTTCCCGGGGTCATCTCGAATGTGGTGATAACGGTTTGAACGCTCGCGGTTTTCGAAATTTCTGGCATCTGGAATCTCCTTTGGCTGATCCAAGCCTAGCACAGCTTTCTGAAACGTCTCCTGTTTCCTGTATGCACTGAACGGGCGCAGGCTGATTTTTTCGAAAAAGCAAAATTGGATAACCCTCCGTTAACCAAGCTTAAGGATGCTGCCCGCATGGGTCGCATCATCACCATCATTCTATACGTGTTCGTGTCTGCAGGGCCTGTCTGGGCCGGGGCCTGGCTAAGGGAAAAGGGGCATGGCTTCACCGCTGTGGCTGTCTCCGGCTTCGCGGAAAATGACGGAACCCGCAAGTACAAGTCATCCCTTTATGCGGAGTGGGGTCTGCGCCCCAAACTGACCATCGGCCTCGATGCCGAGGAACATCAGGACCAATATGGCCACGCTGTGGTTTTTGCCCGCTTCCCGCTTGCAGATCTGGGGGATCCCGGTCGCTTCGCAGCCGAACTTGGTCTGGGCGCGCATCATCGGGGACTTCAGTCCTGGGCGATGTACAAGGCCACACTGTCTTATGGCAAAGGGCTGCAGACCGGCTTGGGCAACGGCTGGCTCGCTGTCGATACTGCCCTTGAATACCGGACGCATGCAGATTTGATCAGAAAGCTCGATGTGACGGTCGGACTTTCAACGGATCGCCTCCTGGATCCACTGCTACAGATCGAAACCTATTATGCGCCCGGATATCCGTTTTACTGGAGCGCGCGCCCATCATTGATGATCCGCCCAAGAAAGGGAAAATTCACCTGGATTGTTGGGGTGGAAAAAACCTCTGCACAGGATGCCATCGGGGCCCGACTTGCACTCTGGCGCGACTTCTGAAGACGGACCGGCCACCCGGTTAGGGGTGGCCGGCGCGATGTCTAGTGTTCAACACTCATCGTGACGGATGCCTCACCGCGCAAGGCTTCGGGCCAGCGCAGGGTGACCGACCGGTTATTGATACCCTGCTGAAGGTCAACATACGGTGCCACATGGCTTACCCCGTTGAACACGTTTCTGAGCGGCCCAAGCGCAACCACACTTTCACAACTGCGCGCCTTGCCTCCAAAAGGCAGCCGGTCCAGTGAATCCACTGTCCATGCATGGGAATGAGAGTGTTGAGTATGACGCATCCGCAACGGATTGGCAGTCTTGAAACTTATACCGTGGAAGGTGTTATCTTCGAACTTGACGTTCGAATAGCGATCGCGATCGAGATTGGCAAAAGTGGTGTCGACCCGCTCGACCCGGTCGATTGATCCGCTGCTCGTTCGGAACAGATTTCCGGTCACGTTCATGCCGTAGATGGTGTGGCCTGCGCCATACGGGCGAATAACGATAAAGCTGAACCAGTTCGCCGGTTTACTTGCGTAAAAGATGTTGTCGGTAATGCTCATGGCACTGAACGAATAGCCAGCTGTATAGCTTGGCGTGGTATCGCGCTCATTTGTCCACTGAATGAAGCAGTTATCGACATAGTTTTCAGAGATTTTCGAACTGTTATAGGCACCAATCATCACCAATCCCGGATGGCGCACGCCATTCGGAATGCTGTCCCCCTGGTGGAAATGGTTGCCCAGAACCAGATTGTTGTCCCCGCCCAGAACCGCAAAATGCTTGAACCGGTTCGCAAGATTATGGCGCAGCTTGATGTCATTCGCATTTGCGTTCACCGCAATGGATGTGCGCTGCGGTACGTTAAAGGACTCCTCGCTCGACAAGAACTGGCAATTGTCGATCAGCATACCCTGACATCCTGTCGCGATCGAGGTAATCCCCCGATCTTTGGGGCGACTCACAAAGCAATTCGCCAACGAAAAAGTACTGCCTGACGGCGCAAGGCGGATGGCGCTGCAGCGGCCGTTACACTGGAACTCGATCTGCTCCATGCCAAGTTTCCGCAATTTGGCGAAACCACTGAAATCCAGCAAATACTTGAAGGCGGTGAAGCCGAAATTCTGCGTACCGCTACCACTGTAGAGCCTTGCACTCAGCGTCAGTTCTCCGGCACCCACATTCTTTGCGCTCACATAGACCTCGCGCCCGACGCCGCTGCCGGTAACCAGCGACCCAACGGGGATGTTGGCAACATTTGCGACGTTGGTCAGGTTGTGAGGCCGGGACGGATCATATGTCGCAACCGATGCGAAAACCTCAGTATCCCAAGCTGAACTGCTTCTGACGTCGAACTGCCCGTTGCGGATGATACGACGAGTTGAGAAACCTCCCTGCCGGTTGGGCACAGCCGCGGCCAGGTCGATCGGTTCGGTAACCGATATCTTGCGACCACCCAGATCAAGCGACTCATGATCGGTATTGTTCAGCAAGGCCTGAAACGCCTTCTTGAACGCCAACGTCTCATCCTCGAATGCTGAGATATAGGTGGGCAGGTCAAAGTTCTTGGTCAGCAGCAACATCTTGTCATCGGGCATGGTGACCGTGCCCTCAAACTCGATCTCCGACGACATGCTGGTGTTCTGCGCCAACAGGTACATGCCCTTGGGAACCAGAATACGACCCCCGCCTGCGGCCTGATCCGCTGCCTCGAACGCTGCCGAGTCATCGGCGACACCGTCACCAATCGCCCCGTAATCGCGGACATCGACAAACCCGATCATGTCGCGCAGGAATACGTTGGTTACATCAGTGATCTCGATGTCATCAATCCGTACTAAAGCCCCGTTTGTGCCGTCGATATCCACGCCAAAATGGCCGTACAGGGCGGAAACACCCCAAGGCATATCCACGCCCGGGCGTTTGCCGGTGCCAACGATGGCAGTGATCTCGTGCACGGTACCATAGCCCGACAGTTGCGTCGCAGGCCCCTGTTCGACCAGACCTGTTACGTGCGTATCTCCCGCACCACCGGCCCAACCGGCGATACGCACCTGAGGCAATGGGCCTGATATCGCCTTGACCCGGGCCTTTATCTGCAAATAGCAACCCGGTAACAAAGGCGTCTGCCCCATGTGGCGCACCTTCTGCGTTGCACTGGTCTTTAGAACTTCCAGGCATCCGGCAAAATCCGCATCGGCAGGAACGAATGCCCCTGTTCCCGATCCTGCATATGTCGGTGAGCCGGGCGTGCCGTCACCGCTCGACCAGACATCCAGTCCATTGGCGAATGCAGGTGGTGTGAAGACTATACCGTCGGTGATCGCCTTGTTCATTTAAATCCCTTTCCCAATCATGCCGCAGCCTGTCGCGCGGCACACGTCAAAACCTCAGTTCGGGACCGGCCCCAAACGCGAAAGCCTGAGTATCGGAAAGGAATTAACCGGTGCTCATATCACCGTGACGATGGTGTTGCCTCAGGCAGCAGGATCCGAATTGCCAAGCAACTGAACACCGTTGATCTTCCAGCCACTTTCCTGCTGCACCATCTGATAATCAAGAATGTGTACGCGCCCGTCACTATCCGTGATCATGACCTTTTGCCACAGCGCCCCTGCAACCTTGCGCAGTTCCAGAAACCGCACATCTGCAGGGCGCCAGACCATGGGATATCCGCGCCGAACCATGACCCCGAAATTCTCTGGCGTGCCAAACAGGCGCTGGATATTGGGGCTGGCAAATGTGAAGGCGGTGCTAAAATCATCCGCCTTGAATGCCTGTATCTGTGCCGTGATGTTTGCTTCGATCTCGGCATTTTGTGCAAATGCACCAGACGCCAGACCGGCACTCAGGGATACAGCAAGCAATAAACGACGCATGGGGCCACCTCCTGACGAAAGGGTAGCCCCATGCGGTATCAGGTCAAATCAGGCCAGTTCTCCGGCCAGTGCCTTGTCGATCAGGGCAATCGTCTCGGGCACACCGTACAGAGCGATAAACCCGCCAAATCGCGGCCCCTGCGACGCGCCCAGCAGCACTTCGTAAAGCGCCGTAAACCATCCGCGCATTGGATCGAACCGCTCGCGACCAATGGAATAGACTACCGATTGCAGAGCCTCATCCTCGATCGGTCCGTCATAAGCCTCAAGCTCAGCTTTCAGCGCTTCCAATGCCTCACGCTCTTGCTCCGTCGGCGCGCGATGCTTGCGGGTCGGCTTGACGAAGTCGTTGAAGTAACGCACCGCAAAGCCCGCCGCCTGATCGAGGTCGGGATGGCTTTCGGCGGTGGCTTCGGGCGCATAACGACGGATGAATCCCCACAACGCCTCTTTGTCCTCGGCCCCGGAAACAGAGGCCAGGTTCAGCAACATCGCGAAAGGCACAAGCAGCGTCGAAGCTGGAACATCGCCGCCATGAATGTGCCAGACCGGGTTGTTCAACTGCGCTTTCAGATCCTGACCCGGATAGGCCCGCAGCTGCTGATGGTATTCATCATAGGCTTTCGGGATGACGTCGAAATGCATCCTCTTGGCCGTTTTGGGCTTTTGGTACATGAAGTAGGCCAGCGACTCGGTCGGCGCATAGGTCAGCCATTCGTCAATCGACACGCCATTGCCGGACGATTTGGAAATCTTCTGACCGTTTTCGTCCAGGAACAGCTCATACGAGAAATGTTCCGGTGCACGACCGCCCAGTGCACGACAGATCGCGTCATAGATCTTTTCGTTGGTAGCGTGTTCCTTGCCGTACATCTCAAAATCAACGCCAAGCGCAGCCCAACGCGCGCCAAAATCAGGCTTCCACTGCAGCTTTACGTTGCCGCCGGTGACAGGCAGCGTCCATTCCTTGCCGTCTTCATCATCGAAAGTAACCGTGTAAGTTTCTGCGCAGACCTTCTTCATCGGGACATACAGAACCCGGCCGGTCTCGGGGTGGATCGGGAGGAAGATCGAATAAGTCTGCTGGCGCTCTTCGCGCAGGCTTTTCAGCATGATCGCCATGATGTCATCATAACGTTCAACCGCACGCTTCAGGATCTCGTCGAACTGACCCGACCGATAAAAGTCACGGGCCGAATAGAATTCGTACTCGAACCCGAAGGTATCAAGGAACCGCCGCAACATTGCATTGTTATGCTCCCCAAAGCTGGGATACTCGCCAAACGGATCGGGAACCGAGGTCAGCGGGCATTGTAGATATTCCTGCAGTTTTTCGGGGTTCGGCACGTTGCTGGGCACCTTGCGCATGCCGTCCAGATCGTCAGAGAAACAGATCAGCTTGGTCGGTATATCCGACAATGCCTCAAAGGCGCGCTTGACCATTGTAGTCCGCGCCACCTCACCGAAGGTGCCGATATGCGGCAGACCCGAGGGGCCATATCCGGTCTCGAACAATACGTATCCCTTTTCCGGAGCACCCTTCTGATAGCGTTTGAGCAACCGGCGCGCTTCTTCAAAAGGCCAGGCCTTGGACGCAAGAGCGGTTTCACGCAATTCAGACATTTGATTTGGTCTCCATCGGGGGAACAGCGCCGGTTACCCCATGCAACCGGACCGACCCCTCCTATTGTGCGGATGCAGCATGAGTCAATAAACACTCGGAGAAACAGAGACTATTTCTGACCGGTTTCCGCAATCCAGGTCAGAATATCACGAACATGAGGCTCTGCCGCCAGCCCATCCCGTGCCGAAAGGAAGTACCCGCGCGCCGAAACGGCTGTTGATCCCTCCAGACGCGTCATCGCACCTGTGTCCAGAAAGCTGTCCAGAACACCATCCCAGCACAAGCATACACCCTGCCCTGCCAGGGCTGCATTCACCAGCATCGCATAAGAGTTGAAATCGAGTACCCGCGCACCTTTGGGCATTTGCAGACCAGCCGACTGAAACCAGCTTGGCCAGTCATGCCACTGGCTGCGCGCCGTCTCCATGGTCAGCAGGGTCATCCGGGAAAAATCATAATCCTGACCGTTCATCCCTCGGTTCGCCAGATACAAGGGGCTCGCGGTTGGGAAAACCGCATCCCCAAGCAACCGCGTTTCTTCCTCGGCTTCCCTGTGACCAAAACGAATGACAATATCACCGGGCCGCACCGCCTCACCATACTCTTGGCTTATGATCCGAATCGTAGTTTCAGGAAAGTCCGCCTCCAGTTCCCCCAACCGCGGTATCAGCCAAAATGCTACAAAACCCGAAGGTGCGGTGACGCTGACAACTTTACCCTGTGACGCCTGTCTGATCTGGCCGACCGCGCTTTCGATTTGACCAAACCCGCCATGTAGTGCCTTGAGTAAACTTCGCCCATGTTGTGTCATTTTAACGGGTTTTCGACTTCGATCGAACAAATGACATCCGAGATCCGCCTCGAGATCAGCAATTCTACGTGACACCGCAGGCTGCGATACATTTAGTTCGCGCGCCGCTGCAGTCAGCGTTCCAAGCCGTGCGGCCGCATAAAAGGCCGTAAGCCCTGCGAAGCTTGGCAACCTGTCCATCTATCATAACCTCAGCGTATGATCTGTTTCATCTTTCCCTTATTGCCCCGACAGCAGAACGGCGTCAAATGGCGATCAGAGGAGGACCCGCCATGACGCAGCAACTGGACACTTTGGCCACCGATTACAGCGACACCGTGATGCTGAATCAGGCAAGCAATCTGACACATCCCCCGCTTGCAGTGGATGCCGCACAAGTGCCTCTGGCTGGTGGCACCGATCCGACATATGGCGAGGTCCGTTGGCGCACTTTGATCAACGGCACACAGGACAGCCCCCGCGACATGGTTCTGGGCGTTGCCGAGTTTGGCCCCGGCGATCGCCTGCTGCCTCACCGGCATGACCCGGCCGAGTTCTATTTTGGTCTGGACGGCAACGGCACAGTCACCATCGATGGTGTCCCGCATGAAATGCGCCCCGGCGTGGCACTCTACGTACCTGGCGGTGCCGAACATGGCGTGGTCGCCGGTGAAGGTGGTCTTCGCTTTGCCTATGGTTTTGCCAGCCAGAGCTTTGAAGAAATCGAGTACAAATTCTCGGCAACAGCCTGAAATCCTGCTGCACGGGCGGGTTAATCCTGCCCGGCACAAAACCGTCACACCGCCTACGTGACAAAACAAGGTGTTGAACCTGCTTCCGCCCCCTCATATCGTGCGCGATCAGAGATACCCAAGCAGGACGATCCAATGACCGAGCAAGTTACCCACCCAATGTCCCCGCAGGATTGCCTCGTGGCGATCATGGTTGCGGTCTCGGCATCGGACGAAACCATCCGCACAGCCGAGCTGGTCAAGATCGAAACTGCCGTGAACATGCTGCCGGTTTTTGCCGACTATGACATCGACCGGACACGCCGGGTATCTCAGATCGTGTTTGATCTATTCGAACAGGAAGACGGGCTGGACGCATTGTTCGGCCTGATCCGCGACAACCTGCCAGAGCGGTTGAACGAAACCGCTTATGCGCTGGCTTGTGATGTCGCTGCAGCTGACGGCTCTTTGGCTGAGACCGAGCTGCGCCTGTTGGAAGAAATCCGGTATGAACTGAACATTGACCGGCTTCACGCGGCGGCAATTGAACGCGGCGCACGGGCGCGCCACACCGTCTGATCCGGCACCGTCAGCTTCCGTATAAAGCACCCCAGCGTTCGATCAGCGTTTGCTGAAGCTTTCTGGACCTGCGGTTCCAGCTGCGTGCACCATCAGGCCGCTCCCGGTTTTCGCGGCTAATCGTGGCGCGATGCGGGACATCTGCAGTGAAGATGGCAAAGGCCAACTCCGCCCCTGCTGCGGTTGTGACATAACCCCCAAGCCCGGACACAAAATTCAGGGTTCCGGTCTTGGCATCAACAGTGATCGGGTGACCCTTAATGGCGCGCCCGTTGCTGTCCTTCAGCGTAAAGGGCTTCAGCAAATGCCGCAGCGCCTTCGATTCGCGTGCTGCAACCAGTGCTGTCACCAGATCTGCCGGGTCCATGCGTGATGCATCCCCCAAACCCGAATGGTCCACCATACGGATGTTGCTGGTCCCGTAAGTCTCGGCAGCCCATCGGTTCATCTCTGCGGCAGAATCCGCAAGGGTCTGCGGCTCAACGCCTCGCGCCTTTGTTGCTACCAGCCCGACCATCTCGGCGGTCAGGTTGGTCGAGTACTTGAGCATACCCTTCAGAATGCTCTCCAAAGGATCACTCAGGTGGACAACCAGAACCTCACCCTTCGGGGCCTGACTGGTGACCTGAACCCGACCCAGTACGATCCCGTTGGCCCGGGCCAGAGTTCTGAAAACATCCCCGGCATAAAGCGCGGGTTTGCGCACCGGCAACCACCGTGCGCCGCCATTACCCAACGCGCCCTTGGCAACGGTCCACCGGTCCTGTCTTGCACTGGATTGATAGGTGTATATCGGTAAGCTGCGGTTCTCGACCCGCATCGCGGCCATATCCACGGCCGGGGTATAGCGCGCGCTACGGGCATCCATGGTTACGTCATAACCACCAGTCCCGCGCTTCCATTCGAAATGCACACGGTTGAAGTTCAGCGATATTCCACTGATTGACGGACTGTAACCCACATGATCCGGTTGCCCCGGATCGATACTGAACACATAGGGCAGCGCACCATCATAGACTTTGAATGAACCCTGCACCTCGGTAATGCCAGCCTCACGCAGATTGGCGGCCATCGTGGCCAGCGCATCTGTATCCAGCAAGGGGTCGCCCCCACCAACCAGGATCAGATCGCCTTTGAGTATGCCGTTCACAATCGGGCCATCGGCCACCAGTTGGGTCTCGAATCTGTAATTCGGCCCCAACACATCCAACGTATAAAGCGCGGTCAACGCCTTGGCGACACTGGCGGGCGGCAAACCTTCCTTGCCTCCAAATGCCTCAAGCTGCGTTCCGGTTTTGACATCAGCGACGGCGAACACAACCTCGCCTTTCAGTCCTGCAGCCTGAATGACCCTCTCGACACCGCTCAGCTCGGTACCACGCAGTTGTGGACGCAAAGATCTTGCCGGGGCCTCAGCCAGTCCGGCAACCGGGATCACAAGTGACCCCAATCCCCCCAGAAATAAACGGCGCGAAATACGATCAACCATGGGTCAATTTAAATCCCAGAGATCACGGGCAAACAATCATTCAAATGAATTATGCTCCGATGGTCGCTCTTCAGGCAACACCCGATTGTTCCACTCACCACGTAAACGGATATCGGTCGAGCTGACATCAACCATCGGCACATTCACAAAACACCACGCAGGCGCCCTGCTCCGACCCAGCAGATGCCGCGCCTGACCATCAATTCTGTACTTCGCGTAAATCCGCGCCGCAGGGGACATCCGGGCCGAAATACGATCTCCCGGTCGTGCCAGGACACCCACCGGAACGCTGTCCATGATCAGCCGCCAATTCTTCCACTTGTGGAATTGCACCAGATTGTCTGCCCCCATCAGCCAGACAAAACGTACACCGGGATACAGCCGCCTTAGTTCAGTCAGCGTATCCGCCGTTGCCCGCGTCCCGGTCAGCGCCTCGATATCCGTCACCTCGACTCGAGGGTGCTGCATCAGCGACCCCGCCGCCGCCATCCGTTGCGCCAGCGGCGCTGGCCCACGCTGCTTGAGCGGGTTTCCGGGGGACACCAACCACCACACCCGGTCCAGCCCAAAGGCTTTCATCGCCTCAAGCGTCACATGCACATGGCCCTGATGCGGCGGATCAAAGGACCCGCCAAACAACCCAATGACCTGCCCGGGCCGCGCATATGGAATAGAGCTTCGCAACATCCCTTGCTGATGTTCAGAACTGCGAGGCGTTGTCAATCAACAGGTTGCACCGCATCGCCCAGTCGAACCCGCCCGGGCTGCACCACCTCGGCACACCATCCCCCATGCCCGCGCACGGCAGAGTAGCCACCCTTACCCAGCGCCTCCTCCATCCGACTGCATGGCGCGCAGATGACGGTAAAGCGCAGAATAGCCTCACCCACCTGCACCTCGCGCCCCTTGAGCGCCGCCAGATTGATTCCTGACACCACCAGATTGCGCCGCAGGATTTCTGGTGCCACCGCCCCTTGGCCGAGATAAGAGCCAATCGCCGCCAGATGTTCCTGCTGGATCAGCGTCACCGCCCGTTTGCCCGAGCGGCCTCGGTCTCCGTCGAGGCCGCTGGTGGAGATCATGGCCACATCAACAATTTCCATGCCGTCCCTCCGCGAGGGCCGCATCCCAATCCAATCCACCCGTCCAGGTTGTGCCCAACCCGCTATCAATTTGGTTAGCTCCGACAAACCGCTCTCCCGCTGATAGGACTCAACGTAGCTGAAGCCGAATCCGCACGAAATTCACAAAACCACCAGCTTGCCCCGCTCGCCCGGCTCGGATATCCAGCGTTTCAACCCAATTTCCCCGACCCAGAGGACGCGACATGGCCGCCTATCAATATGTCTACCACATGCAGGGTGTCTCAAAGACCTATCCCGGTGGCAAGAAGTGCTTTGAAAACATCCACCTGAGCTTTCTGCCCGGCGTGAAAATCGGTGTCGTCGGCGTCAACGGCGCGGGTAAATCGACGCTCATGAAGATTATGGCCGGCCTCGACACCGACTTCACCGGTGAGGCTTGGGCGGCCGAGGGTGCCAAGGTCGGCTATCTGCCGCAGGAGCCGCAACTGGATGAATCCCTGACCGTCCGCGAAAACGTCATGCTGGGCGTCGCTGCGAAAAAGGCCAAGGTCGACCGGTTCAACGAGATTGCCATGGAGATCGCCGAGAACTACTCGGACGAGTTGATGGAGGAAATGACCACCCTGCAGGACGCGATCGATGCGGAAAACCTGTGGGATCTCGACAGCCAGATTGACGTGTCGATGGAGGCGCTGCGCTGCCCGCCGGACGATGCCAACATCGCCAACCTCTCGGGTGGTGAGAAACGCCGCGTCGCGCTCTGCAAGCTGCTGCTGGAAGCGCCCGACATGCTGCTGCTCGACGAACCGACCAACCACCTGGATGCCGAGACCATCGCCTGGTTGCAACAGCACCTGATCGACTACAAAGGCACCATCCTGATCGTCACCCACGACCGTTACTTTCTGGATGACATCACCGGCTGGATTCTGGAACTCGACCGTGGCCGCGGCATTCCCTACGAAGGCAACTATTCCGCATGGCTGGAGCAAAAGGCCAAACGGCTGGAGCAGGAGGCCCGCGAAGACAAGTCCAAGCAGAAGACCCTGCAGCGCGAACTGGAGTGGATGCGTCAGGGTCAGAAGGCCCGTCAGGCCAAATCCAAGGCTCGAATCAACGCCTATAATGAACTGGCCGAACAGTCCGAGCGCGAAAAACTGACCCGCGCCCAGATCGTCATTCCCAACGGCCAGCGCCTTGGCGGCAAGGTGATCGAGGTCGAGGGTCTGTCGAAACACATGGGCGACAAGCAACTGATCGAAAAGCTCGACTTCGCTCTGCCCCCCGGCGGCATCGTTGGCGTCATCGGCCCCAACGGCGCCGGTAAATCGACCCTGTTCAAGATGCTGACCGGTCAGGAACAACCCGACAGCGGCACCATCACGCTGGGCGACACGGTCGAGCTGTCTTATGTCGACCAGTCCCGCGACGACCTGAAAGACAACGACACCGTGTGGGAGGCGATCACCGGCGGAGCCGAGATCATCCAACTGGGCGACGCACAGGTCAATTCCCGCGCCTATTGTTCGTCCTTCAACTTCAAGGGCGGCGACCAGCAGAAAAAGGTCTCGCTGCTATCCGGTGGTGAGCGCAACCGCGTCCACATGGCCCGCCTGCTGAAAGAGGGCGGCAACGTCCTACTGCTGGACGAACCGACCAACGACCTCGACGTCGAAACCCTACGCGCGCTGGAAGACGCGCTGGTCGATTTCGCCGGCTGCGCCGTCGTCATCTCACACGACCGCTTCTTCCTCGACCGGATATGTACGCATATTCTGGCCTTTGAGGGTGATGCGCACGTGGAATGGTTCGAGGGCAACTTCGAGGATTACGAAGAGGACAAAAAACGCCGCCTGGGACCGGATGCGCTGGAGCCCAAGCGGTTGAAGCACAAGAAGTTTGCGCGGTAGATTGAGACCATAAAGCAGATTGGCAACTTACATACACTCTTTTGCAAGCTGCCAATCGCCAAATAAGGTTAAAATCCTGTTTTTGCCTAGAAAAGCTACAATCCTTGAATTTTTTTTGAAACGGAGTGATACTTACGCATTGTTAAATTTGGTGGAAGATTGACGCAGTGCTTTAAAATAACTCCAATTTGAACACCTGTTTTTTGGTAAAAACCATGAGTGATGGGATATCTGATATTTGGCAATTTCTTATTTCTGAAGACAACAGAAATGTACTGGCATTTATCGGAACTGGTGCCGCTGCAATTGGTGGTGCACTTCTTTCTTTCCGAAAAAGAAAAAAGGAAAGTCCGCAGGCCAATAATAACGTAAGCGCCAGTCACGGTGGTATCGCAATTGGTGGGGACGCAAACGTACGTGTCACGAAGATTAGTTTTCAGGGGGTTGCCGGCGCAGTTTTCCTGGTAATCGGTGCCAGTTTGATTGGGTTGGTTGTATTACTATCAAACGTCGCGTCAGCGGCAATTCCAAGCCATTATTATTTTGCTTCGTGCGAAAGAGGGTTGGGTTTAGTCCAGTACGAAGTAGACAGCGCTTTAGAATTCTATGAATTTCTTGAGAACAACGACGGCAAACACGTCTACGTTTATCTCGATATTGGTACTGATAATTCGGAACGGGGATGCGAGAGAGATGAAAACTTTGATCCCGAGTTTGAATCAGAAACCTACTTTGGCTTAAAACGAACTCCCTTACTCGATCCGGACGAAGAGATTCCTTATGTTGAAGGCTGGATGAGTTTTGACTTAGAGTCCGTGGCCGATAGACGAGAGCGGATGGGAAACAATCAATCCACCATTTTAGTTGAAGGTTTGCGTGTAAGTGTGACCACCGACGAGTGCGCGGGATCTGCACTGTTCTTTTTCCCAAGAGAGCAGCACCTAGACAATAACTCTCAGTACTTGAAGAGAGGCCGAGAGAGCTTTTTAAAATTTGATGGGGTTTTTGTTGCCCACGTTATAGAAGGAAACGGAATTTGCGGTGGCTATTTAGAACCAACGCAACGCATTGAAAAGTATGAGAGGTACTTGAAATGTCAAAGGAGCACTAAGCAAGGATTTTTTTATAAGTTGGTTAACCTTTGCCCTCAATTATTCCAACGTTCCAAAGATCACAGTATTCTTGATGATGCGTAAGCAAGTATGTGGTGCTTCAGCCCGACCTATGAGTGGCCCTATTCCCACGCATGGTAAACCGCACCTTAATTGATTGCACCCCACCGCATCGAACAATCCGAAGCACCAGACGGTAAAGTCCAGATCACGTGCAGGTGGTTAGGCAACACAAAAAACGCATCGCACCAAAACAGCCTTTCCTTCTGAATCATCCCAAAGGCCGCGCGCGTCAACAGGTCTGACGATCGATCAGCCAAGGATACAAGGATACAGGGAAAAATACCTGGCTCCGGATATCCGGGTACGACAGTAATGGCCTATGCCACGACACAAGCACGTCCATGATTAAAAGTCGTCTAAAACCCGATCACCTGCACAACCCGCGCAGGGGTCACATCCTCACCTGCCACCCGAACTGATTTCTGCGGCCCGTCCCGACCGATCCTCAGCCGGGCCTCGATCTGCTTCATATGCTCCGGGTCGATCCGGGGGGTGGGACAGGTATCATCCTCCCACAGCCGTTTTGAGATCCCGCCCGACACCGCCCAGGTGATCGCGCCGGGTTGCAGATCGCTTTCGGCAACCGCCGTTTGCCGCTCCAGCGTTTTCAGCATCTCGGCCATGATCTCAAAGCTTTCGCGAAAGGTGACGCCACTCACCTTCGCCTCATCTGCATCTGCATCCCCGGCATTCAGACATTTGCGCGCGGCGAACAGCCAGTCATGTACCATATAGGCGGGTGCATAGCCCCAGGGGTTCAGCCCCTTTAACGGCTGCACCAGTCGTGGAATGCTACCCCCATCAGTGTACATCAGCCGCGGTTCGACCTCAGTGATATGCACCGCCCGCCCGTCCGTCTGTGCACCGCGCCGGAACATCAGCGCCCGCCCCTGCCGGTCCAGATCGGGAACATAGACAAACCGACCATCTCCGGCAGAGTCACTACCGCCATCCACCCACATCACCAGCAGAGATCCAGTGAACTCACCGGGTTGAGACTCGTCGTATATCCGGCTGCCGCATGCGGTCAGAACGGCCAGTGAAATCAGGGCAAGACAGCGGAAAATCATCGCGCGCTCCAATAAATTCAATCAATTGATCAAGCCTAGGACGATAATCGAAGCAGCGTCAAAACTTTCGGCGGATTTTTGTACAAAACGGAAAATTGGCCCTTTTTGCGCTGTACAAGCCGAACAATCTCCCTTGTCACACCCCTTTAGCGATGCCATATCCAAAGGGCTTACGTTTTTCTATTTCGACCTACTGTCTCCTTCTACGGCGTTCAGTCTATCGATACAGACAACGACGCCGGGCTGCCGCAACACCGTGGGCAGCACTAAACAGGAGACAACGGATATGCCCGCAGGCACCGTAAAATGGTTCAACACCACCAAAGGCTACGGCTTTATCGCACCCGAAGATGGCGGCAAAGACGTGTTTGTACACATCTCGTCCGTCGAGCGTTCGGGCCTGACCGGTCTGGCCGACAACCAAAAAGTCACTTACGAGCTGCGCTCGGGTCGTGACGGCCGCGAAAGCGCGGACAACATCGAGCTTGCATAAGCTCTTGAAAGGGTGAGGTGATTTCCTCACCCTTTTCATTTATGCACTGTTATTCCGCAATCCTACTGTGGCATGCGGAATACATCACATTTCAGTTATCTTTGCCCGACGATTGACCAAATCGGCTATCATTTTGAAAGTATAGTAATGATTTCTTTGGTCATTTGAAGGAACCCACCATGGTCACACGCCGCGTCTTTATGGCAGGTACCGCTGTCAGTCTGCTGCCGGGAATCGCCAGTGCCAAGAAGAAGGCGGTCGAGTATGATCCGACGCCACAATACGTGCGGATCAAGAAACAGTTCCTACCCGGACAGCTGCTCGTCGCCCCTAGATCTTTCTATCTGTACTACGTGACCGAACCCCGAAAAGCGATCCGCTATGGATGTGGTGTCGGCAAGGCCGGGCTGGAATTTACGGGCACGGCGACTATCGACGTCAAAAAAGAGTGGCCAACCTGGCGACCAACCGAAGAGATGATCGAACGGGATCCGGTTGCCTACGCCAAATTCAAGGACAACGACTATGTCCAACCCGGCGGTGGTGACAATCCGCTGGGTGCGCGAGCGCTGTATTTATTTCAGAACGGCGTTGATACCTATTTCCGCATCCACGGGACAACACAGCCACAAACCATTGGCCGCGCCGTATCAAACGGGTGCATCAGGATGCTGAACGAGCATGTGATTGACCTCTATAACCGGGTTCCCGTCGGCACTGTCGTGACTGTTGTCTGACGCGATCTCAGGGCGCAGACCAATCCACATCGTTTGCCTCTTCGATATGCAAACGACCATTCGGCCATGAGCGGGTAAGAGATTTCGCCCGCTCTTCTGATCCGTTCAGCCAGTCTTCGACATCTGATCGCTCAAGCAGAACACCCATGCGATGATGGATAGGTTTGACGTCAGCGTTGGGCTCACATGTCACGGCCGCGATCTGATCGATGGTCAGACCTCCGGGGGCCTGCCATCTGTCGGTGATCGCAGCAAAAAGCAATGGTGAACCATCTGCCGAGGAAATACGCCAAGCCGTTTTACGGCGCTTTTCCCCGGTCCATTCATACCAACCATCCACGGGGATAATCGCCCTGCCAACTCCTTCGAAAGCAGTTTTGTCGAAGACAGTTTCAGATCTCGCGTTGATGATAGTCTCCATAACCGGGCGTCCCCGCGCATTCACGCGACCGACGGGGATCATACCCCAGCGCATCGAAACCAGCGCGTCACGGGTCAGCGCTAACACATCTTGTCCGGGCTGTATGTTCTTGCGAGCAGGCTGAGCAACCGGGGTTTCTGAAACTCCGAGAAACTGTGCGATGTCAGAAATCGGCCTTGTCAGAAAGAACCGCCCCGGCATACCTGCCTCCTATTTGCTCGCCTCTGTCACAAGTTCCAGCACGGCTGGCCCCAGATTTTCAACGATCAGCGCAACTCCTTGCGCATTTGGATGAATACCATCGGACTGCATGTATTGCGAAACTGCACCCGGATCGCCTTCTGCCTCAAGTCCAACAAAAAAGCTGTCGACAAAGAGTGTGTCGTACTTCTGTGCCAATTCGGGGTACATGCTATCGAATGCTTGTTTGTAATCCGGGCCATAGTTACCCGGCGCTTCCATGCCGACCAGCAAAACCTCGACCTCTGCCTTGTCCGCTGCATTCAGGATTTTATCCAAATTGGCGCGGGAGACTTCGGGGGCGATACCCCGCAGCAGATCATTCCCCCCCAACGCAACGATCATACCATCGACCTCGGGCGTCAGTGTCCATTCGACACGGGATGCACCGCCAGCCGTGGTGTCACCTGAAACACCTGCGTTGATCAGCCGGACATCTGCGCCCTGGGCATCCAGCCAGCGGCCAAGCTGTGGAACCAATCCGTCGTCCTCGATCAGGCCATATCCTTGTGTGAGTGAATCGCCCAGTGCGGCGATCACCACCGGTTCTGCTGTGGCAGCAAAGCCGCAACATGCAAACAGGCCCGACATCAAAGTCTTGCGCAATTTTTTTACCGCTCCATATCCCAATTGACTGCTCTCCTTCGGAAAGACCGATGACAACATCTGTTCTGGAACTCCAAAATGCCGCTTTGTCACTGGATGGCAATGCCGGTCGTGTTAAAATTCTGCACGACATCAACCTGACCGTGGCGCAAGGTGAAACACTTGGCTTGGTTGGTCCGTCCGGATCAGGAAAATCCTCATTGCTTATGCTGATGGGCGGTCTCGAACAGGCGACTGGCGGCAGAGTAGCTGCCCTTGGAAACGATCTGACCAGCATGGGTGAAGATGAACTTGCCCGGTTCCGGCGCGATACGATGGGCGTGGTGTTTCAGAATTTCCACCTGATCCCCACTATGACCGCGCTGGAAAATGTGGCAACCCCGCTGGAACTGGCCGGTCACAAGGACGCGTTTCAGCGTGCCGAAGCTGAACTGGAGGCCGTAGGCCTGTCCCACCGCCGAGACCACTACCCGGCACAATTGTCGGGTGGCGAACAACAGCGCGTGGCTCTGGCCCGCGCGTCAGCTCCACGCCCCCAGATCCTTCTGGCAGATGAACCGACCGGCAATCTGGACGAGACAAACGGAGAGGCCATCGTCGAGCTTCTGTTTGGCCTTCGCGACAAACATGGCGCTACACTGGTTCTGGTGACTCACAGTCATTCACTGGCAAGAAAATGTGATCGCGTCGTCCGATTGCGCGATGGACGCATTGCCGATGAAGCCCAGCGCGAGGCAGCAGAATGAGCTTGAGACTGGCCGGAAGGCTGGCTCGGCGCGAGCTTCGGGGCGGTCTACGCGGTTTTCGCGTGTTTCTGGCCTGTCTTGCCCTTGGTGTGGCCGCAATCGCGGCTGTTGGTTCAGTACGCTACGCAATCCAGACCGGCTTGACGCAAGAAGGTGCGTCGCTGCTGGGTGGTGATGCCGAACTGGAATTTACCTATCGCTTTGCAAACGACGAAGAACGCGCCTGGATGGACAACACAGCGCTGGATGTGTCCGAAGTAGTCGATTTCCGATCTATGGCGGTTGTGCGCCAAGGAGAAGATACGGAAAGGGCGCTGACACAAGTCAAATCCATCGACGACGCTTATCCATTGCTGGGGACAGTTACGCTGAACCCCGAAATGTCGCTGGCGGACGCGCTGAACGGATCGCAAGACCTGCCGGGTGCGGTGATGGATCCGGCGTTGATAGATCGGCTTGGCCTTTCAGTAGGTGATCGTTTCGCCCTTGGCACACAGGATTTCGTTTTGTCGGCAGCGCTGATGAACGAACCCGACGGTGCATCGGATGGGTTTGGGTTGGGCCCGCGCACACTGGTTCGCACACGCGATCTACAAGCTTCCGGCCTGCTGGCTCCGGGCACCTTGTTCTCGACCAAATACCGTCTGGATTTGCCTCAAAATACCGATCTGGCCGTTTTGTCGTCCGAGGCTGATCGTGCATTCGACGGCACGGGTATGCGGTGGACCGACGCCCGCAATGGCGCACCCGGAATTGCCGAGTTCGTTGCCCGCCTCAGCGCCTTTCTTGTCCTTGTTGGCCTTTCGGGGCTGGCCGTTGGTGGCATTGGCGTGTCGGCTGCTGTACGGGCTTATCTTTCACAGAAGACCGAAACCATTGCGACCTTGCGAACTCTTGGGGCTGACCGGGCAACCATCTTTCAGACCTATGTGATCCAGATCGGAATTTTGTCTGCAATCGGAATAACCATTGGCGTAGCACTGGGTGGTCTGGCACCGCTTATGCTGGCCCCGCTGATTGAAAGCCAGCTGCCTGTGCCTGCGGTGTTTTCAATCTATCCGCAACCACTAGCCGAAGCCGCTATCTATGGCCTGCTGACCGCCTTCCTGTTTACGCTCTGGCCACTGGCGAGAACCGAGGAAGTGCGCGCCGCAACTTTGTTCCGCGACGCTCTGACTTCCGCCCGCAGCATTCCGCGTCCGGTCTATGTGATCGCAACGGGTCTTGGGTTGGCACTCCTGATCGCCTCGGCGTCCTGGTTCAGTGGTTCAACCTGGCTGACCCTGTGGACAAGCGGCGGTCTGGCAGGCGCGCTGCTGCTGTTATCGCTGTCCGCGATTGGTATCCGCTGGCTAGCCCGTCGCGGTGCCCCATCGGCACGCGGGCGCCCTGCCCTGCGTTGGGCCCTGTCCGCTATTTCGGATCCGCGTGAAGGGGCTGCCTCGGTCGTTCTGTCGCTGGGACTTGGCTTGTCGGTTCTGGCAGCCGTTGGACAAATCGACGGTACCCTGCGCAACGCGATTTCGGGAAACTTGCCGGATGTCGCGCCATCCTACTTCTTCGTCGATATCCAAAAGGATCAGATGCCCGGATTTTCCGAGCGGCTTGAGAACGATCCGGCTGTCAGCAGGATTGAAAGCGCACCGATGTTGCGTGGCATCATTTCACAGATAAACGGGCAACCTGCCCGAGAGGTCGCGGGTGATCACTGGGTCCTGGAGGGTGACAGAGGTGTAACATACTCTGTGCTGCCGCCAGCGAATGCGCGCATCACGGAAGGCACATGGTGGCCCGAAGACTATGATGGTCCGCCCCAAATCAGCTTTGCCGCGGAAGAAGCGCTGGAAATGGGGCTGAAGCTTGGTGATGAGTTGACGGTGAACATCCTGGGCCGGGATATCACCGCTGAACTGACGTCGTTCCGTGAAGTTGATTTTTCAACCGCAGGCATGGGCTTCATCATGTCGATGAACCCATCTGCGCTCGCAGGTGCTCCGCACAGTTTCATTGCGACTGTGTACGCTGAAGAACAGGCCGAAACAGCAATCCTGCGCGATTTGGCCGGACAGTTTCCAAACATCACGGCCATTCGGGTCAGAGATGCGATCGACCGGGTTTCAGGCCTGTTGGCAGGGCTTGCCGCTGCAACGTCTTATGGCGCAGGCGTATCGCTGCTAACCGGTTTCCTTGTCCTGATCGGAGCGGCCGCAGCCGGTGAACCTGCCCGGCGTTACGAAGCAGCTGTCCTGAAAACACTTGGGGCGGACCGGCGACGTATCCTGATCAGCTTCGCCCTGCGCGCAATCCTGTTGGGCGCGGCAGCAGGGTTCGTCGCCCTGTTCACGGGCATTATGGGGGGCTGGGCCGTTGCCACCTACATCTTCGACACCGATTTTGCAGTGATCTGGCCGTCAGCACTAGGAATCGTAATCGCAGGTGTCGCGGTCACGTTGGGTGCCGGTTTGATCTTTGCACTGCGCCCATTGTCAGTCAGACCGGCCCGTATTCTTCGGGCCAGCGACTAGAGTCAGCGCACGCAGGCGACCGGCTGAAGGATCTTGATCAACTGATCGTTGTCACAAACCAGCGCGTCCAGAGTGATCTCGTCAAGCGAGGCATAAAATACCTCAGCTGCGTCCCTCAGGGCCAGGCGCAATCGGCAAGCATCTGTCAACGGGCAGGTGTTGTCGGCGTCCGCAAAGCACTCTGCAATCGGCAGATTGCCTTCGACATGTCGAAAGACCGAACCGATACGAATCTGATCCGCCGGACGGGCCAGTGACATGCCGCCATTGCGGCCTCGTTGCGTGCTCAGGTAGTTCAGCTGGCTCAATTGGTTGATGACCTGCGCCAGATGGTTCTCCGAGATGTTGCACACTTCGGCAATCTCGGATTTCGTCACCAGCCGATCCTGGTGCGCCGCACAATACATCAGCAGGCGCACGGCTATGTTCGTCCGTTTGGTAATCCGCATAAGGGCCTCCCTGAAATCAAGATGAAGCCTTATTGCATGTCCTGCAAAAAAGCGGTTTGACATACATCAATCGTCAGAAAGGACGCCGCTGGATATGGCAGACCCCTATTTCTTTGGCTACGGCAGCCTCGTGAATATCTCCACGCATGATTTTCCCGACCCGCGACCTGCGCGTCTTAAGGGTTGGCGGCGGGCATGGCGGCATACAGACCTGCGCCCGGTCGCATTTCTGACTGCAATCCCCGACCCCGAATGCGAGATTGACGGCATGATTGCCCATGTCCCCCGGAATGACTGGGCAGCCTTGGATGAGAGAGAATGGGCTTATGATCGCATCCCTGCGACGCAGTCGATCTCACATCCGTTGCAGCACGAAGTTGAGATCGCCGTTTATGCAGTACCGGCAGAGCGACAGAATACACCTGATGGACCCCATCCGATTTTGCTGAGCTATATCGACGTTGTGGTTCAGGGATACCTACGAGCCTTCGGGACCGAAGGTGCTGATCGTTTTTTTGCCACCACAGACGGGTGGGACGCGCCTATCTTAAACGACCGCGCAGCGCCCCGTTATCCGCGTCACCAACAGCTAAAGCCACCTGAGACGGAATTCGTGGATGATCGCCTCAAGCAGGTTTCTGCCAGGATTTCGGAGATAGCATAAGAAAGGCGGGGTAAAATACCCCGCCTTTTATGTCTCGAATTGTCCGTATGCAGTTATCCGCGCGCGCGAATAACCTGCAGCAATGGAAGCAAGCTCGCCATTTCCGGCCCCCGCTCCATCCCGGTCAGTGCCTTGCGCAGTGGCATGAACAAGCCTTTGCCTTTACGGCCTGTTGCCTCTTTTACGGCCTTGGTCCACTCACCCCAGGTTTCGCCGTTGAACGGTCCTTCGGGCAGCAGTGCCACTGCAGCGGCGATGAATTCGCGATCTTCTTCATCGATCAGCGGCTCGGCACCATCACGGCACAGTTCCCACCAGCCTTTGAGATCGGCCAGAGTGGTGATGTTCTCGCGTGCCATCGCCCAAAACGGTTCAGCAAGCTCTGCCGGAACCCCTGCATCAGCGACCGCGTCGGCAACATCAGCCAGAGGCAGCGATTGCAGATGTCGGGCAGTCAGCGGGAACAGATCCTGCACGTCGAACTTGGTTGGCGCCGCACCGAACCGGTGGATGTCAAAGCCTTCGATCAGTTCAGCCATGTCCGAACGCAGTTCAACCGGATCGGACGAGCCAAGACGCGCCATCAGGCTCAGCAAAGCCATCGGTTGCACGCCCTGTTCACGCAAATCGCGCAGGGCCAGAGTGCCCAGGCGCTTTGACAGCGCCTCACCCTGTGGCCCGGTCAGCAGCGAATGGTGTGCGAAACGCGGACATGTACCGCCCAGTGCTTCAATGATCTGAATCTGCGTTGCAGTATTGGTCACGTGGTCCGAACCGCGGACAACATCGGTTACGCCCATCTCGGTATCATCAACCACTGACGCAATCGTATAAAGCACCTGACCGTCGCCGCGGATCAAAACCGGGTCAGAGACCGAGGACGCATCGATCGAGATGTCGCCCAGAATGCCGTCAGTCCACTCAATCCGCTCATGATCCAGTTTAAAACGCCAGACACCATTTCCACGTTCGGCGCGCAGTGCTTCTTTTTCAGCATCAGACAGGTTCAGCGCGGCGCGGTCATAGACCGGTGGCTTGCCCATATTCAGCTGTTTCTTGCGCTTGAGATCCAACTCGGTCGGTGTCTCGAACGCCTCATAAAACCGGCCCATCTCGCGCAATTTATCGGCGGCCTCGGCATAACGGTCCAACCGCTCTGACTGGCGCTCGACCTTGTCCCAATGCAGGCCCAGCCACTCCATATCCTGTTTGATGGCATCGACATATTCTTCTTTCGACCGCTCTGGGTCGGTGTCATCGATGCGCAGGATGAACGTGCCGCCAGCCTTGCGGGCGATCAGATAGTTCATCAGGGCGGTGCGCAGGTTGCCCACATGGATGTAACCGGTGGGCGACGGGGCAAAACGGGTGGTGGTCATAGGTGTCTCCTGTTGGCGCGGCTCATCTCATATGAGCGCGATTTTGTCCAGCAGCGCCTGCGGAGACGTCTTGTTTTACATCAGTTCAAATGGGTTCAACCGGCCAATGGCTCCCAAGATCTTCCAGCCCGGCCAAGATAAGTTCAGAAAGAACATCAAGGTCTATATCCGACAGCTTGTTCACATACAGACATGACTTGCCCAGTTTGTGTTTTCCCAAACGGGACAGGATGCCCCCGAAATCCGCGTAGCCGGGCATGATATAAATGGAATGCGCAGCCTTGCGGGGTGCAAATCCGGTGGCCAAAAAGTCCCCCTCACGCCCTGACGCATAACGATATTGGTATCTGCCATAGCCGATGATCGAAGGGCCCCACATCACCGGTTCAAACCCGGTCACCTTTCGAAACAGAGCGTCCAGCACCCGTGCCTCGCCCGCTTTTTTGGAAGGCGATACACCCGACAAAAAGCTGTCGACGCTTTGCGTTGTTTGAACGGTTTTGTTCTGGGATCGCGGCATTAACAAAATTTAACACGTAATGTTCAACCACGCAGCCCATTTCAATGGCGTATAAAGTGGCAAGACTCACGCGCCGACCTAATTCTCACAATCATGTTCTGACAGGGAGAACGAATATGACCATCAAATTGACACGCCGGGCCGCACTCGGGGCCGCCGCTGCATTGCCGTTTGCATCAGCCGCTGCGCCCGTTCTGGCCGCGGGTAGGGAAACCAAGGCCAATTCGACAGTAGCAAAATCGTTTCAGCTGGGTGATTTCACCGTGACCACGTTGCTGGATGGCAGCCTTCCGCGAGACGGAGCGCAGGAGATTTTTGGCGGCGGCGCATCTGACGAGGACTTTGCCCGTGTATCAGCCGACAACTTCATTTCTTCGGACGTAGCTCAGTTTTTCTTTACGCCAACGCTGGTCAACACAGGGTCCGAACTGATCCTGTTTGACACTGGCCTTGGACAGGGTGGAATTCAAGCTGCTTTGGCAGATGCCGGTGTCACACCAGAAGACGTCAATGTTGTCGTCCTGACCCATATGCACCCCGACCACATCGGCGGAATGACAACCAATGATGCTCCAACTTTTGCAAATGCACGCTATGTCACAGCAGCGCCGGAATACGACTTTTGGGCTGCACAGGACGCGGGCAATCGGGTTGGCGATCTGGTTGCTGCCAAAGTCACACCCCTGGCAGAGAAAATGACGTTCATCGAAGACGGTGGTGATGTGGCTTCGGGCGTGACAGCAATGGCAGCCTTTGGTCACACTCCGGGACACATGGTTTATCACTTGGAAAGCAACGGTCAGCGTTTGATCCTGACTGCGGATCTAGCCAACCACTATGTCTGGTCCTTTGCGCATCCGGAATGGGAAGTCCGCTTTGACATGGACAAGGCCGCAGCGACTGCGTCACGCCGCAATGTGCTGGGCCTGCTGGCTGCCGACAAGGTGCCGATGATCGGCTACCACATGCCCTTCCCCGCTGCCGGTTACGTTGAAACCCGCAATGACGGGTTCCGTTTCGTGCCGGTTAGCTATCAGATGATGGGCTGAGATTGATCAGTAACCCGGATCCGGACGTACCTTTGAGCCGTCTGTGAAACGGGACAGCCTGAAAGCTGTCGGATCAACGCAAGGTGTGGTCTGCGTCGCCAGATCGGCGACCAGCCTGCCTGCGCCCGGCCCGATACCAAATCCGTGGCCCGAAAAACCGGTCGCGATGATCATCCCAGGTATGTCATCTACATGCGAGATGACCGGGATTGCATCGGGCGTTACATCGATCATTCCTGCCCAGCTTTGAACGATCTCAGCCTGTTCGAGAACCGGAAAGGCCTTTCTCGCGCTCGCCCAAGCCTGTCGTAGCGCCTTTTGCGAAGGTTCCGGGTCCAGCACACGGCAATGTTCGAACGGTGTTACATCGGTAGGCAGCCATGACCTGTCCTGCCCAGCTTCGGTTAGCCAGCGACGGGACAGGCGAAACCTCAGGGATCGCCATTCCTGCCTGAAGGCCGGCAGAAACCTTAGCGCTAGCCGGAAACTGTCGGGTACGATGTCGACGGTGTTTTCGTGCCCCGACGCAATCGTATACCCCCCATCTGCGCGCCTTCGAACCGCAAAGTCATCGGACCAGAGCGCAGCCTGCGGTCCCGGCTCCACCGGAGATGTGCGCAGAACCGTGTTCAGAACTTTCAGTTGCGGTAGTTCAATCCCAGCGTTTCCTGCAAACAGGCGCGACCAGGCACCACCAGCAAGCACGACCTGTTCACACGCCACGCGCCCACGTTCAGTAAATACACCTGCGATGCGACCCGCCTGAACATCGATACTACGAACCGCGCAGCTGGTCATGATTGCAGCACCTTTGTCGCGCGCACCCTCCGCAATTGCCGGAGCCGCCCATTGCGGCTCGGCGCGACCGTCCTGCGGAGTGTATAGAGCCTCGTTCAATCCCATCGTATTGTCCGGCAAGAGATCGTCCAGCTCAGAACCCGAAACCATTTTTGCGCCGGTCTGATAGCCTTCAAGGTTTTCCAGCCATCGGTGCAAATTCCTTGCCGAACGCTCTCCGGATGCACCAAACAATATACCCGACTGAACATAACCCGTCTTGCGACCGATCCGTTCGTCAAGACCTTGCCAGATGCGAATGGCCTCTTGCATCAAAGGGATTTCTCTTGGATCTCGCATACCAAGACGCACCCACCCCCAGTTACGAGAGCTTTGCTCACCCGCGATCTGCCCCTTCTCACAAAGCAGAACTGAGTAACCGCGTTCGGCTAACTCAAATGCTGTCGATGTCCCGATGATTCCACCGCCGATAACGACGACATCCACAGCTTTGGGCAAGCAAAGATCTGGTTCTACTGGGTTGGGTTTTGGGCCGGGCATCTACCGCTCATTTTCAATCGCTCGGACCGCCAAGGATGCTCAAGATGAGAATTCAGGCAATGGCGAAAGGAAGCTGGCAGAGGAAATCTTCGCACGTGTGGCGAATGCGCCGATAGCAGGCGCGGCAAGCACTTTGGCTTTGCTCAGATCAGGTTCGCGAAGGTCAGGCAGCGCCCGAAAACTCAGCCCATTTCTGACGAATGATTGCCGCAACACCAGAATTCTGATCCGGCGTCGGAGCGGCCAATGTATCCTGAGCACTCAATTCCGGAAATTCAGAACGATCATCTTGCTCGGCGGATGTGTCTTTCTGTGCTGCTGAAACTCCGTCACCCAGAATGTCAGCAATAGCTGCGTCCACACGCGCTTCATCAAGATCGCGCGCAGGGGACTCCATCGTTTTCCATCTCAATGGAGCGTGCAGGGGCTTGTCATAATTATCAACCATTTGATCACCAAAACATTTAACCGGCATCGAAATTCAGATGCACCACCAGAAACTGTATTCCCAGCGCAGTACGAAATGGTTCAACCCACCCAATCGCAATGCGACAATATCGCCCCACATCGGGCGGCATTGGAACTAAATTATGGCGAGAAAATGGCACTCAAGCAAGGCGCTTCGCGCCCATTCATCGCCCGAAAACCTTTCAAACAGAAACAATTAAGCTCTGAAATAACCACTGAACCCACCACGTGAACAATTCGGAAGGAACCCAACACTTTACTAGGTGAGTTTCCCCATATCCCACCCGATAGAATCTGAGATCTAGTTAGGGTCGCGCCACCGATTCACAATCGGATACCGTCGATCCAGCCAGAACGCGCGTTTCGTCAAACGGGTACCCGGAGCAGACTGAAAACGCTTGTACTCACTGATGTAGATAAGGTGCTCAACGCGACGGGCATCAGCTTCGTCAAATCCGGAGGCCACGCAATCTGCAATCGACCCGTCCTGATCGACGAGAATTTCCAGGATGGCATCCAGAACCGGATAGTCCGGCAGACTGTCGCTGTCTTTCTGATCGGCACGCAGCTCGGCGCTGGGGGGTTTGTCGATGACCGAAGGCCGGATGACCTCGGTTGCGGGCCCCTTCATCCAATCGCGGTGGTTGGCATTCCGCCAGCGGCAGGTTTCAAACACGCGGGTCTTGTAAAGATCCTTGATGGGATTGTAGCCGCCATTCATATCGCCATAGATCGTGGCATAGCCCACAGCGACCTCGGATTTGTTGCCGGTGGTCAACAGCATCTCGCCAAACTTGTTCGAGATTGCCATCAGCAAGAGACCACGCAGACGGGATTGAACGTTTTCTTCAGTCAGATCTTCCTCACGCCCAGCAAACAGCGGAGCCAGGGTGTTTGTAACGGCTGCGCGGCCTTCAGAGATCGGTACGTAGTCGTAGTGAACGCCCAGCGCCTTGGCCACTGATTCGGCATCCTCCAATGATGCGTCGCTGGTGTACTCAGACGGCAGCATCACGCAGCGTACATTTTCGGCTCCGATAGCATCCACGGCAATCGTCGCAACCAACGCGGAATCGACCCCACCTGACAGGCCCAATACAACCTTACCGAACCCGGTCTTGGCCATGTAGTCGCGCAAGGATTGTACCATTGCGTGATAGTCCTGCTCCCACTCGTCCGGTAGCGGTGCCACTTCGGCAGGTACAATCCGCCAGCCTTCGTCTCCCTGCTCCAACTCGATCTGCGTGACGGCCTCATCAAAAACCGGCATCCTGAACGCGAGCTCTCCGCCCGGGTTCAGGCCAAAGGTGCCACCATCAAATACCTGATCGTCCTGGCCACCCACCATGTTGAGATAGATCACCGGCAAGCCGGTTTCGACAACCCGCGCCACCATGTGGTTCAGTCGGATATCATATTTGTTCCGGAAATACGGAGAGCCGTTCGGGATAAGCAGAAATTCCGCCCCTGTCTCCTCAAGTGTCTCAGCTACGTCCTCATGCCAACCGTCTTCGCAGATCGGGCTGCCGATCCGGGTGTTGCCTACGGCATATGGCCCACCCATCGGACCGGCATCATACAACCGGACCTCATCAAACACTGTTTCATTCGGCAAGTGATGCTTCAGAACCTTGCTGGCGACTTTTCCGCCTTTGAGGATCAGATAGGCATTAAACAGCTTATCGTCTTCGACCCATGGCCCGCCAATCGCAAGCGCCGGACCATCAGCACATTTAACGGCTAATTCCTCAACCGCTTTCATCGCTGCAAAATGAAACGAGGGCTTAACGATAAGGTCCTGCGTGTTGTAGCCGGTGATGAACATCTCAGGCAGTGCAACAAGATCCGCGTCAGCCATCCGGCCCCGTTCCCACGCGGACAGTGCTTTGGCAGCGTTCCCCTCAATATCCCCCACAGTGGGGTTGAGTTGCGCCAGCGAGATACGGAAACGATTGGCCATTTTGCCCTCTTGCCCACGTCAGTCCACAAGGGATTTAGCAGATCATGCAGCGAGTAAAAGGCAAATGCGGCAAAACACGTTGCTCTGCCCCTGCCTGTGTCTTAGTTTTGCGCCAACGCAAACAACCGATGATGACCGGGCAGGCAGGAACGACCATGAATGTAATTCGCAATTCTATTGCTGTTTTCGCATTTGGCTTGACGGCGCAGGCTGCTGTTGCCCAACAGGAGCAGGTTATTGTTGCTGATGACGACGTCGGCGGCGTCTACGAGGGTACATTCGAGAACGGCTTGCGCCACGGGACCGGGACGTACCGCCTGCCTGACGGCTTTGAGTATACCGGTGAATGGGTCGAAGGTGAGATTCAGGGCAAAGGTACAGCCCGCTACGCCAACGGCTCGATCTACGAAGGCATGTTTTCCAAGGGTCAGCCCCAAGGGAAAGGCAAGATCACCTTTGCTGGTGGCGGGACCTATGAAGGGGATTGGTCCAATGGCGCAATCAATGGCCAGGGCATAGCGCAATATGAAAACGGCATGCGTTATGAGGGTGGTTTCAGGAATGCGCGTCACCACGGTAAGGGCGTGATGACGGATGCCGATGGCTATATCTACGACGGCGATTGGGAAGACGGTGTTCGGCAAGGCAAAGCCAAAATCACCTACGCAAGCGGCGGTGTCTATGAAGGAGATATCCTGTCCGGACAGCGACACGGCAAAGGTGATCTTACGCTGCCAGATGGCATGACCTATTCCGGCGACTGGTCCGAAGACCGTATCACCGGGGCCGGTCGGCTGACGCAGGCCAATGGCGACGTTTACGAAGGCAGCCTGATCGAAGGGCGCCGTCAGGGCAAAGGCAAAGCGGTTTACGCAAATGGTGACGTCTATGAGGGCGATTTCGTAGATGATCAGCGACACGGTCAGGGAACGTTCACCGGAACCGACGGCTATATCTATACCGGTCAGTGGACCAACGGGCAGATCGAAGGATTGGGTGAACTGACCTATCCTGATGGCTCGGTTTATACAGGTGACTTCAGCGCCGATCTGGCAGATGGCAAGGGGCTTATCACCTATCCCGATGGCTCTACCTATGATGGCGACTGGATCGCCGGGGTGATCGATGGCCGGGGCGTCGCAACTTATGCGAACGGTACCATTTACAAAGGCCAGTTCAAGAATGCCAAAACCCATGGCAAAGGGGTTCTGACCCGTGCAGATGGCACGGTCTACGATGGTGATTGGGTCGAAGGTGCGCGGCAAGGCAAGGGTAAGACCACCTATGGTGATGGCACCGTGTATACAGGTGATTTTGCCCAGGGACAGCGCCACGGTCAGGGCGAGATCGTGATGGCAAACGGCTTCAAATACACCGGCGAATGGAAAGAAGGAAAAATCACCGGTGTCGGTATCGCGACCTATTCAAACGGAGACATCTACGAAGGCAGCTTTGTAGACGCGAAACGCCAGGGCAACGGCACCATGCGCTATGTGAATGGCGAGGAAGAAACCGGCGTCTGGGAAAACGGTGCGCTTTCTGAAGAAGCTGCTAGCGAACCAGGTGCTGCCACCACCGAGCCGGAAGCAACCGAGCAAGCGCCCGCTCCGACAGAGCAGCCTACGGAACCCGCCAATTCTGACAGCTAGTATCGGCAGGTTTCAACCTGATCACCATGGGATCGGTTTGCCCGCCCAGTCAAAGAACTGACCCGATTCTGATGGGCTCAGTTGATCTATCACGCGCAGAAGGTTCCCGGCAGCCTCATCCGGTTCGACCGCCGGGTGCCGCCCCAGATACTTTTCAGTAAAGGCAGTTTTGACGGTTCCGGGATGTAAGGACACGCAGATGGCTTCCTTGTGCGTTCGGGCCAACTCAATCGCAGATGTATGCACAATCTGGTTCACAGCTGCTTTGGCAGCGCGGTAGCTGACCCAACCGCCGAGCCGGTTATCCCCGATCGACCCCACCCTTGCCGAGAGAACAGCGATTACAGATCGACCGCCTCTGGGAAGCAGTCGGCTCGCATGTTTCAGCACCATTGCAGGTCCAACTGCATTCAGGGCGAACTGATCCATCATTGCTTGGGCCGACAGAGCGCGCAGTGTCTTTTCCGGCGCAGCGCCATTGATTTCCAGCGCGCCACTGGCAACAAACACCAGATCAAACGGGCCTTCGACAGCGCTTAAGACTTGCTCGGCCTTGTCCGGGATCATCAGATCAAACCCGTCGCCCGACCGCGACAGGGTCGTAACCGTGACACCCTGCTGTGCAAGCCGGCGACACATAGCACTACCGATTCCGCCCGTCGCCCCAATGATCAGTGCCGTTTTCATAATCTGCTACCTAGGCGCACACCCAATCAGATCAATGAGCGTCGAAAAGAATAGTTCAGCTAAAGAATAGGGCATTTTGGTCCTTTTCATTCCCTGCGGGCTCTGTATAAATTCCGCCTCATGATCAACCGCGCAGATATCCCTTTTGCCGACACCACGGTTCGTGGTGCCGATCTGCGTGGCCTACTGATCCTAATCCGCCTCTGAGCGTGCCATCCGGCGCGCCCGCTCAGAGGAGGACGCCAGCGCGCCAAGAGGCATTAGGACAGAGAAGAAAGAGATTCCCATGACCAACGTGACCGACCAAGACCGCGTCTTGATCTTTGACACCACTTTGCGCGACGGCGAGCAGAGCCCTGGCGCGACCATGACCCATGCCGAAAAGCTGGAGATTGCCGAGCTGCTGGACGACATGGGCGTCGACATCATCGAAGCCGGGTTTCCCATCGCCTCCGAGGGCGACTTCAAGGCGGTATCCGAAATCGCGCAGCGTTCTAAGAACAGCCGTATCTGCGGTCTGGCGCGCGCCAACTTTGCGGATATTGACCGCTGCTGGGAAGCGGTGAAACACGCCGGCAAAAGCCGCATTCACACTTTCATCGGCACCTCACCGCTGCACCGCGCCATTCCGAATCTGACGCAGGACGAAATGGCCGAGAAGATCCATGAAACCGTAAGCCACGCGCGCAACCTGTGTGAAAACGTGCAGTGGTCACCGATGGACGCGACGCGAACCGAATGGGACTATCTGTGCCGCGTTATCGAGATTGCGATCAAGGCTGGCGCAACGACGATCAACATCCCCGATACAGTGGGTTACACTGCTCCGGTGGAATCCGCTGACCTGATCAAACGCCTGATCGAAACGGTCCCGGGCGCGGATGAGGTCGTCTTTGCGACCCACTGCCACAACGACCTTGGTATGGCGACCGCGAACTCACTGGCTGCAGTTGCAGGTGGCGCCCGTCAGATTGAATGCACCATCAACGGTCTGGGCGAACGCGCTGGCAACACTGCTCTGGAAGAGGTCGTGATGGCGCTGCGCACCCGCAACGACATCATGCCCTGGCACACCGGTATCGACACGACCAAGATCATGCATATCTCGCGACGGGTCGCGACGGTGTCGGGCTTCAACGTCCAGTTCAACAAGGCCATCGTTGGCAAGAATGCCTTCGCGCATGAAAGCGGCATCCATCAGGACGGCATGCTGAAGAACCGCGAGAATTTTGAGATCATGCGCCCCGAGGATATCGGTCTGTCCGGCACATCCCTGCCTTTGGGCAAGCATTCGGGCCGGGCCGCGTTGCGCGATAAGCTGAACACGATGGGTTACGAAGTCGGTGACAACCAGCTCAAGGATATCTTCATTCGGTTCAAGGAGTTGGCTGACCGCAAGAAAGAGGTCTTTGACGACGACATCATCGCCCTGATGACGCTGGACGATGACGACGGCAACGATCATCTGCAGCTGGTTTCACTGAAAGTCACCTGTGGAACGGTTGGCAAGGCCGAAGCAACCATCGAGATGGAAGTGGACGGCAAAGAGATCATCGCAACCGAAACCGGCGATGGGCCCGTCGATGCGGCGTTCCGCGCTATTCGGGTGGTTCACCCAAATACGGCGCATCTCCAGCTTTATCAGGTACATGCTGTGACTGCGGGAACCGATGCGCAAGCCACGGTTTCAGTCCGGTTGGAAGAAGACGGCATGATCGCTACCGGGCAGTCGGCCAACACCGACACGGTTGTTGCATCTGCCAAGGCTTACATCCATGCGCTGAACCGCCTGATCGTCCGACGCGAAAAGGCCGGTCCCGGTGCGGATGCACGAGAAATCTCGTACAAGGATCTTTCCTGAGAATGGAAAAAAGGGGCGGCCTATCATGGACCGCCCCTCTGCATTTCTTCTGATCTGGCTACGGCCAGTAGAACAGTGTCAGATCGACCGGTTTCCCCGGTTCAACCAGCGAGTAATAGAAGACCGGGTTGTCATGCAGGTCATTCATGCCTGACACCGCATACCCCTCGGTCGGGGTGTATTCCGCATCATAGTTGAGATCGTAGTCACCGTTCGCGTCATGAAACGCGATTACGGAATAGTAGTTGTTGTTGAGGTCCGGAAAGTCGAACCGCTGCGGTTGCCCCGTCGCAGGTGCCTCGAGATATCCAGCCGCGTTGTTGTAATCCATGTTGTCAAACGCTGACTGTTGATCAAACGCCATGACGATGATGTTGCCCTTGTCGCTACGTGCCCCGTGCAGGTTCACGATCAGGCCCTGGTGATCCTGCACGCCGGTTGAAGAAGCAGATGCCTCAGCGATATCCGTGCGAAAGCCGGAGGCAAACCAGGCCCCGCCAATGAACAGCCCGGCTGTTGCGATGGCGGCGACGATGCGTTGCGTATTGTTTGGCATCTCATCCAGTCCTTCGTGTTATTCCGCTGGCTTTCGCTGGCTCTTTTTGGGCTGCCAGCCAGGAGGTCCGAAGAGGACGCCCAGCTTGTTTCGGAAGCCCGGCATGTTCCACACATCTCTGAAGAGTCGGGTAAAACCATGCAGGAAGGCGACAAAGGGATTTACCGAGTCGATCGGCGTGACCAGACCGTAAACGACATCCTCTTTTTCTTCCTCAAAGGTGCCGAACATGCGGTCCCAGATGATGAAGATACCGGCATAGTTCTTGTCTAGATACTTGCGGTTCGACCCGTGGTGTACCCGGTGATGCGACGGCGTGTTGAAGAGGTATTCGATCGGGCGCCACAACTTGCCGATAACCTCTGTATGCAACGCGGTCTGATACAGCTGCACCAGCAGCTCTACGATCAGAACCATGAACGGATTGAACCCCAGCAGCACCAGCGGCAGATGGAAAAACAGTGGCCAGAAACCATCCAGCGGGCCATGACGATATGCAACCGAAATGTTGAAGAAAGGCGAACTGTGATGCACTGAATGCGTCGCCCAAAGAAAGTTGATGCGATGCAGGATACGGTGTTCCCAGTAGTAGGCCAGATCCGCAAGTATCAGCACGATGATGAATGACGCCCATGTCGTTGGGATGTCGAACACGGCAAACTGATAGGCCCAGACATAGGCACCTATGTAGAAGCCCGCCAGCAAAACGAAGCTGATCCCGATAAAGAACGCGAGCGTGATGAAATTGGTGACCGTATCGCCCACCATTTCCCAGTTCAGCTTTTTGACGATGGCATAGCGCAGCAACTCGAATGCCAAAAACGCCAATGCAAAGACAAAGAACCAGTTATTGATAAAAGTTTCCCAGTAACTCAGATGAAAGTCACTGATGTGGCGGCTTAGGAAGTCCATGGATATGTCCCAATTCCTGTTTATTGTCAGGTGTGACAATTTACTTACTGAACTAGCCTGGGAAATCAAGTGGACCACCTAATCTTTCGCAGAGGCCGCAATTACGTCCTGACGTAGATACGCGACACGGTGGCCGGTAAAATGCAGCGAAAACAGAGGCATCGGCCCACAAAAGCGGACCGTGCGCAAATGTCAGAAAATGTGGAGTTACCTAAGGGAACTAAGCTTGAACACGAGCAAAAAGCGCGTCGAGTCGCCCGGCTGCCTCTTCTAATCCATAGGTCGCATTCACGATAAACATGCCCGAGCCGACCATGCCATGACCCTCACGCGCGGCAGGAAACCGGACTTGGTGATGCAGCACCTTTGGCAGATCCCGTTTCCGCAAGGCATCACACATGGCTTCATGGCGTCCGTTTGTCAGGATCGGATACCAAAGGGCAATTATCCCGACATTCCATTTGCGGTTCAGCGTTGTGATGATGTTTGGCAACCGATCGTAATCGGCCTTAACCTCGTAGCTAGGATCGATCAGCAGCATCCCCCGACGCGGCGTCGGCGGTAGCAACGATTGCGCCAGTTCAAATCCATCTTGCTGATAGGTCCTGGCTCCATAAGGCGCGACCGCGTTTTTAAGAACCCGGTATTCCTGCGGATGCAGCTCGGCCAGGTGTAAACTATCCTGTGGCCGCAACAGGCTGGCCGCGATCAGGGGAGAACCCGGATAAGCAGATTGGCCATGTTGATCTTTCACGCCGGAGATTGCGCGGCTCAGAGGGTGATCCTCTCCGAACCAGCCCTCAAGCAAGGCACGCTCGATACCGGCCGAGGCTTCGCCGGTCCGAACGGCTTCGTCCGAATCCAGCTGATACAAACCCCGCCCAGAATGGGTTTCGGCATAGGTCAGCGGCTTATCTTTCCGGGTCAGATAAGCGAGTATTTCCGCCAAAAGGGCATGCTTATGCACATCAGCCAGATTTCCCGCGTGGTAAATATGTTGATATGAGAGCATTTTGCCTTCTAAAGTCCCTGTTAATGAGGCGGAAAGGTGCTGATTACCGCGGAATCAGGCCTTTTACCGGGCGTCGTGGCACCCTATAAGTCATCCATCCCGGAACCGTCGAGTCGCGGGCAGTAGAAAAAATCTGACATACAGGATCAGGGGACATATGGGGATCTTTGACAATCTGGGCGGCCTGTTCACAGCGGATATGGCCATTGACCTTGGGACTGCTAACACGCTGGTCTATGTCAAGGGTCGCGGCGTTATCCTGTCCGAACCTTCCGTTGTGGCCTATCACGTCAAGGACGGTGTCAAGAAAGTTCTGGCCGTCGGTGAAGACGCCAAACTCATGCTGGGTCGTACCCCCGGCTCGATCGAAGCCATTCGCCCGATGCGCGAAGGTGTGATCGCCGACTTCGATACAGCCGAGGAAATGATCAAGCACTTCATTCGCAAGGTGCACAAGCGGTCGACCTTTTCGAAACCGAAAATCATCGTCTGCGTCCCACATGGCGCGACACCTGTTGAAAAACGCGCCATCCGTCAGTCGGTTCTGTCTGCCGGTGCACGCCGCGCTGGCCTGATCGCCGAACCCATTGCAGCTGCAATCGGGGCCGGAATGCCAATCACCGACCCAACGGGCAACATGGTCGTCGATATCGGCGGTGGTACAACCGAAGTTGCGGTCTTGTCGCTGGGCGACATCGTGTACGCCCGTTCGGTGCGTGTTGGTGGGGACCGCATGGACGAAGCCATCATCTCGTACCTGCGCCGTCAGCAGAACTTGTTGGTCGGTGAATCCACCGCTGAGAGAATTAAAACCACTATCGGCACAGCGCGTATGCCTGACGATGGCCGTGGACAGTCGATGCACATCCGTGGCCGCGATCTGCTGAACGGTGTGCCAAAGGAAATCGAAATCAGCCAGGCGCAGGTCGCCGAGGCCTTGTCCGAGCCCGTCCAGCAGATTTGCGAGGCGGTGATGACCGCCTTGGAAACCACTCCGCCCGACCTTGCGGCGGATATTGTGGATCGCGGCGTGATGCTGACTGGTGGCGGTGCGCTGTTGGGTGATCTGGACCTGGCGCTGCGCGAACAGACCGGTCTGGCCGTGTCGATTGCCGATGAAAGCCTGAATTGTGTGGCTTTGGGCACCGGCAAGGCGCTTGAATACGAAAAACAACTGCGCCACGCGATTGACTACGAAAGCTAAGGCGCGCACCCTTATAACTAAGGGTGTATAATCGGGCGCGAGCAGCACGGGAAGGAGTCCTGTGGCAAAGGACCGATCACAGCGCGACGACTACGCAACCCCCTTGCGCCGCTTGTTCCTGGGGATTGTTGTGTTGTGCCTGCTGGGCATCTTTCTGGTGTGGCGTATCGACAGCCCCCGCGTCGAACGGTTTCGCGCTCAGGTCGTTGATGCAGTCGTACCGTCGATGGAATGGGCCATGGTTCCGGTTACTGCGGTGGTCAACCTGGTCCGGGACTTCCAAAGCTATCAGCGCCTCAGCGAACAAAATCAGGAACTGCGCAGCGAATTGCGCCTGATGCGCGCATGGAAAGAGGCAGCACTACAGCTCGAGCAGGAAAATGCGCGGTTGCTTGACCTGAACAATGTCCGTCTTGATCCGCGTTTGACCTACATCACAGGTGTGGTGATGGCCGATAGCGGATCCCCTTTCCGTCAGTCGGTACTCCTGAATGTCGGGGAGCGCGACGGGATCGTGGATGGCTGGGCTACGATGGACGGTATCGGGCTGGTTGGACGCATCTCTGGTGTTGGCTCTGATACAGCCCGTGTCATCCTGATGACCGATGCTTCGAGTGCGATTCCGGCAACCATCCAACCCTCAGGCCAGACAGCATTGATCGCAGGTGATAACACCTCAGCACCTGTCGTCGAGTTTCTGGAAAATCGCGAGTTGGTCCGGCCCGGCGATCGCGTGATCACCTCGGGCGATGGCGGTGTGTTTCCGGCTGGTCTCCTGATTGGCCAGATCACGGTTGATCCGGGCGGAAGGCTACGCGTTCGGCTATCGGCGGATTTCGAACGCTTGGAATTCCTGCGCGTACTTCGTTATCAATCTGCGCCCCCAATTCGTACACCTGGCAGCATCGTTGGGCCACAACGCCCTGAGGCCGCACTGACACCCGAAGAGGCGGGCGATGGATAAAGCCACGTCACATCTCTGGCTCATGCGTGGCATGTATTTCGCGCTCGCCATACTGGTGGTGTTTCTGCATCTGTTACCTCTGGACACCAAACCAGATCGCTGGCCTTTCCCCGACATCCTGATCGCACTGACATTTGTCTGGGTGCTGCGTCGTCCCGAGTATGTGCCAACGCTCAGTATCGCCATCGTGATGCTAATGGCTGATCTTCTGTTTCAGCGCCCTCCCGGGCTGCTGGCTGCTTTGGTTGTCCTTGGATCAGCATATCTGCGCTCGGCGGCACCGGGCATGCGGGACGCTGGTTTTGTCGGTGAATGGACAACGATCGGAGTTGTGACGGCAATGGTCTTCCTGGCTGATCGCGTTATCCTTTCCATATTGTCCGTTCAGCAAGTCGCTTTGGGCCCTGCTATGATCCAGCTAATCCTAACCATCCTGGCCTATCCTTTGATCGTATTGATCAGTCAGAGTGTGTTTGGAGTGCGTCGCATCTCAGCCGCGGATGCAGGTGCTACGGGAGCACGGGTATGAAACAGCGAAAGCCAAAATCCGAGGGTCTTGCATACAAGCGTCTGCCACGCCGTGCTATCGTATTGGGCGGTCTTCAGGCAGCCTTTATTGGCGGGCTAGCAGCCCGTATGCGTTTCATGCAGGTCGATCAGGCCGATCAATATCGCCTTCTGGCAGAAGAAAATCGCATCAACATCCGCCTGATACCACCAACCCGCGGTCGTATCTATGACCGGAACGGTCAGGTCATCGGACAAAACACACCTTCGTATCGCATAGTAGTCGTTCGCGAAGATGCGGGTGACGTTGACAAGATCATTGCCAAGCTGTCGGAACTGATCCCGCTGAACGAGGATGAGATCGAACGCGCACGCACGGAAATGCGCCGTTCAGCACCGTTTCTTCCCGTCACTCTGGCGGATCAAGTGACATGGGAAGATATCTCCAAAGTCGCGGTTAACGCGCCTGCACTGCCGGGTGTCACCCCAGAGGTCGGCTCGACGCGTCAGTACCCCCGGTATGAGGACTTTGCGCATGTAGTGGGCTATGTCGGCCCGGTCAGTGATTATGACCTGAGCCAGATACAGGATCCTGAACCGGTACTGCGCATTCCGCGATTTCAGATTGGCAAGGTTGGGCTTGAGGCCAAGCAGGAAAGCTCGCTGCGCGGCAAAGCTGGTGCCAAACGTGTCGAAGTCAATGCCACTGGCCGCGTCATGCGTGAGCTGGACCGTCAGGAAGGACAGGCAGGCGCGGACCTGCAGCTATCGGTTGACGCCAATCTGCAGCAATACGCTCAAGCCCGTCTGGCCGGAGAAAGCGCGGCTGCCGTCGTTATTGACTGTGAAACCGGAGATATCCGGGCGATCAGTTCAGCGCCCAGCTTCGATCCCAACCTGTTTGTCCGCGGTATCTCTGTCGCGGACTATCGGACCCTGACACAGGACAAATACCGCCCACTGGCCAACAAAACCGTTCAGGGCACCTATCCGCCGGGATCGACGTTCAAGATGATCACCGCTCTGGCCGCGCTTGAGGCGGGTGTAATCGGTCCCGCCAACACGGTTTACTGTCCCGGGCACCTCAAGGTCGGCAGCCGCCGGTTCCACTGCTGGAAACGTGGTGGGCATGGCACGGTTGACCTCGAGACCTCTCTGAAGCGCAGTTGCGATGTGTACTACTACGATGTTGCCCTGCGAGTAGGGATCGACAAGATTTCCGACATGGCTCGTACCTTCGGTCTGGGTATCCGGCATGACATCCCCATGTCTGCGGTCGCCGCAGGTTTGGCCCCGAACCAGGAATGGAAACAGCGGGTACACGGTCAGGACTGGCTGGTGGGTGATACGGCCAACGCATCCATCGGGCAGGGCTTTATGCTCGCCTCTCCCTTGCAGCTTGCGGTCATGACCGCACGGCTTGCCACAGGGCGAGCTGTCTCCCCACGTCTGGTTCGCTCGGTCGATGGGGTCGAGCAACCGTCAGGAGCGGGTGAACCCCTTGCCGTCAATCCCTACAATCTGGAACAGGTGCGCAAGGCGATGTTCTCGGTTTCGAATGACCGGCGCGGCACTGCTTATCGCAGCCGTATCATCGCTGATGATTTCCGCATGGCCGGGAAAACCGGAACAAGTCAGGTGCGCAACATCACCAAGGCCGAACGTGCTGCGGGTGTGATCCGCAACGAAGACCTGCCTTGGGAACGCCGCGACCACGCGCTGTTCGTAAGCTTCGCCCCCTACGACAACCCCAAATACGCAATCGCCGTGGTCGTTGAACATGGCGGCGGCGGTTCGAAAGCGGCAGCTCCTGTTGCAAGGGATATCATGCTGCAGGCTCTCTATGACGGTACTCCGCCGCTTGAGGCATATCCGGTAGCAGATCGCGAACGTATCAAGGAGCAGCAAAAACGGCTGGAGGGCGATCGTCGCCCCAAAGCGCGTCCGGATGAAAAGGACCGCGCATGAGCTATCTTGAATACGCCGTCAAATCCACGCCATCGGGGTTCCGCAAATTCCTGTACATGAACTGGCCCCTTACCCTGCTGTTGATCAGTACGGCCAGCGCAGGTTTCCTGATGCTGTACTCGGTGGCAGGAGGTTCATGGCTGCCCTGGGCCGAGCCACAGATGGAACGGTTCGGGCTTGGCCTGACGGTGATGTTCATCATCGCTCTGGTTCCGATCTGGTTCTGGCGGAACATGTCGGTACTGGCCTATCTTGGTTCGATTGCCTTGCTGGTGTTCGTGGAACTCTTCGGCACAATCGGTATGGGCGCACAACGCTGGATCGACCTTGGGTTCATGCGGCTTCAACCGTCCGAAGTCATGAAGGTCGCCTTGGTCATGGTTCTGGCTGCCTATTACGACTGGCTGCCGTCTCACAAAACCTCTCGGCCGCTATGGGTTCTGATCCCTGTACTGCTGATCCTGATCCCGACTTTCATGGTTCTGAAGCAACCCGATCTGGGGACGTCGATCCTGTTGCTCGCGGCCGGAGGCGGCCTAATGTTTCTGGCGGGCGTGCACTGGGCCTACTTCGCAGTAGTGATCGCCGCAGGCGTCGGGCTGGTTGCGACGGTCTTCAACAGTCGTGGGACGGAATGGCAATTGCTCAAGGATTACCAGTTCCGCCGCATCGACACGTTTCTTGACCCTTCAACCGATCCGCTTGGGGCCGGCTATCACATCACCCAGTCAAAAATTGCGCTGGGTTCAGGTGGCTGGAACGGGCGTGGCTTCATGCAGGGAACTCAGTCGCGCCTCAACTTTTTGCCCGAGAAGCATACAGACTTCATCTTTACCACTCTGGCAGAAGAATTTGGGTTTGTTGGCGGGATCACTCTGTTGATCCTATACGGTCTGATCCTGATTTTCTGCATGGTAACGGCCCTGTCGACACGCGACCGCTTTTCCTCGCTCGTTACGCTCGGAATTTCACTGAACTTCTTCCTGTTCTTTGCCGTGAACATGTCAATGGTTATGGGGCTGGCACCGGTTGTGGGCGTCCCGCTGCCCATGGTCAGCTATGGCGGTTCTGCCATGCTGGTTCTGATGGCCGCATTTGGCATCGTGCAAAGCGCCCATATTCATCGTCCCCGTTAAACTGAGAGACTGCCCATGCCCGTAAACGTCCTGTTTTCCGCGCGCCCTGCCCTGTGGCCTGTGTATGAACCACTGTTGACCAATGGGCTGAGCGAAGCTGGTCTGGATTTTCGACTGGGAACCGAATTCGAACCGGATGAGGTAGATTACGTGGTCTATGCCCCTAACGGGGGCTTGTTGGATTTCACACCTTATTCACGGCTCAAAGCGGTGCTGAGCCTTTGGGCCGGAGTTGAAAGCATTGCGGGGAATGAGACCCTGACCGTTCCACTGGCGCGGATGGTGGATCATGGGCTGACCCGAGGCATGATAGAATGGGTGGTCGGACACACATTGCGGTACCATCTTGGCATGGACAAGCACATCACGGTTCAGGACGGCGTTTGGACCCCGGATGCGCCCCCGCTTGCACAAGAACGGCAGGTCTGTGTTTTAGGGCTGGGTTCACTGGGCCAGGCCGTGGCTCAGGCGCTTGCAGCACTGAACTTTCACGTTACCGGCTGGAGCAGAACTCCCAAAGAAATCGACGGAGTTACCTGCCTGCACGGAGCGGATGGATTGCGTGAGGCTCTGAGCCGCGCAGAGATTGTCATCCTTCTGCTACCTGACACCCCAGCGACCGAGAACACAATGAATGCCGAAACACTCGCCCTGTTGCCGAAAGGTGCACGGATCATCAATCCGGGGCGTGGGCCATTGATTGATGACGATGCCTTGCTGGAAGCACTGGGTTCGGGTCAGGTCGGTCATGCCACGCTGGATGTGTTCCGAACTGAGCCTCTGCCGCCCGAAGATCCGTATTGGGCGCATCCGAATGTAACGGTCACTCCCCATATCGCGTCGGAGACCCGCCCCATTACAGCGGCACAGGTCATCTGCGAGAACATCCGTCGTGGCGAGGCGGGTGAGCCGTTTTTGCATCTGGTGGACCGTCAGCTCGGATACTGACGGTCCGACTGGTTCAGGCCGCGATCAGGCCACGCCCTTTCAACAGGGCTTCAACACCCGGCAAACGCCCGCGGAACGCCAGATACAGGTCTTCCGCTTCCTTTGATCCGCCGGTCGAGAGGATATGCTCTTCCAGAGCCTTTGCACGCTCTGGATCAAAGGCACCTCCAGCTTCTTCAAAGGCCGCAAAGGCGTCCGCATCCATAACCTCGGACCACATGTAGCTGTAGTAGCCTGAACTATAGCCATCCCCGGCGAACACATGAGCAAAATGTGGCGTTGCGTGGCGCATCCCAATGGCCTGCGGCATCCCGATGCTTGCCAGAACCTCAGCTTGTTTCGCCATCGGATCAGCCGGAGCCGCGCCGTCGTGGAACGCCAGGTCAACGAGGGCCGAAGCGACATATTCCACGGTCTGGAAACCCTGATCAAAATTGGCGGCCTTCAACACTTTCTCGAGCATATCCTGCGGCATCGGCTCACCGGTTTCAGCATGCGTAGCGAATTCTGCTAGAACTTCCGGCACCTCCAGCCAATGCTCATATAGCTGGCTGGGAAGCTCCACAAAATCGCGCGCAACGCTGGTACCCGAGATGCTTTCATAGGTCACGTTGGACAACATCTGGTGCAAGGCATGGCCAAATTCATGGAACAGCGTACGTGCATCGTCGTAGGACAGCAGCGCCGGATCACCCTTTGCGAAATTGCAGACATTGATGACGACAGGCGCTTGATCCGCAGGGAATTTCGCCTGAGCCCGCATCGCGCTACACCAAGCACCTGACCGCTTGGAGCCGCGCGCGAAATAGTCGCCAATGAACACCGCGATGTGCTGCCCGTTGCGGGTCACCTCCCATGCACGGCAATCCGGATGATAGAGCGGCACATCAAGTGGTGCGAACTCCAACCCGAACAAACGATTGGCGCAGGCAAACGCCGCTTTGATCATGCGATCCAACTGCAGGTATGGCTTTAGCGCAGCCTCATCCAGATCATGTTCAGCCTTGCGGCGCTTCTCGGCGTAGTAGCGCCAGTCCCAGGCCTCGAGCGGCCCGTTGACACCGTCCTCCTGCATCATCTCTGTCAGGATGTCAGCATCCATATCGGCACGGGTTTTGGCTGCATCCCAAACCTCCATCAGCAAATCACGTACACGGTCCGGCGTTTGCGCCATCTCGGTTTCCAGCTTGAAATCAGCAAAGCTGTCATAGCCCAACAGATTTGCCCGTTCCTCGCGCAGTTTCAGAATTTCGGATGCGATTTCGCGATTGTCGGTTATTCCACCATTGGCCCCTCGCGCAGTCCATGCCCGGTAAGCCGTTTCGCGCAAATCCCGACGCGGGGAAAACTGAAGAAACGGAACGATCAACGAGCGTGAAAGAGTGACAACCGGCCCGTTGGTTCCCTTTTCCTGACCCGCCGCGCGGACCGCGTCCACAACGAAACCCGGCAGGCCTTGCAGGTCGTCTTCGCTCAATTCCATGAACCAGTCCCGCTCATCAGCCAGAAGGTTTTGGGTGAATGAGGTCCCCAGCGACGCGAGGCGCGATTTGATCTCCTGCATCCGGGCATCTTCGTCACCCTGCAGCGCAGCACCTGCACGCACGAACCCCCGATGGGTCAGCATCAGAACACGCACCTGTTCATCGCTCAGCCCCAGTTCTTCGCGACGGTCCCAGAGGTCAGCGACCCGATGAAACAGCGCCTTGTTCGAGGATATGCCCGAGAAATGCGCCGACAGTTTGGGTGAAAAGTCCCGTTGCAGCTCTTCCCGCTTTGGATTGCTGTCCGCTCCGGCAACCGTGAAGAAAACCGACAGCACCTTGTCCAGTTCTTCACCGGCCGCTTCCAGCGCTTCGATCGTGTTGGCGAATGTGGCGGGGTCCTTATTGGACGCAATGGCTTCGATCTGAGCGTTATGGGCCTGCATTGCCTGATCCAGCGCGGGGGCAAAATCGTCATCCGATATCTCGGCAAACGGGGCGATTTCAAATGGTGTGTTCCAGTCGGACAGGATCGGGTTGGTCATGCAGATCTCCTTTGATCGTCAAGCTAGGTAGGCCGGACACAATGGTCCAGAGGCAGACCGGCTGATACTTCAAATTCTGTCGCAATACCGCTTGCGCCACATGAACCCAGCAATCAGGGTCCGTTGGAAAGGGAGACAGGACATGACCAAAACGAACCGCACTGCTGGCATCATGACAACGGCCATTCATGCGGGTGATCCACCGGACGCCTCAACCAATGCATCGGCACCACCGATCCACATGAGTTCGACCTATCTGACCGAAGATGTCGCCGGGTTTTCCGCCCATAACCTGACGCCTGACAGCCCCTATGTCTACTCTCGGTGGGCCAATCCAACTGTTGCCGGGCTCGAGACCAAAATCGCGGCTCTGCAAGGCACCGAAGCTTGTCTTGCAACAGCATCCGGAATGGCAGCGGCGTCTGCGATCTTTTTCACCTTTCTCTCAGCCGGTGATCACCTGATCGTATCGGACGTGTCTTACGCAGGCGTGGCGGAACTGGCACGTGAAACTCTGCCTCGGATGGGGATCCAGGTTTCTGCCGTCAATATGTCCGATCCCGCATCCGTTGCGGACGCGATCAGTCCAAACACAAAGCTGATCCATACAGAGACCCCTGTAAATCCAATCGGTCGCCTGACGGATCTGGCGGCGATCTCAAAACTGGCCCGAGAAGCCGGAGCGTTGTTGAGTTGCGATGCGACCTTTGCCTCACCACTGGGAATGGATGCGGTCGCGCTTGGGGTCGAACTGACGATGCACTCGATTACGAAATACATCGGCGGACACGGCGATGCAGTGGGTGGGGCTGTTGCAGGTTCTGCCGAATTGATCGCGAAGATGCGGGCTGAAGCAGGCATTCATCATGGCGGTGTACTGTCCCCATTCAATGCTTGGCTGATTGCGCGTGGAGCATCGACCCTGCCATTGCGCATGAGGGCGCATCAGGAGGGAGCTACCGCCGTTGCAGAGTGGCTGGAAGCAGACCCGAGAGTTACAAAGGTCATCTATCCCGGCCTGGCGTCGCACCCTCAGGCCGAACTGGCGGCGCGACAGATGTCGAACATGTCCGGGATGATATCATTTCAGGTTGGCGATGCGACCACGGGCGAACGTATCGCACAGCAGATGATCGAGCGGCTGCAGGTGATCCACTATGCGGTCTCTCTTGGGCACCATCGCAGTCTGATCTTCTGGATGGGAACTGACGGCCTGATGGAGACCTCGTTCAAATTGCAGGACGCCCAGTTGGAGGACTATCGCGCCTATGCCGGAGACGGGATTTTCCGCCTGTCCGTCGGGCTGGAGGATGCCGATGACCTGATTGCCGATCTGGATCGCGCGCTGGGCTAAAAACAGGCTCCCGCCCCTGCTGTGCGCATCACAGATGCGCCACGCAGGGTTGGGTGGCTTGGATCATGTGGTTGCAGCCGCGCAAATCGGGCAATCTGCACGTTTGGACAAGGTGATCTTCCGGCTTTCACCATAAAGCGCGTCGTAGATCAGCATCTCTCCGACCAGAGGCTGGCCAGCCCCGGTAGTAACCTTAATCGCCTCTACAGCCATCATCGATCCAACGACACCGGGCAAGGGGCCGATGACCCCGGCTTCGGCACAGGAAGGCGCAAGACCGGCGGCAGGTGCTTCGGGGAAGATGCACTGATAGCAAGGTCCGCTTTCTGCAGGGCTGAATACGCTCAGCTGCCCCTCCCACTGGGACAAAGCGCCCGAGATCAGGGGCTTGCCGCGCGCGACGGCTGTACGGTTCGCCAGATAGCGCGTCTCAAAGTTATCCGTTCCATCCAGAATCAGATCATACTCATCAAAAAGATCAGAGGCGATCTCTTCAGTCAGACGGCGGTGATAAGGGCGTACCACAACATTCGGGTTCTGCGATTCCATTGCCTGTTGCGCAGAAAAGACCTTGGGTATGCCGATATCCGTATCACGGTGGATCACCTGCCGCTGTAGATTGGCATTCTCAACCACATCATCGTCGATCACACCAATTGTCCCGACACCCGCTGCCGCTAAATACTGTAGCGCCGGCGCGCCCAGGCCACCTGCTCCGATCACCAGCACTCGCGCCTTTTTGAGCCTCTTCTGCCCCGGACCGCCAAGTTCCCGAAGAACGATATGTCGGGCATATCGTTCCAGCTCTGTTTCACTGAATTGATCGGAGGCCATCGTCTGCTCCTTGTCCTGCGTGGGCACAGCGCGTGCACGCAGAAGCTTTAGCATCCGACTGTAGAGAAGAACCAGCGCTGCAAACCCACCAAGGATGAGCCACATGGCAGCCGATCCTCCGGTGGCTTCTCGCAGCGGATGGCCATCCGGCAAAATCAGCTGAGCAGTAACCACCCCCAACAGCAACACCGCGACTGACGCCGAGCGGGCTGTTCTGGAAACACCTGCCATCCAGCCGATACCCCAAAGGGCCGCGGCCAGGAAGAACACCAACAGCATCAACTGCTACCGGTGGAGCCGAAACCGCCAGCGCCGCGTTCAGTGACGTTCAGTTCCTCGACAGCTTCAAAACTTGCCTGAACCACTGGAGCCACAACGAGTTGAGCAATCCGTTCGCCGTGGCTGATTTCGAACCGCTCCTGCCCGGCATTCAGCAAGATCACTCCCAAAGGACCGCGATAGTCGCTGTCGATAGTCCCCGGCGTATTGGGCAGTGTGATGCCATGTTTCAGGGCCAGACCCGAGCGCGGACGAACCTGAACCTCGTACCCATTGGGAATTTCGATCCTCAGGCCGGTTGGCACGAGGGTGCGTTCTCCGGGTTCGAGAATGATCGCCTTGCCATCGGGCAAGTTTGCGCGCACATCCGCGCCCGCTGCTCCTGTGGTTTCGTACGAAGGCAGCGCCACCGCCGGATCAGCGCCGTCCTCGCGGATCACACGAATTGCAACCATGTTGGCACCCTTTTTCTGTTTCTGCGCTGATCACGCGTTGAGAACTTGTGCAATCTTCTCTGCCAGACGTTTGGCGACGGCATCCTTGCCCATACGGGGCCATTCGTCAGCGCCATCATCCGAAATCAATATGACCGCGTTCTCGGACCCGCCCATTATCCCGGTCGCCGGGCTCACGTCATTTGCGACGATCCAATCGCATCCTTTGCGCTTACGTTTGGCCGTTGCGTGTTCGATCACGTTATCGGTTTCGGCGGCAAAGCCAACTACCAGCCCCGGGCGATCAGATTCCATGTTCGCCACACGTTTCAAAATGTCCGGGTTTTCGGCAAACTCCAGAGCCGGAACACCGTCACGGCTTTTCTTCAGCTTGCGGTCCGAAGCCCCGGCAATACGCCAATCTGCAACCGCCGCCGCGAACACGCCCGCATCGACGGGCAAGGCCTCATCCACCGCATCCGACATTTGCTGTGCTGTCTCAACCCGCACAACCTGCACGCCCTCAGGTGGGGGCAAATCTGCAGGGCCGGTCACAAAAACAACTTCGGCACCCATTGCGGCAAGAGCCCGGGCAACCGCTGTTCCCTGTGCCCCCGATGATCGGTTTGCAATATAGCGAACCGGATCAATGGGTTCATGCGTAGGACCAGATGTCACCAGAATGCGCTTGCCAGCCAAGGGGCCCGCTTCAAACGCATTTTCGATTGCAGCCACGATCTCCAGCGGTTCAGACATGCGGCCCGGTCCGTATTCTCCGCACGCCATATCGCCCTCGTTAGGGCCAACGAAGCTGACGCCGTCAGCCAATAGCTGTTCATGATTGCGCCGCGTCGCCGGATGATCCCACATGCGTACGTTCATTGCAGGGGCACACAGGACAGGAGTGTCTGTCGCCATCAGCAAAGTAGATGCGAGATCATTTGCCAGACCACCTGCCATCTTGCCCATAAGGTCGGCCGTGGCCGGAGCAACAACAATCAAATCGGCAGAGCGTGAGAGCTGGATATGCCCCATCTCGGCCTCATCCGTCAGATCGAAAAGGTCGCGATACACCTTTTCCCCGGCAAGTGCAGACACCGAAAGCGGCGTAACAAATTCTTCGGCAGCGCGGGTCAGAACAGGCGTTACCGCCGCGCCGCGTTCTTTCAGTCTCCGGATCAGATCCAATGACTTGTAAGCCGCAATTCCCCCGCCGATGATCAGAAGAATACGTTTGGATGCCAGCATGTTCAGCCCTTCCACGTCCCGGTCGGCGCTGACATTAGGCAACGCCACCGATGAGTTCCAGCGGATATTGTTGCAGCTCAGTCCTGATTTTCAAAGGCTTTGCACGGATCTTCGCGTTCGACCGCAGGGCTGTCGATAACCACATCAAACTCGCCTTCGATGACGCCATCTTCGGATTGTCCCAGCACAAAAACCTTCAGACCCGGGCGCATACGAGACAGAAAGGTGGGAATCCCGCGATCTTTGCGTGCATGCCCATTGCCGGTGATCACGGCAACCGGCCCTTCGGTGTCGTCAATCGCAGTCAGGATAGCGCGTGTCAGGACCGCATCCCGCAGCCGCTGAATCGCAACCATCTGAGGCAGCGCCTCTTCGGGGATCGCATTGCAATGAGCCGCCAGTTGATCCGCTTCGCGCGCGGCCTGATCTTCGGCAGCCAGTGGCACCGTCAATCCGTAGCGCGCAGCATCCGCCCCCAGAGCAGTGGCTGCACCACGTTCCATCGCCGCCCGTGCAGCCTTGCGCGGAACCATTGCGCCATACACTGGTGCTTCGCTTGCCTGAAACACCGGGTAATACATGCTGAGCGGTGGCCAGCCGGATTCAACCCAACGCAGGATTCGCGAAAGCTCTTCGGGATCGGAAACCGCTTTTTGAGCAAGGCGCTGCGCACCTTCCTCTGTCACCATTTCCCAGACCACAGCCGAAGGATCAATCACTTCGATCGCTTCGGCCTGGATATAATGGTGCTGTGGATTGTCGTGAATTTCACCCAGAATAATAACATCTGCTGACTGCATCCGCTCGCGCACGTTGTCGGGCAGGTATTCGTCAGCAAGCCCCTGAGGAGCAAAGTTAAAATTCAGAATTGCGGCGGTGGCAAGAATCGCAAGATGTCTCATGCGAAGAAGTGTTGCACCTCACGGGATTGCGCTTCAAGGTTCTTGCGCATTTTGATGAAGGCTGCCGCCTCAAGCTGTCGTACGCGCTCTTTGGACAGACCAAGTTCCTGCCCCAAACTCTCCAGCGTGCGCGCCGGTTCACGTAGTTTGCGTTCACGAACGATGAACCGCTCGCGATCGTTCAGAGCCTGCATCGCTGTCACCAGCCATTCACGCAACTGTTGGGTATCATGGCTGTGTTCAACAGCTTCGGCTGCCTGCTCCCGATCATCTTCAAGCGCATCAATCCATTCGCGCCCGTCCTCATCGGTCGATTGCACCGCGTTGAGGGAGAAATCAGAGCCAGAAAGGCGCCCTTCCATCATCTCGACATCCCGCAGTGGGACCCCAATCTCAGCCGCGATCATCTGGTGCAACTGGTGGCGATCCAACTCAAGCCCATCTGTTGCGGCTTCGCGCTCCAGTCGCGCCTGGACGCGCCGCATATTGAAAAACAGGGATTTCTGGGAAGAGGTCGAACCGGTCCGCACCATCGACCAGTTCCGCATGACATAGTCCTGAATGCTCGCCTTGATCCACCATACGGCATAGGTTGAAAACCGAACCCCACGATCCGGGTCGAACTTATCGGCGGCCTTCATCAATCCCAAACCAGCTTCCTGAATGAGATCATTCATCGGCGCACCGTAACGTTTGAACTTTGCCGCCATCGAGATCGCCAGTCGCATATAAGCGGTGATCAAACGATGAAGCGCCTGTTCGTCGCGATCGTCTCTCCACGCGTAGGCGAGTCGCAATTCTGTTTCTGCGTCCAGCAATTCGGCCTTCATGGCCCTACGGGACATCGAAAAGTCACTTGGGTTATCCAGTGCCATGCATCTCTCCCTTGTTTGCTGGCGCGGGCCGGTCTTGCTTTGACGTTTTGGTGTCGATACGCAGGGCAAAACCGGGTGGATCACCAGAAAGGTAATAAAAGTGCATCCCAATTTAACCTTTGTTCTGGGCGGCGCAGCATCGGGAAAATCCGCTTTTGCCGAACAACTGGTTGTTTCAACGGAAAAAAACCGGGTTTACGTCGCGACATCACAAGTGTTTGATGATGAGATGCGCCAAAAAATTAGGCAGCATATTGCACAACGCGGCGCGGGGTGGACGACAATCGAGGCCCCGTTTGACCTGAAGCCTGCACTTACGGGCCTGAGTCGGGATCAGATTTGCCTGATTGATTGTGCCACCATGTGGCTGAGCAATCACTTGCTCGCTGAGAATGACATCGCTCAGGCCCAGGCTGAATTTCTTGATGATCTGCGCACCTGCCCGGCGCAAATCGTCATCGTTTCGAATGAGGTAGGTCACGGGGTCGTCCCGGATAATGCACTGACCCGCAGGTTTCGCGAGGCGCAGGGGCGTTTGAATATCGCACTGGCTGCGCAGGCAGATCTGGTTGTACAGGTCACTGCCGGGTTGCCACTGGTTTTGAAAGGTCAGCTTCCGTGACACGTCTGCACCTCGTCCGACACGGCCCGACGCATGCCAAAACAATGGTAGGCTGGTCGGATATTCCTGCCGATCTGAGCGATCATGCCGCGATTGCAAGGCTTCAGACCCATCTGCCATCCGGAGGCATTGTTGTGTCCTCAGATCTTTCCCGCGCCGCTGACACCGCCAGCGCAATAGAAGGGACGCGCCGCCGGTTGCCGCATCATCCGGACCTGAGAGAGATCAACTTTGGAACCTGGGAACTGCGGCCTTTTGCGGATATCGAGGCCGAGGATCCTGAACTGGCTTTTGCCTACTGGGATAATCCGGGCGAGGTGCGCCCACCCGAAGGTGAAAGCTGGAATCAGGTCCGTGCAAGGGTTGATGCGGTGATCGACGGGTTGATTGCCGAACATACCGGATCTGACCTGATCGTTGTTGCACATTTCGGCGTCATACTCACGCAGGTACAGCGTGCGTTGGCAGTTGATGCCCAACAGGCGTTCTCGCATCGTATCGACAATTTGTCTGTCACCGAAATCACGGATCATGGCGACAGGTGGTCTGTGGAACGGATCAATCACATTCCGTGATAAAACTCCGCACAAATAACCGATTTACGAATGATATATGATCCGACATCGTCGGGGCATGACTTATGATCTGTTTATCGGGGACAGGCTGTTTTCCAGCTGGTCCATGCGCGGATGGCTGATGCTGGAGAAGTTTGGCCTTCCCTATAAAACCCATATGATTGGCCTCTATTCCGGGACTATGGCCGAGGATATGGAACCCCTCGCCCCAGCTCGTCTGGTACCGGCATTGCGCTTGCCAGACGGAACAGTTGTTGGCGAAAGCCTGGCCATGGCCGAAACTTTGGCTGAACGTCATCCAGATGCAGGGCTTTGGCCCAAGTATGCCGCCGCTCGCGCAACTGCAAGATGGTTATGTTCCGAAATGGTTTCCGGCTTCACTTCCCTGCGAAGCGAATGCCCGATGCAACTTTTGCATTGCTGGGAAGACTTTGTGCCATCAGCGGGCACATTGGCAGATCTCGAAAGAATCGAAACGCTATGGGATCACGCTCGCAAGGTTTCCGACGCATCATCCGGGCCGCTGTTTGGCGAATATTCTCTGGCCGATGTGTTTTATACACCCGTTGCAGCACGGATCATTGGATACGGGCTACCGGTATCTGACAAGAACCGCGAATATTGTCTGGGGCTGCTTTCGGATACACCGGTCAGGCAGTGGAGAGCGATGGGTTTGACCGTGCAGTATGATCCATTTCCCTACGCTCAGGAGCTGCGCTCCAAGCCATGGCCGGTTGGCGGTGCCTCCAAGGCAAAACCTCTGGACGCTGGCCCCTCGATCAATGCGAATTGTCCGTATTCGGGCAAACCAGTATCCGACTACCTGGAACTCGATGGAAATCGTTGGGGGTTTTGTAATCCGTTCTGCAGGGACAAAACAGTGGCCGACCCGGAAGCCTGGCCAAAATTCATGGCACTGATCAATTAATCCGCGTCGTTAACACTTCCTAAACCGCGGCCATGGCAGCAACGACCTGTTAACCAAGAACAGGACAGCCATGGTCGCCCGAGCTCATACTGTTGCCTTTCAGGGTGTAGATGCCCGACCGGTCGAGGTCCAATGCGCCGTTTCGCCCGGTCTTCCTGCGTTTTCAATTGTCGGCCTGCCGGACAAAGCGGTGTCCGAGGCCCGTGACCGAGTGCGCAGTGCGCTCAGTTCGATGGCGATCGCACTCCCTTCAAAACGGATAACGATCAACCTGTCCCCTGCCGATCTGCCAAAAGAGGGCAGCCATTTCGACCTTCCGATAGCCGTCGCCTTGCTGTCGGCTCTGGAAATCATTCCAGCCGATGCTGCCGAAGGTGCCGTAGCGCTGGGAGAGCTTTCGCTGGATGGTTCTTTGGTTCCCGTGGTTGGCGCCTTGCCGGCAGCCATGACCGCCGCTGCTGAAGATCGAACGCTTCTATGTCCCCGCGCCTCAAGCGCCGAGGCGGCGTGGGTTGATGCGACGCAGGTAATTGGAGCCGGTTCCCTTGGGGATGTGGTCCGGCATTTCTCTGGCCAGTCACCTTTACCTATCGCCCAGCCCGGCGAGGTAAACCTGACGCCCAGCGCCCGCGATCTGCGCGACGTCAAGGGTCAAGAGCGTGCCAAACGAGCAATGGAGATTGCCGCGGCCGGACGCCATCACCTCATCATGATCGGCACGCCCGGATCGGGCAAGTCCATGCTGGCAGCCCGATTGCCGGGAATACTGCCTCCGCTTACGCCTGTTGAAGCGCTTGAAACCTCGATGATTCAGTCCCTGTGCGGATTACTGGATGAAGGCGGTATCAGCCGAACACGTCCATTTCGAGAGCCGCACCATACAGCTTCGATGGCAGCAATTGTGGGCGGTGGGAAGGGTGCGAAACCCGGCGAGATTTCCCTTGCCCACAATGGCGTACTGTTCATGGATGAATTTCCGGAATTCCCGCGAACCGTTTTGGAAACTCTGCGCCAGCCCATCGAGACCGGTGAGGTCATGGTGGCGCGCGCCAATGCTCATGTAAAATATCCCTGCCGGTTTATGCTGGTTGCGGCCGCAAACCCGTGCAAATGCGGATATCTGACCGATCCATCTCGCGCCTGCTCGCGCGCACCCGGCTGCGGGGAAGATTATCTTGGACGCATCTCGGGGCCGCTCATGGATCGCTTTGACCTGCGGCTCGAGGTGCCACCTGTCGGATTCACCGACCTTGACCTGCCCCCATCCGGTGACAGCTCCGAAATCGTTGCCGCCCGGGTTGAAAAAGCCCGGTTGGTACAAGCTGATCGCTATCAGGGAACTGCCACGCGTCAGAATGCAGATGTTGAAGGAAATCTTTTGGAAGAGATCGCCGCGCCGGATGCAGAAGGTAAAGATCTGCTGCTGAAAGCGGCCGAGCGGTTCGGTCTTTCAGCCCGCGCCTTTCACCGCATTCTTCGGGTCGCCCGGACAATTGCTGATCTCGAAGGCGCGCCAGATGTCAGACGCCCGCATGTGGCCGAGGCGCTGAGCTTTCGCATCAGCGCCAAGGTCGCTGCTTAAATCTTAGCCTCAATCGCTTCCCAGATTTTCTGAGCAACGTTGACGCCGTTAAAGCGTTCAAGCTCCTGAATACCAGTTGGGGAGGTCACGTTGATTTCAGTCAGATAGTCACCAATCACATCGATCCCAACAAACACCTGCCCCTTTTCTTTCAGCAACGGACCGATGGCCGCGCAGATCTCCATATCACGCTCTGTCAGGCCAATTTTCTCAGGTCGACCGCCGACATGCATATTCGAACGTGTCTCCCCCTCGGCCGGGACGCGGTTGATGGCACCGACCGGCTCGCCATCCACCAAAATCACGCGCTTGTCGCCGTTGCTGACGTCCGGCAGGAACTTCTGGACGATCAGAGGCTCTCGCGAAAACCCGGTGAACAATTCATGCAGCGAGGTCAGGTTGCGATCATTTGCATCCAGCCGGAACACACCCGCACCACCATTGCCATAAAGCGGCTTCAGGATGACATCGCCATGCTTTTCTTTGAAAGCTTTGATGGTCTGAAGATCTCGCGCGATGGTCGTCGGCGGCGTCAATTCCGGAAAATCCAGCACCAGCAGTTTTTCGGGGTAGTTACGCACCCAGAACGGATCATTCACCACCAACGCCTGCCCTTTCAGTCGATCCAGCAAGTGGGTCGATGTGATGTAGTGCATATCGAACGGCGGATCCTGCCGCAGCCAAACCACATCGAAGTCCGCAAGATCAACCTCGCGTTCCGAACCCAACACAGCCGGATCACCAGCGACACGCTGCACTGTCATGTCCTGACCACGTGCGGTAATGCGCCCTTCCTGATAAGCCAGTTGATCCGGGCTGTAAAAGAACAGCTCATGCCCGCGTGCCTGTGCCTCTTCGGCCAGACGGAACGAACTGTCGGCGTTGATATCCACGGCCCCGATCGGGTCCATCTGAAAGGCGATCTTCATGGCTTATCCCTCAATTCCACGCTCGATACATGGCGCAGAGGAACGAAGGGTTCAATGGTGATCAGGCCTGACCAAACGCGTTTTCGATAATTTGAAGCTCACCAAAGGCATTCACTAACGCCGCATCAAAACGTGCATTGGCCAAATGTCCCCGAGGCTGCTGATCAAGATATTGCGCGGCCGAGGCGCAAATGCGGTCCATCTGACGACGGCTGATCCGGGCAGCGGCTGCATCAAAACTTGAGCTTTTCTTTACTTCGACAAAAACAAACCCATCCGCATTTCGTACGATCAGATCAATCTCGCCACCGGCGCCACGCCAGCGGCGCTCTGCAATGTGATAACCACGACGCTCATAGTCTGATGCAACGAAATATTCGGCTGATTGCCCTGCGTGATATGAAACAGAGCTACGAACCGATCGTTGCATGAACTCATCCTTTGCCCAGCTTCAGCGCCTTTTGATAGATCGGTCTGCGCGGGAGGTTGTACATCTCTGAAATAAGATCGGCAGCATCCCGAACCGAATGCGTCTCCAAGGCTTTGATCAAAGCCTCTTCTACGTCGGATTCCTTAACAGATTGCGAATGAGAGCGATCAACAAGCAGGACTATTTCACCTTTGACGGTTTTGGACTGATACTCCTCAGCCAATTCGCCAAGTGTCCCACGGCGCACTTCCTCGAATTTCTTGGTCAACTCGCGGCACAAAGCGGCCTGACGATCTGATCCCAACACGTCGGCAAGATCCGCCAGGCTGCTGGAGATGCGTTTGGGAGATTCGTAGAACACCAGCGTTCCCGGAATGTCGCGTAGCGTTTCGATTCTCGTCCGCCGCGCACCTGAGGCATTAGGCAGGAACCCAGCAAAAAAGAACGCGTCTGTCGGCAACCCTGCCAGTGTCAGCGCAGCCAGAGCGGCAGAGGGCCCGGGCGCACATGTCACCATATGACCCGCTTCGGCGGCCTGGCGGCCCAGATCATAGCCTGGATCGGCAATAAGTGGCATGCCTGCTTCGGAGGCGTAGGCAACCGATTTTCCCTGCTCAAGCGCTTCAAGGATTTTGCCACGCGCACCCGCTCCGCTGTGATCGTGATAGGCAAGAATACGACGCCCATCTAGCGGAACACCGTGTATTTCCATCAACCTGCGCAGGCTGCGTGTGTCCTCGGCCGCAATGACATCAGCCGACGCCAGTACATCCAATGCCCTGAGCGTGATGTCACGCGCCGTTCCGATCGGAGTGGCAACAAAGTACAGGCCAGCAGCCAATCTGATCTTTTGGAAATTCAAAGCTGGACCCTCGCAGCATGACGTTTATTATCGCGGCTCAACAGAATAGCAGCATTCTAAGCCGCTGGATCAGGGAGTTTTCATTTAGATGTTTACCGTTTGCAAGCCCGTACGCAAGCTGGCGAAATCCGCCGCTGTATTAGCTACCGCGGCGTTTCTGGCCGCATGTGAGCCGGGGGCAATCGGCGGCGGCCCGTCGATCAATACCTCCAAACCTGTTCCGGTCGCATTGCTGGTTCCGAAAGGGTCGGCGCAGTCGGGTGATGCAGCGCTGGCACAAAGCCTTGAAAACGCAGCCCGGCTAGCGATGGCGGATCTGAAGAACGTACAGATCGACCTGCGGGTCTATGACACTGCTGGCAATGCGAGTACCGCATCGGCAGTTGCACAGCAGGCGGTATCCGACGGGGCCAAGATCATCATCGGGCCGGTATATGCACAGGCTGCAAACGCCGCCGGACTTGCCGTTCTGAACAACAAAGTCAACGTTCTGTCCTTTTCGAACAATACCAGCATTGCAGGCGGCAATGTCTTTGTCCTTGGGCCCACATTCGATAACACCGCCAGCCGTCTGGTGAACTTTGCCGGCAGCCGCGGCAAAACCGGAATGGTCATCGTCCACAGCAATGATGCTGCCGGTCAGTTGGGACAGTCGGCCATTTCAACTGCATTGAGCAGCAGCCGCGTCAACAATGCGGGTACGGTCGGATATGATCGTTCACAGCAAGGTGTCATCAACTCGGTACCCACCATCAAGGCAACCGTTGATTCTTCGGGCGCGGATTCGATTTTCCTGACGGCGACGACTGCTGGTGCTCTGCCCCTGTTTACCCAATTGCTGCCCGAATCCGGTGTGTCGCCCGCGACAACACAATTTATCGGGCTGACCCGCTGGGATATCCCGCCCCAAACGCTGGAACTGCCCGGAGTTCAGGGTGGCTGGTTTGCCCTGCCCGACCCGGCAAAGGCACAAGCTTACAGACAGCGCTATAACGCCACTTACGGCACTGCACCGCATCCAATCAGCGGCCTCGCTTATGACGGAATTGCTGCAATCGGCGCATTGGTCAGCCAGGGCAAATCCGACGCTTTGACAGCCTCGGCCCTGACACAGAATGCTGGTTTCCAGGGCGTCGGCGGCATCTTCCGCCTGCGTCCGAACGGTACGAATGAACGCGGTCTGGCAGTGGCCACGATCCAGAACAAACAGGTGGTTGTGATTGACCCTGCCCCACAAAGCTTCACTGGCGCCGGCTTCTGATCGACCGGCACAGGTACGATTGCCAACCGGCGAACTTATCTGCCCGGCGAACGATATATTCGACAGTGACGGGGTAAGCGCCCTGTTGTCGGAAGCGTTCGAGAAAGACCTCGACACTGCATCGATGCGCAATGAAACAGTGCGCATCCTGCGTGACGTGCAAAAGACCGGGCGCAAGGCGATTGCCGAGGCATTTGGCAAGCGTCCGTTTGAGGCGCGCGCGCTTACTCGCTCGTATACCTATCTGACAGACGGGCTGGTCTGTACGGCAATGAAAATTGCCAGCGAGTATCTGCATCCTCTGGCGACTCCGACACGTGGCGAAAAGATCGCCGTGCTGGCGGTTGGAGGGTACGGGCGCGGAGAGATGGCGCCATCCTCGGATGTCGATCTGTTGTTCCTGACCCCGTACAAAATCACGGCCTGGGCCGAGAGCGTGATTGAGTCCATGCTCTACATGCTCTGGGATTTGCGACTTAAGGTCGGCCATTCATCGCGCACGATCAAAGACTGCCTTCGGTTGGGAACGGATGACTTCACCATCCGGACAGCGATGCTGGAACAGCGTTATCTGGCCGGAGATGAGGATCTGGCAAAGGAGCTTGATCGTCAGCTCAAAGCCGATCTTTTCAAGGGTTCCGAGCAGGAGTTCATCGAAGCAAAACTGCAGGAACGAGATGAGCGTCACCTCAAACAGGGTGAACGTTATATGGTCGAGCCCAATGTGAAAGAGGGCAAAGGCGGCCTGCGCGACCTCCAGTCGCTCTATTGGATCGCCAAATATATCTATGGCGTTCAGGATGTCGCGGAATTGGTGCCGCTAGGTCTGTTTACACCGGAAGAGTTCAATACCTTTGTTCAGGCAGAAGAGTTTCTGTGGGCCGTACGCTCGCACCTGCATCTGGTTACAGGACGTGCCACAGAACAGCTGACATTCGATCTGCAGGTCGAGGTCGCAGACCGCATGGGTTACGAAGACCGCGCCGGTCGCCGGGCTGTCGAAGTTTTCATGCAGCGCTATTTCCGCGAAGCGACCCGCGTGGGTGAACTGACCCGGATCTTTCTGACAAAGCTGGAAGCTTCACATATGAAAAGCCCGGCACTGTTGGAGCGTATCTTTCGCAGACGCCCACGGGTTAAGCCCGGTTACAGGATCGTGCACGGTCGGTTGGATGTCGCTGATCCGGACAAATTTCTATCCGACAAGATGAACCTTCTGCGCTTGTTCGAAGAAGGTTTGCGAACCGGGATGCTGATCCATCCGGATGCAATGCGGCTGGTCACGGCCAATCTGAATCTGATCGATGACGAAATGCGCAATGACAAAGAGGCTCAGCGCATCTTCCTCGATCTGATGTTGAAGCACGGTAACCCGGAACGTGCCTTGCGGCGAATGAATGAACTGGGCGTGCTGTCAGCGTTTCTCCCGGAATTCGAACACATTGTCGCGATGATGCAGTTCAACATGTATCACAGCTACACCGTCGACGAGCATACGATCCAATGCATCATCAACCTGGCACAAATCGAACGCGGCGAACTGATAGAGGAACTTCCGCTCGCGTCATCAATCCTTGAAGGTGACGTCAGCCGGCGCGTTCTGTATGTGGCCTTGCTTTTGCATGACATCGCCAAAGGACGGCCAGAGGACCATTCAATCCTCGGAGCCAAAATCGCCCGCAAGGTTGCGCCGCGACTAGGTCTGAACAAATCCGAGGCCGAGACCGTCGAGTGGCTGGTACGCTACCATCTGCTGATGTCAGATATGGCGCAGAAACGGGATATCTCGGATCCAAGAACAGTGCGCGATTTTGCCAAGGCCGTGAAAACGGTCAAACGGCTGGATTTGCTGACCGTGCTGACTGTCTGCGACATCCGGGGTGTGGGACCGAATACTTGGAACAACTGGAAGGCCACACTGCTGCGGGCACTCCATGCCGAAACCAAGCGTGCGCTGGAAACGGGAATGGAAGACCTCAACCGGGCCAATCGCGGTGCAGAAGCCAAGAAAGCGCTGCGCGCCGAGCTTGAGGACTGGTCCAAAACTGATCTCAAGGCTGAAACCTCGCGTCACTATGACCCCTACTGGCAGGGCCTGAACCTAGCGACACATGTCGAGTTCGCCGAGATGTTGCGCGTTCTGGAACATAGCGGTGACCCGGGTTCGATGGAAATCCGCCTGCATCCCGATGAGGATCGCGACGCCACCCGTGCCTGTTTCGCAATGGGTGATCACCCCGGTATCTTTGCACGGATTTCCGGTGCGCTGGCATTGGTGGGGGCAAATGTCGTTGATGCGCGCAGCTACACAACCAAAGACGGATATGTGACCGACGCGTTCTGGATTCAGGATGCAGAAGGTCATCCGTTCGAGGCGGATCGCCTGCCACGCCTGACCCAGATGATCCACAAAACCCTCAAGGGTGAGGTCGTGGCTCGCGACGCCCTGAAATCCCGCGACAAGATCAAGAAGCGTGAAAAGGCATTCAACGTGCCGACCCATATCACGTTTGATAACGACGGCTCTGAAATCTACACGATCATCGAAGTTGATACCCGTGACAGGCCCGGTCTGCTGTATGATCTGACGCGGACACTCGCGGCTGCGAATGTCTATATCGCCAATGCCGTGATCGCCACCTATGGCGAGCAGGTTGTCGACACTTTCTACGTCAAGGATATGTTCGGTCTGAAATACCATTCCGAAAGCAAACAGCGCGGTCTTGAGGCCAAGCTGCGCAAGGCGATCACCGAAGGTGCGGAGCGCGCTGCCTCATGAAGCAGATCCGGTTGTTTTCGGGCCTCTTCACGGTCGGCTTCTGGACCCTGACCAGCCGTATTCTGGGCTTTCTCAGGGAAATCCTGCTGAATGCCTATATCGGACCGGGACCGGTGATGGATGCTTTTGTCGCCGCGTTTCGTCTACCAAACATGTTCCGCCGCTTCTTTGCTGAAGGTGCATTTAACGCAGCTTTCGTACCCATGTTTTCGAAACGTTTGGAGGGAGGGGCAGATGCGCAGGGCTTTGCGCAAGACGCCTTTAACCTTCTGTCAGCCGCCGTTCTGGCTCTGGTCGGGTTGGCAATGGTCTTCATGCCCGGGTTAGTATGGCTTGTTGCTGACGGGTTTTCGGATGATGGGCGTTTCGATCTTGCGGTCGACTATGGGTACATTGTGTTTCCGTACATACTGTTTATGTCGCTGGCGGCTTTGTTTTCCGGTGTCCTCAATGCGACCGGCCGCTTTGCCGCAGCTGCCGCAGCGCCGGTTCTGCTCAACATATTTGCATGCGCTGCCATGATCACAGGTGCGGTTTTGGGAGGCGAGATCATTCGATGGCTGCTTGTCGTCATTCCAATCGCAGGCGTTGCACAACTAAGCTTGGTTTGGGTCGCAACTGAACGCGCTGGTTTTCGCATCCGCCCCGGCCTGCCCAAGTTGAGCCCCGATATGCGTCACATGGTACGCGTAGCGGTTCCGGCAGCTTTGGCCATGGGGGTGACGCAGGTCAATCTGGTGGTCGGGCAACGCGTCGCGTCGCAGACTGACAAAGCTATAAGCTGGTTGTTCAGTGCCGACCGGCTGTACCAGCTACCGCTTGGTGTGGTTGGTATTGCTGTCGGCATTGTTCTGCTGCCCGATTTATCGCGCCGGTTGCGTGCCGATGACAAAGAAGGGGCGCGAAACGCGTTTTCTCGGGCCGGTGAATTCACACTGTTGCTGACCATTCCATCAACGGTTGCGTTTGTGATCATTCCTAACCCGCTGGTTTCGGTCCTGTTTGAACGCGGTCAGTTCAGCGCGGAAGACACTGCTGCCACTGCGCTGGCCGTGGCTATCTATGGCATCGGCCTGCCCGCATTCATGCTACAAAAACTGTTGCAGCCTTTGTTCTTTGCGCGGGAGGATACGAAATCTCCGTTTCACTACGCCCTGGTTGCCATGGTCGTGAACGCAGCACTTGCCTTTGGTCTCTATCCGCTAATCGGCTGGATCGCTCCGGCCATCGCTGCGTCGGTCGCTGGGTGGGCCATGGTTGCCTTGTTGGCTATCGGCGCGAGAAAAATGGGGGAAGAAGCCCGTTTTGACGACCGGTTCAAACGACGGGCATGGCGGATCATAGCAGCCTCATTGGGGATGGGAGCGGTTCTTTATACAGCAATCCATTTCTTTGGTTGGACGCTGGAACTATCGGGCTGGCGCTACCTTGCACTGATCTTGCTGATCAAGATCGCGGCGGCCTCGTATTTCTTCCTTGGGCACCTGCTGGGCGCTTTCGAAATCTCTGAATTCAAGCGCGCCCTGCGCCGGTCATAAGCTATCAGTCCCGACGGATTCGGCTGACAATACGCGCCCAGCCCCCCGGGGCCAGAAAGAAAGACAGGCCAAAACCGGTGGCAAATCCACCTAGGTCGGCCACCCAATCCGATGTGCCGCCAAAGATCAGTCCAAACAGCAACTGAATGCCCATCAAAACTGCGATCAACTGGAAGGCACGCGACTGGTTTTCTCCGACCAGAGACAGTTTGCGCCACAAGAGCCAGGTAAATGCTCCGATCAGACCATAGACCGGTGGGAACCCACCGATCAGCGGGTGGCTTGGGTTAAGAAGCAGAGCATAAACCAGCGCGCCTCCGGCACCGGACAGAACAAAGATCAACAACATAGCAATGCTGCCAAACACCTCGGCCACCATCTTGCCCATCGCCAGAATAAAGACGCAGACAAAAATCGCCTGGGTAAAGGTTCCTGAAACAAAAGGGTACGTTACCAAACGCTTGAGGCTATCTATGCGCCAGTCGCCGGTTTCCAGCATTCGATCAAACTGACCTGCAAAGAACGAGTAACTGTCTATTGCGTGTAGCCGCCACCCGACAGCGTCTGGCCCACCAACCAACCCTCGGCTGCCCAGCGTGAACGCCAGTTCAATGCCCATGACAAACAGCACCAGTGCCATCACGACGGGGGGCAGAGGATTAACTGCAGGTGTATAATGCTCACTGCTCATTGGGCTTTACCTTTGCGGCTGTTGACGTCCCTTGGCCTCATGGGTAAGCGACGGGGACTGATTTTTCCAGACGGGAGTTCCCTTCGATGACCGAGACCCAATTCACGCCGCGCGTGTTTTCCGGCATCCAGCCTTCGGGAAACCTGCACCTTGGCAACTACCTTGGTGCGCTCAAGCGCTTTGTGGATATGCAGGGCGAGGATTACGAGACCATCTATTGCATGGTCGACCTGCACGCGATCACCGTCTGGCAAGACCCGGCCCGTCTGCGTGAGAAGACACGCGAGGTTTGCGCGGGTTTTATTGCCGCCGGTCTGGACCCGGAAAAATCCATCCTGTTCAACCAAAGCCAGGTGGCCGAGCACACTCAGTTGGCGTGGATTTTCAACTGTATCGCCCGCATGGGCTGGATGCAGCGGATGACACAGTTCAAGGACAAGGCAGGCAAGAATGCGCAAAACGCGTCGCTCGGTCTGTTTGCCTATCCGGCGCTGATGGCAGCGGATATCCTGACTTATCACGCCACGCATGTGCCGGTGGGTGAAGATCAGAAACAGCATCTAGAGCTGACTCGCGATATCGCAATCAAGTTCAACCATGACTATGGCGTGGATTTCTTTCCGGTGACCGAACCCGTCATCGGCGGCCCTGCACCGCGCGTGATGAACCTGCGTGATGGTTCGCGAAAAATGTCTTCGTCGGATCCGTCCGACATGACCCGGATCAATATGACGGATGATGCCGAAGCGATTGCGAAGAAGATCCGCAAAGCCAAAACCGACCCGGATGCTCTGCCCTCCGAGGTTGATGGCCTGTCCGAACGCCCCGAGGCTCGCAATCTGGTCAACATCTATGCCGCGCTCAGCGATCAATCGGTAGAGCAGGTTCTGGCTCAGGTTGGCGGCAAGCAGTTTGGAGAGTTCAAGCCAATGCTTGCTGATCTGGCAGTTGAAAAGCTGTCGCCGATCTCGACCGAGATGGCACGTCTGATGGGAGATCAGGCAGAGATCGACCGCATTCTGGCACGTGGCGCGGAACGCGCGCGCGAGATCGCAGCCCCGATCCTGCGTGACACCTACGAGATCATCGGAATGGTGGGCGCAGGTAAATCCTGAGATCGCGCAATAAAACAACATAGAACGCCGCCCCAAACCGGGCGGCGTTTCTCTTTGGAATCTTACGCTGCCTGAGGGCGCAGTACTTCCTGTACAATCGATTCCGCCACCTCATGCGGACTGACCGTTTCAGCCTGCGCACGGGTCAGAATCCGATCCATCGTAAGTTCCAGAGCCTGCAATCTGAGATCCACGAAGGCCTGACGTTCGGCAACCTGCAGGATCTCGGTCGCAACGTTTATGATGCCGCCACCGTTCGCAACAAAGTCCGGGGCATAGAGGATACCGCAGTCATGCAGTCGCTGCGCATCAGCATCCGTGGCCAATTGATTGTTCGCCCCGCCGGCAACGGCAGAAACCTTGAGCAACGGGATGCTGGTCTCGTTCAGAATGCCTCCAATCGCGCAGGGTGCAAATATGTCAGCCTCTGCTGAATAGATTGTATCGGTCTCGACCACCTTCGCCGAAAACTGATCTGCTGCCCGAGCACATTGCTGCCGGTCAATATCGGCTACAACCAACTCAGCACCGCCTTCGTGAAGCAGGTGGCACAAATGCCAGCCGACATTGCCCAAACCCTGAACCGAGACAGTTTTACCTTTCAGCCCAGCCGTTCCAAATCGATGGCGTGCAACAACGCGGATCGCATTGAAAATGCCCCTAGCGGTGATCGGAGACGGATCCCCGCTGGCAAAATCACCCTCTGCCAGACCGGCGACGTACCGGGTTTCAGACCCGATATGCGCCATGTCGGCAGGCGTCATGCCCATATCCTCGGCAGTCCAGTATTGACCATCCAGATGCTGAACGACGCGGCCAAAGGCTTTCATCAATTCAGGGGACTTTTCTGCCGCAGGATCACCTATGATAACTGCCTTACCACCCCCAAGCGGAAGGTCAGCGGCAGCGTTCTTGAATGTCATACCGCGTGAAAGTCTCAGCGCGTCATTCAATGCCTCAGTCGGATGCCCATAGGGTCGCATCCGTACGCCACCAGCGGCTGGCCCCAATTGCGTTGAGTGGATCGCAACATAGCCCAGCAATCCGTGTGCCGTATCTTTAAATTCAACCACGCGCTCGTGCCCTGGCGCGTCAATTGGGTGGATTTCCATTATCTACCTCCGGAATGACAAAGCGATTCTGGCACGTATTGCCTAGAGATTTTCGCCAATGGACACTGCTGGCTTGCGAGATTTTAGTGCTTTACTCTATAAGATAGCCATCAGATGGAGTATTTCACCATGGATCAGATAGATAGAAAGATCATTCGCGCTCTGCAAAAGGATGGGCGAATGACTGTCATCGATCTGGCCGAGCATGTCGGACTGTCTGCAACACCTTGTGCGCGGCGCCTCGAAAGGCTTCAGCGAGACGGCGCGATCACGGGATATGCTGCGCAGGTAAACGCAGAATTGCTTGGATTTGGCGTCACAATTTTTGTTTCGGTCGAACTGGAAAAGCAGGACCGGAACGCTATCGATGCATTCGAGAAAGCCATTCGCCGCTGTGATGAAGTCATGGAGTGCTATCTTATGACCGGATCCCGCGACATATTGCTGCGAGTTGTTGTTCAAGACCTGAATGCATTCGATGCATTCCTGGAAAACAGGCTGATGAAAATTCCGGGAATTCGAAATCTGCGGTCCAATTTCGCTCTGCGCACCATGGTCAAACGGGATGTGTTGCCCTTGTCGATTGGATAATCCTCTGGACCTCGGTGCTGTGCCCTCCTAGGTTTCGCCAGAATGAACGGAGGGGATCATGGCAGTCGGTACGAACATCCGAACCTATTTCGAAGGTCAGTGGCATGATGGGGACGCCCCGATCATGCGTGCAGCGGATCACGGTTCCTGGCTTGGATCGTCAGTGTTCGACGGCGCACGTTATTTTGAGGGGATGGCCCCTGACCTTGCAGCCCATTGCGAACGGGTCAATCGCTCGGCCGAGGCGCTGATGCTTACGCCGAATGTCGCCACCGAACAGATGGAGGAGATCGTAAAGGAAGGCCTGGGAAGCTACGCTCCGGATGCCGCCGTTTATATCCGCCCGATGTACTGGGGGATCGACGGGGATGCGACTGCGATTGTCCCTCAGGAGGACAGCACGGGTTTTGCGATCTGTCTCGAAGAAATTCCGATGGCAGCGGAAACTGCCTCAGCCACGCTGACTTCGACCCGATTTCGACGTCCGATTTTGGAATCCGCAGTCGTTAATGCCAAGGCCGGATGCCTTTATCCCAACAATGCGCGGATGCTGAAAGAAGCCCGGTCCAAAGGGTTTTCAAACGCACTGGTGACTGACGCAATGGGCCATGTCGCTGAAACCGCCACCGCGAATATCTTCATGGTACGTGATGGCGAGGTTTTCACGCCGACACCCAACGGCACTTTCCTCGCTGGAATCACACGTGCCCGCCACATCGACAACCTGCGCCAAGACGGCGTAACCGTGCACGAAACCATTCTGAGTTTCGAAGATTTTCATGACGCGGATGAGGTGTTCATGTCAGGTAATATGAACAAGGTTACACCTGTGACTGCACTGGACGATACGCAGTACCAGATTGGCCCTATCGCCCGCCGCGCGCGTGCGCTTTATTGGGACTGGGCCGCAAGCAACCGCTAGCGCGTTGCCTCTGTTTGTTCGAGTTGCCAGCAGGCAAATGCTCGGGCATGATCGCTGAAAACAAAGAGGATATTCATGCGCAAGTTCCTGGTCGTACTTGATGACAGTCGCGAGTGTCTGAACGCGATGCGTTTTGCCGCGATGCGTGCGGCGCATACTGGCGGTGGCGTTACTGTCCTGTCCGTTATTCCACCAGATGAGTTCAATCACTGGATCGGTGTCGCTGAAGTCATGCGTGAAGAAGCGCGCGAACGTATTCACGCACATTTCGAGGTATTCGCGAAATGGATGCGCGACAAACAGGGTGTAGAACCCGAACTCGCCATTCGCGAGGGCGAACCGGTGCCACAAATCATCGAACATGTTCGTGACGATCCGGAAATTGGTGTGCTTGTTCTGGGTGCTGGTACAGATAAAAAGGGCCCCGGCCCGCTTGTTACCCAGCTGTCACGCAACGCAGGCAGCCTGCCAATTCCGATCACCATCGTCCCCGGTGATCTGAGCAAAGAGAAACTGGAAGAGATTACTTGAGGCAGGCTGATGGGAAGGCAAATTCAGTTCTGGTTCGAATTTGCCTCGACCTATTCCTATCTCAGCGCAATGCGGATCGAGCGAGCCGCGGCCGCAAAGGGTGTGGTTGTCGAATGGCAACCATTTCTGCTGGGTCCGATCTTCGCAGAACAAGGCTGGGATAACTCTCCGTTCAACATCTATCCCGCCAAGGGCCGCTATATGTGGCGCGATATGGAACGGCTTTGTACTGAGCGCGGGCTACCCTTCGCGCGGCCTGCCAGATTCCCTCAGAATGGCCTGAAAGCTGCGCGTTTGGTACTGGCTATCGAAGCACCCGATCAAAAGGCCGCGTTTGTTCGCGCCATTTATTCTGCAGAGTTTGGTTCGGGGCGCGACATTTCGGATGAATCTGTGCTGGCAGAGTGCATGCAATCGGCGAATTTACCCATCGAAATGCTTGATAAGGCCAGCGACCCCAACATCAAGTCAGCCCTGATTGAACAGGTGGCAATGGCAAAGTCGCACGACATCTTCGGGGCACCCAGCTTTCTGGTCGGAGAAGAGTTGTTCTGGGGTGATGACAGATTGGATGCAGCTATTTCTTACGCCGCCCAAATTTAGAACGGTTCCAAATCTTGACTTCCCGGGCCCCTGCCCGCATATCTGGAGCAACTGAAACGGAGCTCCGCCATGTTCATCCAGACCGAATCCACACCGAACCCGGCAACATTGAAATTCCTGCCCGGCCAGGCTGTTCTGGACGCTGGAACAGCAGATTTTCCCAACGCCGAAGCTGCTGAAAAGTCACCACTGGCCAAACGCATCTTTGCCGTAAGCGGTGTAACCGGTGTGTTCTTTGGCAATGATTTCGTGACCGTGACCAAGTCGGATGACGTCCAGTGGGATCACATCAAACCGGCTGTTCTTGGCGCTGTTATGGAACACTATCAGTCTGGCCAGCCTGTCATGGGCGCCGAAGCCGTCACCGAATCCGGCCACGCTGAGCACTTTGGCGAAGATGCAGAAATCGTGAACCAGATCAAAGATCTGCTGGACAGCCGTGTGCGCCCGGCCGTTGCTCAGGACGGCGGAGACATCACGTTCCATGGGTTCGACCGGGGCGTTGTATATCTGCACATGCAAGGGGCCTGCGCAGGTTGCCCGTCATCGACTCTGACCCTAAAAATGGGCATCGAGAACCTGCTGCGCCACTACATCCCCGAAGTGACCGAGGTTCGCCCTGTTGCCGTCTGAACCAACAATACTGGCATTCGATACATCGGCCGCGCATTGCGCGGCCGCTTTGCTGCGCGGGGGTGAAATCGCGGTATCAAAGGCCGAATCCATGACCCGCGGACAAGCTGAGCGGCTGATGCCTCTGCTTGAAGAGGTTCTGGCAGAAGCGGATTGTAACTGGCAGGATCTGGATGCGATCGGGGTTGGCGTAGGCCCCGGCAATTTTACTGGCATACGAATTTCGGTGTCGGCGGCACGGGGTCTCGCACTAGGTCTTGCGGTACCTGCAGTTGGCGTTTCGGGGTTTGAAGCGTTGGCAGATCTTGCACCCGATGGTGAGATTCCCGTCATCGTTGCTCCGCGAGATCAGGTGTACGTGCAACTTCCAGGGTCTTCTCCGCAACTGAAGTCTCGGGATGAGGCAGAATCACTTGGGCCTCTTTTCAATTGTTCTGAGCCCGCATCTCAGGCATCGGCTATCGCCCGCATTGCCGCGCAACGTTGGGCAACAGTTCAAGAACCACCCGCACCGCTCTACATACGGCCGGCTGACGCCGCACCATCCAGAGATGTGCCACCCGTACTGTTAGACGGATGACACCTCAGGGCTTGGCATCGACTCACGCCGCGGCGTTCACCCAATCCCGCCCATGGACAGAGGATGAGTTTTCCGACCTTCTGACCAATCGCTTCACCCATGTTGTTGGGAACGAACAGTCTTTTGCTTTGTTTCAGGTCATCGCCGGAGAAGCTGAGTTGCTGACAATTGCGACTCACCCGGCGTATCAACGGCAAGGGCTGGGCCGGCGCTGCATGGAGAACTGGCACAACAAAGCCATCGAACTGGGTGCCACCCGCGCGTTTCTGGACGTAGCTGAAGACAATCATCCCGCCTTTAAGCTGTACCAAAGTTGCAATTATCGCCCCTGTGGACGGCGCAAAGGCTACTATTTGCGGAAAAACGATAAAAATGCGGACGCAATTGTAATGGAACGCAGCTTGCCCTAGCGGTAGATGCAATTTTTTCGACCATATGGTCAAAATTCAGTTGACCCCGCCTGTTGCAAACGGCCTTAATTCCCGCCATCACAACGGTTATGCTCGCTCTGAGTGGGTAAACGGGGCTATCTTGGCACCGAACCGACAAAAACCAACGGGAGTAACATATGACCCTGATGAAATCTTTGATGGGCGCAGCCGCTGCGGTTGCACTGACAGCTGGCGCAGCTCTGGCCGAGCCCGCGCTGATCTTTGACCTGGGCGGTAAATTTGACAAGTCGTTCAACGAAGCGGCACATAATGGCGCGCAGCGTTGGGCCGATGAAACCGGCGGCACCTACCGCGAGATCGAGCTTCAGTCAGAAGCTCAGCGCGAACAGGCTCTGCGCCGTTTTGCCGAAGCAGGCGCAAACCCGATCATAACCATGGGTTTCGCGATGGCAGATCCGCTGTCCGCAGTAGCCGGCGACTACCCCGATACCAAGTTCGTCGCGGTTGACGTAACCTGGCTGGACGCGCCGAACATCCGTCAGATCGGCTTTGCCGAGCATGAAGGCTCGTATCTGGTCGGCATGATGGCAGCGATGGCCTCCCAATCGGGCACCGTGGGTTTCATCGGCGGCATGGACATTCCGCTGATCCGTCACTTTGGTTGCGGTTATGCGCAGGGTGCCAAGGCTGTGAACCCTGATATCAACGTTGTCGCCAACATGACCGGCACAACTCCTGCGGCTTGGAACGATCCGGTTAAAGGCTCGGAACTGACCAAAGCCCAGATCAGCCAGGGTGCAGACGTGATCTATGCCGCTGCGGGTGGCACAGGCGTTGGTGTTCTGCAGACCGCAGCTGATGAAGGCATCCTGTCGATCGGCGTGGACAGCAACCAGAACCACCTGCACCCGGGCAAGGTTCTGACCTCGATGCTGAAACGCGTCGACGTTGCTGTTTATGATGCAATGAGCGGCGGCGAAGACCTTGAAACCGGCGTATTTGCCATGGGTCTGGCCGAAGAAGGTGTTGGTGTCGCAATGGACGACAACAACGCAGCACTGGTCAACGACG
>NZ_SMMF01000962.1:53974-90142 GCF_009711355.1 Roseibium sp. RKSG952 | reverse complement strand
CTGTTGTCAGCTACTACGAGAACGACAGCTGCCCCGCACTGCAGTTCTGATATCGCGTGGGACGGGGGCACCCCCGTCCCGCATCCACTCTGCCGCTGTTCGCGCACTGCAGTTATGGTGTCGCAGCGGCCCTTTCGGCAATTGAGGACAAGACATGACCGTCCCCGCCATTGAGCTCAAAGGGATATCCAAAGCCTTTGGGCCGGTTCAGGCCAACAAAGACATTTCCATCAGCGTCGCCCCCGGTACGATCCATGGGATCATCGGTGAAAACGGTGCGGGCAAATCCACGCTGATGAGCATTCTCTACGGCTTTTACAAAGCCGACAAAGGTGAGATCTGGATCAATGGTCAAAAGACCGACATCCCCGACAGCCAGGCCGCAATCGCCGCAGGCATCGGCATGGTGTTCCAGCACTTCAAGCTGGTTGAGAATTTCACCGTTCTGGAAAACATCGTTCTGGGTGCAGAGGACGGCGGCCTGTTGGGGCCGTCTCTGACCAAAGCGCGCAAAGAACTGAAAGAGCTTGAGGAAGAGTACGAACTCTTCGTCGATCCGGACAAACGCATCGATGAAATCGGCGTGGGTGCACAGCAGCGGGTCGAAATCCTCAAGGCGCTTTACCGCCGGGCTGAGATTCTGATTCTTGATGAACCAACCGGCGTTTTGACCCCGGCCGAGGCGGATCAGCTGTTCCGCATCCTAGATCGCCTACGGCAAGAGGGTAAAACTATCATCCTGATCACGCATAAGCTGCGCGAGATCATGGAAGCCACAGATACCGTATCGGTCATGCGGCGCGGACAAATGACAGCGACGGTCAAAACCTCTGAAACTAATCCCGAGGAACTGGCTGAGCTGATGGTTGGCCGTAAGGTACTGTTGCAGGTGGACAAGGTCCCTGCACAGCCTGGCAAACCGATACTGGAAATCGAAAACCTGCGTGTCAGCGACGAGGCCGGTGTCGAACGCGTCAAAGGCATCAATCTAAACGTTCGCGCGGGCGAGATCGTCGGCATTGCCGGTGTGGCCGGCAATGGTCAATCCGAACTGCTGGAAGTTCTGGGCGGAATGCGCCCTGGTCACGGGACCATCAAGCTGAACGGCACTCCGCTTGCCCTCAGCGGGCCGGGATCTGATGGTCAGGCCCGCCGCGCGCAGCATATCGCGCACGTTCCCGAAGACCGTCAGCGCGAAGGTCTGATCATGGATTTCCACGCCTGGGAGAACGTGGCCTTCGGTTATCACCGTGACTCGGCCTACAAGCGCGGGATTTTCATGGACAACGCGGCACTGCGTGCCGATACCGAACGCAAGATTGAGAAGTTTGACGTGCGCCCGCCAAATGGATGGCTGGCGGCCAAAAACTTCTCGGGCGGTAACCAGCAAAAAATCGTGGTTGCACGAGAAATCGAGCGTAATCCTGACCTGCTGCTTGTGGGACAACCAACGCGTGGCGTAGATATCGGCGCGATCGAGTTCATTCACAAGCAAATCGTTGCCCTGCGTGATCAGGGAAAAGCGATCCTGTTGGTGTCGGTCGAATTGGAAGAGATATTCTCACTTTCAGACCGGATCGCAGTGATGTTTGACGGACATATCATGGGCGAACGCCTGCCTCATGAAACAGATGAAAAAGAACTGGGCCTGTTGATGGCCGGTGTTGCGGGGGAGGCCGCGTAACATGGATAAAATGCCCAAATGGGCTGATGTCGTTCTGATCCCGTTGATCAGTCTGATATTGGCAGCAATCCTGTCGGCGCTGGTCATCCTCGCCATCGGAGAAAATCCGGTCGAGGCGGTGAACCTGATGGTCACCGGCGCACTGGGGTCGACCTATGGTTGGGGTTATACCCTCTACTACGCCACCAACTTCATGTTCACGGGTTTGGCGGTAGCCGTCGCGTTTCACGCACGCCTGTTCAACATCGGTGGTGAAGGTCAGGCAATGTTAGGTGGTCTCGGCGTGGCCATGGTCTGTCTGTATATCCCATGGCCTCACTGGAGTATCGCATTGCTTGCTGCTTGCGCCGGCTCAATGCTCTTTGGTGCCGCCTGGGCTGCGATCCCTGCCTATTTGCAGGCCAAACGCGGCAGCCACATCGTGATCACCACGATCATGTTCAACTTCATCGCTGCAGCCTTCCTAAACTATATGCTGGTCAATGTGATGCGCCCGCAAGGTTCGATGGACCCGGCAACTGCACGGTTCCCCGAAGCGGTCCATCTGCCAACTTTCCAGTCCATGTTCTCCACCGCTGAGAATGTGGTCTTCCGGGGTGCTCCTGCCAACATCTCGTTCTTTGTGGCAATTCTTGCCTGCGTCGTTGTCTGGGCGCTGATCTGGCGCACGCGATTGGGTTATGAAATTCGTGCCTATGGTCATTCAGAAACCGGTGCGGTTTATGCAGGTATTTCTCCTGTACGGATCACCATTATTGCGATGCTGATCTCCGGTGCGCTTGCAGGAATGATGGCGATCAACAACGTCATGGGTGAAGCGGAACGGCTGGTTCTGAACTCCACTGAAGGAGCTGGATTTATCGGTATCGCTGTGGCGCTGATGGGCCGTTCGCATCCCTTTGGCGTGTTCCTGGCCGCGATCCTATTCGGGTTCCTCTATCAGGGCGGGGCTGAGCTTGCTCTCTGGACATCGATTCCGCGCGAGTTGATCGTTGTGATCCAGGCGCTTGTTATCCTGTTCACCGGAGCGCTGGACAACATGGTGCGCATGCCGCTTGAAAAGCTGTTCCTAAGTCTGCGGAAGGGGGCCGAGTGATGGAGTTCTTCATTACGCTCATCCAGGTTCTGGATTCCACAATCCGTCTGGCCACTCCGCTGTTGCTTGCCTGTCTGGCGGGCCTCTATTCCGAGCGCGCGGGCATTTTCGACATCGGCCTTGAAGGCAAGATGCTGATGGCTGCATTCTTCTCAGCTGCAATCGCGGCTGTAACAGGATCGGTCTGGCTCGGTTTGCTGGCCGGGATTGCTTCGTCACTGGTTTTGTCGGGGCTGCACGGTTTGGCGTCGATCACCTTCCGGGGAAATCAGCTTATCTCGGGGGTTGCGATCAATTTCCTTGCGGCTGGCATGACAGTCCTTGTGGCGCAAAGCTGGTTCCAACAAGGCGGGCGCACGCCATCCCTGTTTGACGGCGGTCGCTTTTCACCGATCGAGTTTCCCTTTGCCGACGCGCTGAGCGGTGTCCCGATCATCGGCCCGATCTATTCCGAGCTGCTGTCGGGCCATTCGATTCTGGTCTATGTCGCGTTTCTGATGGTTCCGGCCACATGGTGGGTGCTTTTCCGTACCCGCTTTGGCCTGCGCTTGCGTGCGGTAGGTGAAAACCCGGCCGCTGTTGATACGGCAGGCGTATCGGTCGTTGGGCTGCGCTATGCCGCCGTTGCGATCTGCGGCGTGCTTTGTGGTATCGCCGGAGCTTACCTTGCCACCGCGTTGCAAGCGGGTTTCGTGAAGGACATGACGGCAGGCCGTGGCTTTATCGCACTTGCCGCATTGATCTTTGCGAAATGGCGGCCTTGGCACGCGATGTGGGCCTGTTTGCTGTTCGGATTGCTTCAGGCCATCGCCCTGCGGTTCCAGAACATTGATCTGGGTGGCATCGTCATACCGGTTCAGGTCATGGATGCCCTGCCATACATCCTGACGGTTGTGATCCTGGCAGGTTTTGTCGGCAAGGCGGTTCCGCCCCGTGCAGGTGGCGAACCATACGTCAAGGAACGCTGATAAGGCCAGTTCAGAACAGAACTTCAGTCCTGTTCGCTGCAAAGCGGCATGCAGAGTTGATTTTGCATGCCGCAACCGCTCTAAAGGGATATGCATGTGTCCCGCCCTATAGCGGAGGTTTCCACGGCCCTTGAACTTTTGACGAGGGTCTCTGCCGCAACCCGTATTGGGCCCGATCACGTTCACAGACCAATTTCGTTAACCGAACCGGGGGCCAGTCATTATGCGCGTCGTTCAGGGCACATCCGGTTTCTATCTTGGACTGACAAGCAAACTGCGAGCGTTTTGCCACATGTCACCTGATCTTTACGATACAGGTGTTTGTGTCGCGTTGCGCCGCTCAGCCAGGCTCGTCTAGAAAACAACATGCAAATATATCTCCCGATAGCCGAAGTCTCCGTAAACGCCTTTCTGTTGTTTGGCCTTGGCGGAATGGTGGGAATTCTGTCCGGTATGTTCGGCGTGGGTGGCGGGTTTCTGATGACCCCCCTGCTGTTCTTTATCGGCATCCCACCTGCCGTCGCTGTTGCGACCGAAGCCAACCAGATTGTCGCCTCATCCTTTTCAGGTGTGCTCGCACATTTTCGACGAAAGACGGTCGATCTCAGGATGGGTACGGTCCTGTTGATCGGGGGATTGACGGGCGCCGCGCTTGGTGTCGTGGTGTTCAACTATCTCAAAAGCCTTGGGCAGGTCGATCTGCTGGTCAAGCTTTGTTATGTGGTGTTCTTGGGCATCATCGGCAGCCTGATGTTCATCGAAAGCCTGAACGCCCTGCGCAAATCCCGCAGAGCAGACGCCTCGCCACCTAAAAGACGACAGCGGGGCTGGATTCATGCGATGCCGTTCAAGATGCGCTTCCGCACTTCGGGCCTGTATATCTCGGTCATTCCACCGCTGGTCGTCGGCCTGTTTGTCGGTGTTCTGTCTGCCATCATGGGTGTTGGCGGCGGATTCATTATGGTGCCCGCAATGATCTATCTGTTGGGGATGCCGACCAAAGTGGTTGTCGGAACGTCGCTGTTTCAGATCATCTTTGTGACCGCATTCACCACCATGCTGCATGCCACAACGAACTATACGGTTGATGTCGTGCTCGCAGTCCTGCTGCTGGTTGGTGGCGTCGTCGGAGCACAAATCGGCACCGTCATCGGCGCGCGGATGCCTGCAGAACAGTTGCGGGTCCTTCTGGCCGCACTGGTACTGGTGGTTTGCGGCAAGTTGGCATTGGATCTATTGCTGCAACCGTCCGAGCTGTTTTCGCTCGGCGATGGCGGAGGGCACTGACATGTATCGCCTGATTGCCGCCTTTTGCCTGATCTGCCTTCCCGCCTTTGCCTCGGAAGAACAAGTTGTACTGGGTCTTAGCCAGGATCGCGTCGCTATCACAGCCAACTTTGATGGGTCGGAAATCCTGATTTTTGGCGCCGTCAAACGCGAAGCCCCGATTCCAGCGGGACCGCCACTGGAAGTTATCGTCTCGGTCGTAGGTCCTTCAAAACCCGTCACGGTCAGACGCAAAGAAAAGAAATTCGGGATTTGGGTGAATGTTGACAGCGTACTGGTCGATTCCGCACCCAGTTTCTACGCGGTTGCGACCAGCGCTCCGTTCGATGACATCATTACCGACACCGAAGACCTTCGGTATCGGATTTCAATCGAACGTGCGATCCGGTCGGTCGGAGCAGCGATGCATATCCGAGGTGCACAGGAATTTGCAGACGCCGTAATTCGGATCCGCGAAGCAGAGGATCTGTATTCGATCCGTGAGAACACGGTTGCCGTCGATCAACAGACCCTGTTTCGTACATCAATCGAAATGCCTGCAGACCTGACCGAAGGGGACTATGTCGCACGTATCTTTCTGACGCGTGGCGGTGAGGTCGTATCGCAGCTCGAAACAACCATCGATGTGCGCAAGGTGGGGCTGGAACGGTTCCTCTACAATATGTCCCGTGAGCAGCCCATTTGGTACGGGCTGATGTCACTGGTCATTGCGATTGCCGCAGGTTGGGGCGCATCGACGGCATTCCGGATGCTGCGGGAAAACTGACGGTCATCCCCTGCCAATGTAAGGCATGGTCGTTGCCATAACGGTCATGAACTGCACATTTGCTTCGGCTGGCAGGTTAGCCATGTGCAGAACCGATTTGGCGGCATCTGCGACAGCCATGGTCGGATCGGGCTCATTCCCTTCCGCGATGGCTGCATCGACCAGCCCCTGCACCATCGGTGTGCGGGCGTTGCCGATATCGATCTGACCACAGGCAATCCCCAGCTCGCGACCATCCAATGACAGGCTGCGGGTCAATCCTGTTATCGCGTGTTTGGTCGCCGTGTAATGTACCGAGTTCGGGCGCGGCACATGCGCGGCGATTGAACCGTTGTTGATGATCCGCCCGCCCTGCGGCGACTGGTTGCGCATCGTTTTGAAGGCTTCGCGAGCGCACAGGAACATGCCGTTCAGGTTCACGTTTACGGTCTGATACCAGGCATCCAGGGCGATCTCATCTATCTTACCGCCCGGTGCAAATACACCTGCATTGTTGAAAAGCACATCCAGACGATCTGTGTGTTCCGCAAATGTCTGAAATGCCCCGGTGACCGCATCCGGGTCAGCCACATCCGCGACCAACGGAATCGCATTCGAATGTGCCTTGGCCATCGCATTCAGCGTATCCGCACCGCGGGCGAGGATGCCGACTGTCCACCCCTGTTCCAGAAACAGCTCTGCCGTCGCGCGACCAATACCAGAGCTGGCGCCGGTTACGATGATCGATTTCATGTTTCTTCAGCCTCCAATGTCAAAGACGCCGCAGGGATTGCACGCAGATCGTCCACACGCAGCGGATGCGTTGGCTTTGACAATCGGTTGCGAACCACCCAGATCAACCGTTCTTGAGCGCGTGTAATCGCAACATAGGCAAGGCGCTTCCACAGGGGTTGGCCAGCCTCGGTCCGGCCCATACGGGCAGCAGCGTAGATGTCCGGGGCAAAGACCTGAACGGTATCCCACTGTGAACCCTGTGCCTTGTGAATCGTGACCGCAGCGCCGTGCAGAAAGGTTGCACCCATGCGGGCAGCATATGGAATGAAAGGCTCTTCCTCGTCCGGCTTTTCAATTTGAACGATGGAAGCAGCACTGACCTGAGGATCCTCAGCCCCCATCACGTGCAGGCGTGAAAAACCCGGTTTGCGTCCGGGGCCAAGATATATGACCTGAGCGCCCTTGATCAGCCCGCGCGCTTCTAGATCCAGCCGTTTCTTTCGGTGTTTCAGAGGCAGCTCGATGCCATCGCAAATCAGGGGCTCACCTTCCAACAACTCGGTTTCCGGCGCATGGTGAACTTGTCGGAAGGCCTGTATCAATCGAATACGCGTTGCATTGCGCCATACGAGCACCGGGCTGCGCGCCATCAAATCCACCTCAACCCGCTGTCCCCAGACAACGCGATCGTCTTTGCGCGCAGTTTCTTCAATCAGACGTTCAAAATCCTCGAACCCCAACGCAGGATCTGCCAACGCGTGCGCCAGATCCAAAATGGGGTTGTCGGCATCTTGTCTGTGCACCCGGTGCAAAGTCAGCTTTCGCGGTTCGGGCAAACCCTCGAACACCATTGAACCGGACTGGTTCACCGGTGCCAGCTGGGCCGGGTCACCAAACAGCAACAGGGTCGGAAAGATCTCCTGCAGATCCTCGAACTGACGGTCGTCCAACATCGATGCTTCATCGACAAACCCGATGTCCAACGGTTCATCCCGGCGTTTCCAGCCGGTGATGAAATCGGAACCGCGCAGGCCTGCTGCCGCTAGGGCGCCCGGGATCGATTTGTTGTTTTGATAAAACGCTGCAGCACGGTCGAGGGCTTCATCTGTCAGCCCCTCAATCTCGGGCCTTTCATCGTTGCCCGCCAGCCATTCAGCGATGCGTTCGTATTCCGGATCATAAACCGGTGTGTAGAGGATACGGTGAATTGTCGTCGCCGGTACGCCGCGCAGTCGCAGAACACTCGCCGCCTTGTTGGTAGGGGCCAGGATGGCAAGGCTGCGTTTATCACGTGACTTACGGCTTTCGAAATCTCCGGAAACCAGATTAACACCCGTTTCAGCCAAGGCTTTGTAGAGTTCGGCCAGCAAAAGCGTTTTGCCCGATCCAGCCTTGCCGATCACCGCCATGACACCCGATTTACCGGTGCCGGGCAGCTTGAGCAGCGCATCGTCTTCAAGGTCGACACCTGCTGTTCGCAGCATCTCAGCGATACTGTCAAATGCGGCGGCCTGATCTTCGGAATAGGTAACTTGGGGCAAGGACATGGCGCGACCCTACAGGGCCACGCCACCCTCCACCAGATGTGGATTTTGTTTTCTCAGAAATCAGGCAGACAGCGCGAAACGATGCTGCGTTGCACTGCCAAATGATGTCTTGAACCACAGCCGGGACAGCTCACGCGGAATGCCCGCCCGCTCTGCTACGCGATTGCAATCGTCAGCAGAGTATGGCCACAAGCCAACCGATATCTGATCCCGTCCCTTTCCTTCGGAACCCAATACCATTGGGGACGACCCTATAAGCCGGTAAATCCGGATCATGCGGGCGTCGAACACACCTGCGATGTGGGTCAACCCAAAGCCTTCCATCACCTCGCCACCACTCAGCATAATCGCGCCAGCGGTGTGCGGACTGGCTGTACGAGACAGGCAAAACCGCGTTACTTCCCAGATAAGCGGGCTTCGTATCGGGCTGCCGCCAGTCAGGTGTCCGAAAACCTCGTTGATCATAACGGGTCCGGTGGTCGGCAGAATGCGCATCGACCCACCATGACTGCCATCAGGCTCTTCCCAGATGACATAAATCGGGTTCAGGTCATCATACTGATCCCGCTCTTCCCCCTTTTCGTTAATTTTGACGTCCCAACCCAATCGGGTTTTGAACTGATCGGCGCGATCCCGAAACATTCCCTCGGCCAGTTTTGGATATTTGTGCAGCTCATCGGCATACAGATAGCGCAGCATGACTTGTTCCCCTTGTCGTCCAGTGCTGGAACGAAGGGGGTACAAACTCGTGGTTAATATTCGGTTCGACGACCGGGCGTTGCTTAAACGACTATTAATCCTCGACTTAGCGCCGTCGCGATTGCGTGCGTGGTATTCAAAGCACCCAGCTTTGACCGGGCGCTCTCGATGTAAACACGCAATGTATGCTCTGAGATCGAGAGCGAATGCGCGACTTGAGCCCGGCTGTAGCCCAGCGCCAGAAGCGTCATCGCATCAACCTCGCGCGGGGAAAGACCACGTGCCGCATCGGGTTGCCGGTCACGCTCAAACTCCAGTGCCTTTCGATTGAAATAGTGAGCAATAAGGATCAGTTCGCGCCCATAAGTGGTGACGAATTCCTCCCACTGGACGTCATTGCAGGTGTGATTGACCGTAAACAACGCAAACTGACCATTTGGACCTCGCAAGGGGATCGAATACCCCTGATTTCCGACACCGTGGTCCAGAGCGTCCTGTAGAAAAGCTTTGGCAACCTTGCTGGACCAATCGAGCTTTTTCCAGTCAACAGGATGAAAACGCTGAAAGCAGCCTAAGATGACCGGGTCGATTCTGTGGTAGTTTCTTTCGCGATAACGTTCGGCCCATGCGTCGGGATAGGTTGTGTAACCGTATTGGTCGCCCGCGCCATCAACCCAGTGATAGATAATATGCTCGATTTCGAGCCGGTCTCGCAGTCGAATGGCGACCTGACTTAACTCATCAAGCGTGCTGGTGTTTTCCAAATCTTCGGGGATCTGGCTCAAATCGAATTTTGTTCCCATTCGCAGGCGCTGATGCCTCATCGTTCAGGGACGCGATCTCGGCCGCCGCAATCAACCGTGTATCATCAAGCTGCTCGGCAAGTGCGCTCAACCCGTTGGCAACAGCGAAAGCGTTGAGGTCCGACAGGACGTCCAATATCCACTCATTTTGCGCCATCAGGGTCTCCCCGAAATAGTTAACGAAGGGTTAACACAACCATAGCATGTAGAAGTTTTTTTTGCCTATTCACTGCTTTCTACTCCCCAAAAATAGTGAGGGCGAACTAGTTAAGTCATTGTAAAATAATATCATATTTCAAAAACAGAAACACCTGCGAGCCGCAAAAGCGATTCGCAGGTGTCTATACTTAAGATTGTACGTATTAGCCGCGTGCTTCCAGAACTTCTTCCAGAGTACGCATACCTGTACGCGGAGCCTGAACCAGTACCGACATGTTGCCCGGCTTGTGTTCGTTACGCATCATCTTCATGTGCGCTTCGGGCAGGTCCTGCCAGGTGAACACTTCGGACATGCACGGGTCCAGACGGCGTTCAACCATCAGCTGGTTTGCGGCCGAAGCTTGCTTGAGATGCGCAAAGTGCGAACCCTGCAGGCGCTTCTGGTGCATCCACATGTAGCGCACGTCAAAGGTCAGGTTATAGCCGGTGGTGCCAGCACAGATCACGACCATACCGCCTTTTTTCACGACGAAGGTCGAAACCGGGAAGGTGCTTTCGCCCGGGTGCTCGAACACCATGTCGACGTTTACGCCCTTACCGGTGATATCCCAGATGGCCTTGCCGAATTTGCGGGCCTCTTTGAACCACTCGGCATATTCCGGCGTGTTCACTGTGGGCAGCTGCCCCCAGCAGTTGAAGTCCTTGCGGTTCAGAACGCCTTTGGCGCCAAGCCCCATGACAAAGTCACGCTTGCTTTCATCCGAGATCACGCCGATCGCGTTTGCGCCTGCTGTATTGATCAGCTGGATTGCGTAGGAACCCAGACCACCCGATGCGCCCCAAACCAGAACGTTCTGGCCCGGCTTCAGATCGTGAGGCTCGTGGCCAAACAGCATACGGTATGCGGTTGCCAGCGTCAGCGTGTAGCAGGCGCTTTCTTCCCAGGTCAGATGCTTGGGACGCGGCATCAACTGCTGAGCCTGAACGTTGGTGAACTGCGCGAAAGAACCGTCGGGTGTTTCATAGCCCCAGATCCGCTGGCTGTCCGAATACATCGGGTCGCCGCCGTTGCAGGCTTCGTCGTCACCATCATCCTGGTTGCAGTGGATCACGACCTCGTCGCCGACTTTCCAGCGCTTGACCTTGTCACCAACGGCCCAGACGATGCCCGAAGCATCAGAACCTGCGATGTGGAAAGGCTGACCATGGCCGTCAAACGGGCTGATCGGCTTACCCAGCGATGCCCATACGCCGTTGTAGTTCACACCGGCCGCCATAACGAGAACCAGAACTTCATGGCTGTCCAGCTTAGGCACGTCTACGACTTCGAGCTGCATGGCCGTATCCGGCTCACCATGACGCTCTTTCCGAATGGCCCAAGCGTACATTTGTTTCGGGACATATCCCATCGGGGGGATTTCACCCATCTCATAGAGGTCTTTTTCCGGTGCCTCGTACGACGCGATGCCGCTGTCGGTGTCCAGAGCCATGTTGGCCTCCTTTAATCATTTCTTTTGCCGCGACGCAGAATCGCGGCCTCAGAAGATGGAATATTGGCCGTAAAGCAATAATGCAATAGTTTTTGGATCAAATTTGTAATTTTATGACCCTGCAGTTGCAGAATTTTCTTTCGCTATCGCAGCATACGCCTCATTCTTTTCCAAAGCAGCCGACGCAGCATAGTAGTTCATGAGATTCAATCGCTCGACAGAGGGTTTCAAATTCCCGCTTTCGCGACAAAGGATTCTGCGTTCAACCAGTTGATCGATCGCCTCCGTAATCGCGACAGAATCGGTTTCACGCACTCCACCCTCACTTCGCATAAGATCACTGATCCGGGCCTTCACCTGATCTTCTGGCATTGGCCCTTCCTCGCGAACAATCCAGCAAGCCGCGGGTGCGGGCACGATGGGGATGGCATGCCCAATCCGCTTCATCAGTTCCCGCGCCAGATCGGTCATCAGGTCCCGGCTCTCGCATTCACGAAAATCGTGGAGTGAAATTGGCATCCCGTAACGAACCGAAGCGATCCCAAAGCGTTTGTAGCGGCCGATCAGACGGCGCCAGATCTGCTTCAGGCTCCAACGTGTGATCACTCCGATTCTGGCGCGGAACCGTCGTTCGGAATTCTCAGCAGCGGCTGTCAGAATGGTGTCTTCCAAAACCCGGTCATAGTTGAGCGCAACAGGAACGAAAACCACGTCACGACCTTCGGGCGTTGTACCGTCGATGATATACTTCAGTAGTCCCAGCTTTGGTCGGCCTGGCGCGCCCGTCAAACTCAGACCACCTTCGGGGAACATCGCCTGGGTCACACCTGCTTCCGTGGCAAGGCGAACATAGCTAGCCAGAACCTGGCGATAGAGGTCGCTGCCAGATTTGCGCCGAATAAAGTAAGCGCCCATAGCCCGGATCAGGCGGCTGAGCGGCCAGACCCTCGCCCATTCGCCAACGGCATACGACAATGCAGATTGCTGCGCCGCCAGATAGGTCACCAGCACATAATCCATATTGCTGCGGTGGTTCATGACGAAGACTACAGTCGCTTGGGGATCGATTTCCTTCAGCGCATTTTCATCTTCATAGCTAAGTCGAACGTTATAGAAGGCGTTGCTCAGCAAACGCGCAACGCGAATGGCAAAGCTGAAGTAGGTAAAAGCCGAGAATGAAGGGACGATCTCTCGCGCGTATCTCCGGGCCTGTTCGTATGCGACCCCTTCGGGAATGTCCGTTTCATGCGCATGGACCTGCGCCGCTTTAGCGACCTGCGGATCATAGATCAGACGCTGAATCATGTCATGCCGCCGTGCAAGTTTGAACGGCTGAATTGGCCGCTGCAGGCGTTCATTCAACCGGGCCACGGCCTTTTCAAGCCGACGGCGAAAAAACCAGCGCACCGATGGAAACAGGAAATGCGAAGCAAAGGTGACCGCAGCAAAAACCACGATCAGCACAAACAGCCAAAGCGGAAGTTCCACGGTCTGAGTCATGAGGGGCACACTGCCATCAAACTCGATTGCTCACAATCTCAAGAAACTCGCACATGCCGCAACGCAGCGAATTGACATATCCCAAAAATTGCGATTTAGAACCTGTGTACGTAATTTTGTTACCCACCCAGATGCGAGGCTCAAATTATGACTCCGATGCAGAAAGATCGCCCCTGGCTCATCCGAACATATGCTGGTCACTCTACCGCCAAAGCCTCGAACCAGTTGTACCGTGCCAATCTGGCTAAAGGTCAGACCGGCCTGTCCGTAGCTTTCGATCTGCCCACACAGACTGGCTATGACAGCGATCATACGCTCGCGCGCGGTGAAGTGGGTAAAGTTGGCGTGCCCGTCTGCCATCTGGGGGACATGCGGGTTCTGTTCGATCAGATTCCGCTTGAGCAAATGAACACCTCGATGACGATCAACGCCACAGCCCCTTGGTTACTGGCACTTTATATCGCCGTGGCCGAAGAGCAGGGGGCTGATGTCGCCAAACTGCAGGGCACGGTGCAGAATGATCTGATCAAGGAATATCTCAGCCGCGGCACATATGTCTGCCCGCCAAAACCATCGTTGAAGATGATCGCTGATGTGGCTGAGTACTGCTACACGAATGTACCTAAATGGAACCCGATGAATGTGTGTTCCTATCACCTGCAAGAGGCGGGCGCGACGCCCGAGCAGGAACTGGCATATGCGCTGGCCACCGCGATTGCAGTTCTGGATGAGTTGCGACCAAGGGTTCCAGCTGAAGATTTCCCTGCTCTGTGCGGCCGCATTTCGTTTTTTGTGAATGCCGGCATCCGTTTTGTTACTGAGATGTGCAAAATGCGGGCATTCGTCGATCTTTGGGATGAGATTCTGCAACAGCGATATGGTGTCGAAGACCCCAAGTTCCGCCGATTCCGTTACGGTGTTCAGGTCAACTCGCTGGGCCTGACCGAACAGCAGCCGGAAAACAACGTCTATCGCATCCTGATCGAGATGCTGGCCGTGACACTGTCCAAGAAAGCGCGCGCCCGCGCGGTGCAGTTGCCAGCGTGGAACGAAGCCCTTGGCCTGCCCCGCCCATGGGACCAGCAGTGGTCAATGCGCATGCAACAGATCTTGGCTTATGAAACGGATCTTCTTGAATATGGTGATCTGTTCGACGGCAATCCGGTGGTCGACGCGAAAGTCGAGGAACTGAAGGACGGCGCCCATGCTGAGCTGGCCAATCTGGAGGCGATGGGCGGTGCCGTTGCTTCGATCGAATACATGAAGTCGCGTTTGGTCGATTCCAATGCCGAACGCCTTAATCGTATTGAGCGCAACGAAACCGTCGTGGTCGGCGTGAACAAGTGGACCGAAGGTGAGCCATCACCACTACAAACCGAAGATGGCGGCATCATGGTGGTTGACCCCGCGGTTGAACAGGAACAGATCGCCCGTCTGAACGAATGGCGGTCAGAGCGTGACGATGCCGCTGTCGCAGCGGCCCTGAACGCGCTGCGCGAAGCCGCGCAATCCGGTGCAAATGTCATGGGGCCTTCGATCGCTGCAGCCAAAGCTGGCGTAACCACCGGCGAATGGGCTGAGGAAATGCGCAAAGTCTACGGCACATATCGCGGCCCGACAGGCGTATCAGGATCTGTCTCGAACAAAACCGAGGGTCTGGATGACCTGCGCGCGGCCGTTGATGCGGTCAGCGACAAACTTGGACGCAGGCTGAAATTCCTCGTGGGTAAACCAGGTTTGGATGGGCATTCAAACGGGGCCGAGCAAATCGCATTCCGCGCGCGTGATTGTGGTATGGACATCAGCTATGAGGGTATCCGACTGACCCCGGAAGAGATCGTGACCGCTGCAGTTGAAGACGACGCGCATGTCATCGGGCTTTCGATCCTGTCCGGCAGCCACCTGCCGCTGGTTGAAGATGTCATGAAACGTTTGCGTGAAGCAGGGTTAGATAATATCCCGGTTGTCGTTGGTGGCATTATCCCTGACGAGGATGCTGAAAAATTGAAGTCGATGGGTGTATCCAAAATCTACACGCCCAAAAACTTTGAATTAAACGCAATCATGGGCGATATCGTTACTTTGGTAGATCCGCAATCGCTCGCTGCTGAATAGAGGCGGCAAATACCGTCAAATTCCCCGTATCTATTCCATATCTGAAAAGGAATAGATAAAGACGATGAATGGAATTAACGTGGGCGACTGTGTCTACGAATAATATGTGTCGTACGGAGAAGAATGATGGGGATCAATCTTGAAAAGATGTCACGCAAGGAATTGCTGGAATTGCGTGACCAAGTTGAAAAAGCACTAAAAGGTGCTGAAATTCGTGAACGTCAGGAAGCTTTAAAAGCAGCTGAAAAGGCAGCTGCGGAATTCGGCTTCTCGCTTTCCGAGCTTTCGGCCGACGCTCTGCGGTCGTCAAAAGGTACGAAAGCCAAGCCGAAATACAGAAATCCTGCTGATCCGGCACAAACCTGGACTGGTCGCGGCCGCAAACCGCAATGGGTTCACGACGCGCTGAAAGCGGGTGCTGATATTTCCGATCTGGAAATCTGAACGGAGCTTTGGCCTCGAAATGACAATTCATATTGGCGCAGAAAAAGGTGATATTGCAGAAACCGTTCTTTTGCCCGGCGATCCATATCGTGCGAAGTGGGCGGCTGAAACGTTTCTGAGCGAAGTGCGGCAGGTTAATGACGTACGCGGGATGCTTGGGTTTACAGGAACCTGGAACGGCAATCCCGTCACCATCCAAGGAAGCGGCATGGGGATGCCGTCTCTATCGATATACGTCAACGAACTGATCCGCGACTATGGCGCTAAAACTTTGATCCGGATTGGGTCTTGCGGTGGAATGCAGGACAGCGTGAACGTACGCGATGTGATTTTGGCGATGACCTCGACAACGCTCAGCACACCTTCGCGTGGCATCATGAAAGAACTAAATTTCGCACCCTGCGCCGACTGGGGACTGCTGCAGGCAGCAGCCAAGGCGGCTGAAGCAAAGGGAACACCCACTCATGTAGGTGGCATCTATTCTTCGGATGTCTTCTATGACGAACGACCAGATCTGAACGAACAGATGGTTCGCCATGGCATTCTTGGTGTCGAAATGGAAGCTGCAGAGCTTTACATTCTGGCTGCACGCCATAAGTGCCGTGCGCTGGCGGTTCTTACCGTGTCAGATCATTTGTTGACCGGCGAGGCGCTGCCTTCGTCTGAACGCGAACGCAGCTTTGGCGACATGGTGGAAATCGCCCTCCAGGCTGCGTTTCCCGGAATTGCATAATACGTGATGAGGAAGGGCGCGGTTCGTAGACTGCGCCCTTGCTTCAACCTTACATCACCGACCGTGGGACCGATCATACCCATTTCTGGCAGGGCTATCCCAACCTGCCAGCGCGTCCTCGTCAGGCGCAAAAACTTCGACCAGTAATGGATAACAGGCGGCAACGTCCGACGAATGCTCGGATGAACAATCCCCGCCTGGGCAAGCGCTGAGATTACCCAACAGATCAATTTCGGCAAAAAAATCCAGATAGTCCCCGGGTCGGACCGGCGAGGCCTTCATGAAATACTGGCCCGTATCCCGTGTGAAACCTGTACACATAAAAACGTTGAGCACGTCGTGCACTGCAGGCTCTGCCTCGGCCAATGAAATGCCCAGATGATCCGCCAGAGCCCGCGTCAGGTTAGAATGGCAGCAATGATGGTACTGTGAGCCAGATAGCAGATTCCCGGTGTAGGGATCACAGCGTGTACCAATGACATCGTGAACCGAGCCGCCATATTCATCGATTCCATACCAGCCAAGCGTATCGTGTATGATCGTCGCCATCGGGCGCATATGGGGAAAGCTTGACCACATCCGCTCACCAGTCGTCAGATGCGTTCCATGAAGCGCCCGGGTTTTACCAGAATAGAACCGTTCGGACAGGTCCTGGCGGTTCCAGAGGTTCAGATCGCCAACCTGCGGACCTTCGACAGATGTTATCCGGAAGAAATGTCCGGCGGGCACTTCAAAACACTTTGCGTCTCTCGCCGGCACAAGCACCTCGTCGGTCTTTTGCGCATTCGTTCTGGCACGGCGATACAAGTCTAGATCCGGTTTAGGCAAACCTTCATTTGGATAGCAAATGACCGGGGCGATGGCGCGACGGGCGTCCGCATCTGAGGGGGGCAAAGCCATTCTCTCACCTTCCTGCAATTTCGCGCAGATTGGCGTAGTTTCTGACTTCTGGAAACCCCGTTACGGATTGAAGTGTCGGGTATTTACTGCTGACCCTTTAGACAGCTGGTCGGTTCGGTGTCCGAATGGGAAACGGCACCGCAATAGGCACACATCCATGAACCTTCTTTTCTGTGCTGCCGCCATCGGCAGTCGCGCGTCAAAGAAGACGTGCGGGACCGCCAGAAAAAATAAGCAAAAACGCCAGCAGCGAGCAAAAGCAGAAGTAATGGCATCCCTCTGCTTTGCTGATTACTGCCCGGATTTCAAGCTCGGTGTTAAGTAGTTCAGCAAATCTGCTTTAGGCAGCGTTTGCGTATTCGAACAACTCGGGTTCCTGCTCAGCAACCGGAGCTACCGGCTCCGGCGTATAATAAGCCCATGCCTGTTCCAGCAATTCCAGAGCTTCTTCAGCGTCGAATTTGGGTTTTTTGTTTTGAATGCTCATCGGAGTGATCCTGTCTCGATCTCGTCACTCCTCCCTAACGCAAACATATGTCGTCTCGGGGAAAGTCGCAGCATACAAGTTTGCAACTGCGTGTTGCACCTGCCGCAATGCGGCAAGTGCATATCCTAAAAGAAACGTCAGACTGTACGTTCCACCATCATCTTTTTGATCTCAGCGATCGCCTTAGCCGGGTTCAACCCTTTCGGGCAGGTCTTGGCGCAGTTCATGATGGTGTGGCAGCGGTAGAGTTTGAACGGATCTTCCAACTCATCCAAACGCTCACCCGTTGCTTCATCGCGCGAGTCGATGATCCAGCGATAGGCATGGAGCAATGCTGCCGGGCCAAGATATCGGTCGCCGTTCCACCAATAGCTCGGGCACGAAGTCGAGCAGCTGGCGCACATCACACATTCATAGAGACCATCCAGCTTCTTACGGTCCTCAATGGACTGCTTCCACTCTTTCGCGGGGCGATTGGTCTTGGTTTCCAACCACGGCATGATCGAAGCGTGCTGGGCATAGAAATGGTTCAGATCAGGGATCAGGTCCTTGACCACCGGCATATGCGGCAGCGGGTAAATCTTTACGTCGCCCTTGATCTCATCCATGCCATAGATACAGGCCAGCGTGTTGATCCCGTCGATATTCATCGCACAGGACCCGCAAATGCCTTCGCGGCAGGACCGGCGGAATGTCAGCGTTGGGTCGATCTCATTCTTGATCTTGATCAGCGCATCCAGAACCATCGGGCCGCATTCGTCCATGTCGACAAAATAGGTGTCGACGCGCGGGTTCTGTCCGTCATCCGGGTTCCAGCGGTAAATCTGGAACTTGCGGACATTGGTCGCGCCTTCCGGCTTGGGCCAGGTTTTGCCCGTGGTGATGCGCGAATTCTTCGGGAGGGTCAGTTGTACCATGGATTCCTCTCCTTAGAAGGTCCGCGCCTTGGGCGCGATTTTCTTGAGGCTGATGCCGCCTTCGTCCTCGGTGGTCAACGGGTCGACGATGACCGGACGATAACTCAGCTCAACGTTATTGCCGTCAACATGGCTGATCGTGTGCACACGCCAGTTTTCGTCATCACGTTCGGTGAAATCCTCATGCGCATGTGCGCCCCGCGATTCCTTGCGGGCCTCCGCACCGACAATCGTGGCCAGAGCGTTGGGCATCAGGTTGGTCAGTTCCAGCGTTTCCATCAGATCGCTGTTCCAGATCAGGCTGCGGTCCGAAACCTTGAGGTCGTCCATCTTGGCCGCAATCGCGGTCATCTTCTTGACGCCGTCTGCCATGGTTTCGGCAGTCCGGAAGACTGCAGCATCAGCCTGCATGGTCTTCTGCATCTCAAGACGCAGCTCGGCAGTCGGGATGGACCCGCTTGCATTTCTGATCGCGTCAAAGCGGTCAAAAGCGTGATCAACCGACGCTTGGTTCAGTACCGGATTTGCTGCTTCGGCATCCACGACCTTGCCGGCGCGAATGGCTGCAGCGCGTCCGAAGACCACCAGGTCGATCAGAGAGTTCGAACCCAGGCGGTTCGCACCATGAACCGAGGCACAACCAGCCTCGCCCACGGCCATCAATCCGGGCACGATGGCGGTCGGATCATCCGCAGTTGGGTTCAGCACTTCGCCCCAATAGTTCGTGGGAATACCGCCCATGTTATAGTGCACGGTCGGCAATACCGGGATCGGTTCCTTGGTTACGTCCACCCCCGCAAAAATCTTGGCCGACTCTGAGATGCCCGGCAAACGCTCATGCAGCGCCTCGGCGGGAAGGTGGCTCAGGTTCAGGTGGATGTGATCGCCATCCTTACCAACGCCCCTGCCCTCACGGATCTCCATGGTCATCGAGCGCGAGACATAATCGCGTGGCGCGAGGTCTTTGTACTGAGGCGCATAGCGCTCCATGAACCGTTCGCCTTCCGAGTTGGTCAGGTATCCGCCCTCGCCGCGTGCACCTTCGGTGATCAGGCAGCCAGAGCCGTAGATGCCGGTCGGGTGGAACTGAACGAATTCCATATCCTGCAGGGCCAGCCCGGCACGAGCGACCATGCCGCCACCGTCACCGGTGCAGGTGTGGGCCGATGTCGCGCTGAAGTAGGCGCGGCCGTAACCGCCGGTCGCCAGTACAACCATCTTGGCGTTGAAGACATGCATCGTGCCATCGTCCAGCTTCCAGCAGACAACACCCTGACACTGCCCGTCTTCAGACATGATCAGGTCGATGGCAAAGTATTCGATGTAGAACTCGGCATTGTTCTTCAGCGACTGGCCATACAGTGTATGCAGGATCGCGTGACCGGTCCGGTCAGCGGCAGCACATGTCCGCTGCACAGCGGGGCCTTCGCCAAATTCAGTGGTGTGTCCACCGAACGGTCGCTGATAGATCTTACCTTCCTCGGTCCGCGAGAACGGAACGCCATAGTGTTCCAGTTCATAAACAGCCTTGGGCGCGTGACGTGCGAGATATTCCATCGCATCGGTATCGCCCAGCCAGTCGGAGCCCTTGACCGTGTCATACATATGCCACTGCCAGTTATCCGGCCCCATGTTCGACAAGGATGCCGCGATACCACCCTGAGCGGCCACGGTATGCGAACGGGTTGGGAAAACCTTGGTCACACACGCAGTGCGAAGTCCCTGTTCAGCCATACCCAGCGTTGCGCGCAGGCCAGCTCCGCCGGCTCCAACAACCACGACGTCATATTCGTGGATTTCGTATTCGTATGTTGTCATCTTACCTGATCCTCTACGCGCATTTTACAGGGCGAGCTTTACGAGGGCGAAAAGCCCTGCAGCGATCAACGTGTAGGAAAACGCCGTAACCGCCATCAGCGTCAGTTTCTCTGCAACGCCGTGCACATAGTCTTCGATTGCAACCTGCGCCTCGCGCATCAGGTGAATGATGACCACTACAAGGGTCAGTCCTGTCACGATCGCGGGGAAGGGTCGGCTGTAATAGGCCAGCACTTCTTCGTACGTGCCACCCAGGCCGTTGGCAAATGTGATAACAAAAAGCGGAACCAGAATGACCAACGCTGCCGAGCTGACCATCATTTGCCAATGATGATGCGTGCCCTGCCCTCCGGCACCCATGCCTTCTGCGCGTTTGCGTTCGGTAAGATACTGCATAGCCATCCCTCCTTAGACCGCGACCGCTGTGATCAGGGCCAGAACCGTCGCCAACACAAACATGCCGATACCCAGTTTTTCAGAAACCTGAACATTCAGGCAGTACCCGAGATCCCAGATCAAATGCCGGAGACGACCAAGCATGTGATAGAAAAGAGCCCAGGCCGCACCAAACATCACGAGGTCGCCCAGAAAGCTCCTCATCAATCCGTCGATGAAATTAAATGCGCTTTCCGATGTCGCTGCCGCAAGCAGCCACCAGACCACGAGCACAGAAAGAAGCAAAGCCGCAATGCCGGTGATGCGCACCATGATCGAGGACACGGACGTCATTTGCGGACGGTATATCGTCAGATGTGGTGAAAGTGGGCGGTTGCCCCGATTTACATCGGCCATGTTGGCTCCTTTTCGGTTGGCTACCGAACGTTTTACTGTTTTTTGCGACTCTGTCACGCGCTGCAGGTGCAAAAAAGAGCAAAATTGGCCTAAAAGCACCTATAAATCCAAAACGTGATCACACGAAATAATCTCGTGATCACAAATACCATTCCCCCCTTGCAATGTTAGCGTTTTCAATGCCGAAGCATTGTGATCACGAATCTCCGCCCTGGTCACCTCAGGTCCGCTGTTTGTTGCGTCACCTCGCGCAGCAGCTTTTTTCGAATTCTTTCGGGGTAATCGGCGAACCCCGCAGCTGAGACGACGAACGCACCTTCGCCAACAATCACGTTCTCAAAAAAATATGCCGTCAGGTCAGGCTCGCTTTCCTCGATTGCGATCGCATTAACGGTTACACCCCGATGTCGCAAAAGCGCGTGTAGCTCTGAAGGTTCAACACCTTCGTTGGAAATTCCATCACCGGAGATGTCGATCAAATGCCTTTTGCATTCCGACACCGCGTCAAAGCTGGCCATTGTGGTTTCCAGAGCTTCTCCAATCGCCGTTGAGAAATTCCGCCACACACGCGGGTCTGTCGCCACCTGCCCTGCAAACCGGTCTAGCGTTTCAAAACTGTCGATGTAAGTCCAAGGAATTGTTGTCCTCTGACGCGATGCACCGGTCCACTGAACCAGCATGAGCCGCGCCTGCCCCCGCACCAGCGCCTCGGACACCACCGGATCGCGCAATCCTGCGGCCAGGCCATCCATCTGAATGCGATATTCCTTTGTGTCCACCGAGCCCGACACATCAACCGCCAAAGCCAACGCGAGATCGCAGGCGACCGATTGGGTTGCAAACAAAGAAGCAAGAGTTGCTGCACGCAAAATATGCATGCCCCAACCCTAGCACAGATGAAGGAAACTCAATTCAAATTCTCATCAGGGTGCAATTTCACGAAGCCAGCCTTCAAACTCAGAACAAATCGTGATCTCAGTCCGCTCAAGATCATAATACGCGTTAGCCTCACCGCAGTCCTCAACCGTCACCTTCAAGGTCTGTGGCAAACGGAAGTTCTGGTTCAGGGCGGCAACTTCTTCCGAGATGATCTGTTCGGTCAAACTGGAAGTGCCACCAGTGTAACGAATGGATGTGCCTGAACCTTCAATTTCATCGAACACCGGACCCCAGCTGCTGTTGGCCAGATCAAATTCTTCTTCGCAGCTATCCTGACGTTCTTCTGGCAGTTCCAGATCTTCAATCATATCCGATCGCGCATCCATGTCCGCGCCGACGAACAGGCAGACAAGGTTGTAATATCGCTGCAAATCTGGTCCGTGTACGTCCCACCATGCGATATCGCTTCCGGCGGCATGCGCCTCACCCAAAAACCCAAAGGCCGCATCATAGGCTATGCTGACTGCATATTCCTCTTCAAAGAAGGCATCAATCAGCAGGATCGACGCGACATCAGCCGCGTCCTCTTCCTGTCCGAACACAGGTAGTTTCAGGATGTCGATCAGCGCATGCCCGAGTTCGTGATAGAAGATCGACAACAGGTTGGCTTCGACAAAATCATCGGTATCAGCCGCAACCGGAGCCGCAATCATCGAAGCGCAAAAGGCAATACCTTTCAACATCTTAATATCTCTGTTCTACTTTGGAACAAGCGCCCAGACATCCAGATCAAGCAGCACGTTGGGCAGGTATTTTCCGTTTTCATCCTTCAACTCAAACGGGGCTCCGCCCTTTGTTGCAACCAATCGCAGCCGCAGCGCGCCGACCCCAGGGGTATCTGTGTCGGCCTTATCCAGAACCTCGGACCATGCTTTGACCGTGTCGCCGGCGAAGCATGGATTGGCATGCGCACCACCATTCAGACCAACAATCATTTGGGCATTGGCGAGACCGTTGAAAGACAAGGCCCGCGCCATCGAGATGACATGGCCGCCATAAATCAGGCGTCCTTCCGGACGGAATGTCAGGTCGAAATGCACTTTGGCGGTGTTCTGCCACAGACGGGTGGCGAGCATGTGCTCGGCCTCTTCAATCGTCACGCCGTCCACATGATCGATCATTTCGCCTGTTTTGTACTCATCCCAGCGGTGAGATTCGCCGGATTGTACAAAATTGTAGTTCGAGAAATCGAGACCTTGCGGCACCACCAGATCCGTTGGATCAAGTACCTTTTTCAGTTCAGGCACCACAGTTTCCGGTGCAGGTGCGTCGAGGTTCGATTTGCGAACCATGACCCAGCGGACATATTCGATCACCACCTCGTCGCGCTGGTTCAATCCGCGGGTTCGCACCCAAACGACACCGGTTTTCCCGTTCGAATTCTGTTTGAGGCCGATCACCTCGGATTCCGAGCGCAACGTGTCGCCGGGATAGACCGGTTTCAGCCAGCGACCTTCGGCATAACCCAGATTGGCAACCGCGTTCAGAGAGATATCCGGCACCGTCTTGCCAAACACCACATGGAAGGCGGCCAGATCGTCAATCGGGCTTTCAGGCAATCCACAATTCTGGGCGAACTCATCCGAGGAATAAAGCGCGTGGCGCGCAGGATAGAGCGCGTGATAGAGCGCGCGCTCTCCTACAGTGACGGTGCGGGGTACTGCGTGGTGCAGCACCTGTCCGACCGAATAATCCTCGAAGAAGTGACCCGGATTTGTTTTTGCCATTATTGCTGTCCCAGTTTCATGTCGGGTGAATAGTCGGCCTCGACCTCTTTGGTCACGGCCTGCGCGCAGCGCATCATGCGGCTGTTTTCGTCATAGGCGTAGGATGGGTCGCCATACAGCTCCCAGCCTTTTGCTAATGCGGCCGACACTTTGTGGCAGAAGGCGGATGTGTCTTCCTCGGTCAGCAGACGATAGAGTTTTGCCATGGTGTCAGATCCTTATGAAGGGAACGGTGACGGGCCGACCAGCCCGTGAATGTATCCGATGATGCCCATCAGCACGATCGAGGCCACAAAGAACATCGCATCCTTGCCATAGGTCCCGGGTTCGCCGGGCGTCCAGTCGGGCTCGGATTTGTTGATCACGATCACTTCGACCACAGCCCAGGCCAACAACCCGCCAAACAGGATGATCGAAGCCAGATCGCCATTCACCAGAAGATGCGCAAAGGCCCATAGTTTGAACCCACCGAGCATCGGGTGGCGCATCTTGTTCAAAACACGCCCTTTGGTTCCGGCGGGGCTCAACATGAAGATCGCGATCAACACCAGCAGGTTGTTGATGTGAATCATGAAACTCGGCGGGGCCCAGACATAGATGAAGTCGGTCATGCGATAACCGAAAATCATCAACAGGATCGACGCCACCAGCGCCAGCGCGACCACGCCCTTGCCGGCATCGCCCATCGCAGCGCGACGTTCAGGCATCACGCGTTTGAACAGGTGCGCGGCCCACCATAGTGCCACGCCGAGAATCAGAAGAACAAAGCCCATGCTGGCTTACCCCGCTTGCAAAGCTGTAATTGCCTCCGCTTTTGCCAGAATTTCGCGGGCAGTTACAACGTGCAGGTTTTCAACGATCTTACCGTCAACCACAGCCACGCCCTGCCCCAGTGCTTCGACCTCTTCGAACGCGGCGATCTGACGACGCGCCAGATCAATCTCGGAATCGGACGGGGCAAAGGCCGCATTGGTGACATCCACCTGCGCGGGATGGATCAGGGTCTTGCCATCAAAGCCCATATCGCGCCCTTGTGCGCATTCTGTAGCCAGCCCTTCTTCATCCTTGAAGGCGTTGTAAACACCATCGACGATGATCAGGCCTTCAGCCTTTGCCGCCAGCAGGCACAGGCCCAGCGAGGTCATCAGAGGAACGCGGTCAGGGCGGAAACGGGTTTGCAATTCCTTGGCCAGATCGTTGGTGCCCATAACAAACCCAGCCATCAGCGGATGTGCCGCAATCGCTGCCGCGTTCAGCATTCCGCGCGGGGTTTCCATCATCGCCCAGATTGGCATGTCGCCAGTGATAGCAGCCAAGGCATCAACATCGGCGGCACTTCCGACCTTGGGCAGCAGCACAACGTCTGCGTCCATCTCGCGCACCGCTTCGGCATCCGCGCGACCCCATTCTGTATCAAGACCGTTGATTCGTACGATCTTGACGCGCGATCCGTACCCGCCTGCTGCCAATGCAGCCTTGAGCGTCTCGCGCGCATTGTCTTTTTCATCTGCTGCGACGGCATCTTCGAGATCGAAAATGATCGCATCCACAGGCAGGTTGCGCGCTTTTTCCAGCGCCCGCTCTTTCGAGCCGGGAATATACAGAACCGAACGATATGGGCGCTGACGCGGGTCCATGGGCCTCTCCCATTGAAATAATGTTGCGCGGAATGGGGCATTTTTTGTCGGAAAGTTCAAGCGCAAAATCGCCGCAACGCAGCATTCGGGACGCAACGTGCGTTCTCTTAACCAAATTTCGGTCTGGTCACGGCAGCCTGAATGCCAGTTGGGATCGAAAGGGGTCAGAGATGAAAAAGACGCTGTTCAAAATGACGATGGGCCTTGGAATTATGGTTCTGGCCGCGCAACAGGTCCACGCCCGCAATTGTGCGCCGCGGGATGAGGTGATCAAGCGTTTGACCGAAACCTATGGCGAAACCCGTCAGGGAATTGGCATCGCGCGCCGGGGCGCGGTGATGGAGGTTTATGCCTCGGACCAAAGCGGAAGCTGGACGATCACGGTGACGTTGCCGGATGGGATGACCTGCCTGGTGGCCTCGGGTCAGGCCTATGAGGCGATGGCCGAAGTACTGCCACCGAATGTGTAATGCTCAGGTCAGCGCGTCCCAGATCAGCTTGCTGCCGGTCAAGGTCAGCAGGACATAGGCGATGCCAAAAAACAAGCGTTCGGACAGCATGAAATGTGCCCGCACGCCCAGCCAAGCCCCTAGGATCGCAAACGGCGTCAGCAGCAAATCGGCCCATGCCGTATGCCATGTGAACATACCCAGATAGGCATAAGGCACGAATTTCGCGATGTTGATGACCCAGAAAACCAGCACTGTGGTGGCCTGAAATTCGGTCTTCGGCAGGCGTTGCGACAGCAGATAGACAGCGGCGGGCGGGCCACCTGCATGACTGACAAAACTGGTGAACCCCGCAACCAGGCCGGCAAACAAGCCCGCAGGAGGCGGCAACCGGTTGGCAAAGCCGCGCACCCAACCTTTGGTCTGCGCGATGTGCCAGACGACAAAGCCGACAGATATCCCCCCGATCAGCAGACGCAACAGATCATCATCGGTCGCGCGATAGAGCCACGCGCCCAGCACCACACCCGGCACAGCACCAAGCATCAGCAATCGGGAATCCGGCCAGCTCCAGCGTTTCCAATAGGGTCCCAGCGTCGCCACATCGATGACCATCAGGATCGGAAGCATCAGGGCAAGTGCCTGTCCGGGTTCCAAAATCAGCGCCAGAATCGAAGAGGACGCAAAGGCCACGCCAGACCCGAACCCGCCCTTCGAAATGCCTGCAAAGATCACGGCCGGGATCGCCACAGCAAAAAACATCAGGTTCAATTCGAACATGGCCCGGCCCCGGAAACGGCTTGTTTCGCAAGCCCTTTAGCGCAACCAGCATGACACTTGCAAACGGTATGCGGTCGCATGCCGCGTCGCAGAACCCTTGCACGATGCCGTTTTAACGACTAGCAAAACCGCGATTTCAAAACCGACCGGAGATATTCCAAATGGCCAGACCCAAGATTGCGCTGATCGGCGCGGGGAACATCGGCGGCACGCTTGCGCATCTTGCAGCTGTCAAAGAACTGGGTGACGTTGTCCTCTTCGACATCGCTGACGGGCTGCCGCAGGGCAAAGCGCTCGACATCGCTGAATCCGGCCCCTCCGAAGGGTTCGATGCGTCCATGTCCGGCACCAGCGACTATGCCGACATCGCAGGCGCAGATGTTTGCATCGTCACCGCCGGCGTTGCGCGTAAACCCGGCATGAGCCGCGATGACCTGCTGGGCATCAACCTGAAAGTCATGAAGTCGGTTGGCGAAGGCATCGCAGCCCACGCACCCGATGCATTCGTGATCTGCATCACCAACCCGCTGGATGCGATGGTCTGGGCTCTGCGCGAATTCTCGGGTCTGCCGCACAACAAAGTCTGCGGCATGGCAGGCGTTCTGGACTCGGCACGTTTCGCACACTTCCTGTCGGAAGAGTTCAACGTTTCGATGCGCGACGTCACCGCTTTCGTTCTGGGCGGCCATGGCGACACGATGGTGCCTTCGGTCCGTTACTCAACCGTTGCCGGTATCCCGCTGCCCGATCTCGTCGAGATGGGCTGGACCACGCAGGACAAGCTGGACGCTATCGTTCAGCGTACCCGTGACGGCGGTGCCGAGATCGTTGGCCTGCTGAAAACCGGTTCGGCCTACTACGCGCCGGCCACTTCGGCGATCGAAATGGCCGAAGCCTATCTGAAAGACCAGAAGCGCGTACTGCCTTGCGCCGCATACTGCAGTGGTGAGCTGGGCGTCGACGGTCTCTATGTCGGCGTTCCGACCGTCATCGGTGCCGGTGGTGTCGAGCGGATCGTGGACATCAAACTGAACGAAGACGAGCAGGCCGGTTTCGACAACTCGGTCAACGCAGTCAAAGGCCTGATCGAGGCGTGCAAGGGCATCGACAGCTCGCTGGCGTAAGTCCAACGACTAAGCATTGTGAGACCGGCCCTGATTTGGGCCGGTTTTCTTTTGGCAAGCCTCAGTCCCGATCAATGCGCGGGTCGTGAATGTTGGCGCAAACGCCGCAAATGCCTTTTTTGAATGTGTTTTCTCAAGCAGTATCTGGGCATTCGAATCAAATCCAACCCTCGCAGCACTTTGTGATCACACCCAAAAAACCTGTGATCACAAATACTGAAAATCTTCGTGAAAAACCTCTTTTTCATCAAAAAACCCTTTAAACTTACCCGCTAGACACGCCTATATCGGTTAAATCGCAGTCAGACGGGACAGTTTCGATGAACATTCACGAATATCAGGCCAAAGCCCTCCTTCGCAGCTATGGCGCACCGGTGTCCGATGGTCGCGCCGTGTTGCGCGCCGAAGAAGCCAAAACCGCAGCAGGTGAGCTGGATGGCCCGCTTTGGGTTGTCAAAGCACAGATCCACGCAGGTGGTCGCGGCAAGGGTTCGTTCAAAGAGGCCGATGCCGGTGAAAAGGGCGGCGTCCGTCTGACCAAGTCGGTTGAAGAAGCCGCAGAAGAAGCCAAAAAGATGCTGGGCCGCACACTGGTCACACATCAGACCGGTCCAGCAGGCAAACAGGTCAACCGCATCTACATCGAAGCCGGTTCCGGTATTGAACGCGAACTGTATCTGGCGCTGCTTGTCGATCGTCAGACCAGCCGCATCTCGTTCGTCTGCTCGACCGAAGGCGGCATGGACATCGAAGAAGTTGCCGCTGAAACCCCTGAGAAGATCCTGTCCTTCTCAGTTGATCCGGCAACCGGATATCAGCCTTACCATGGCCGCCGCATTGCGTTCTCGCTGGGTCTGGAAGGTGCGCAGGTCAAGCAATGCGTCAAGCTGATGGGTCAGCTGTACAAGGCCTTCGTCGAGAAGGACATGGAGATGCTGGAGATCAACCCGCTGATCGTGGCCGAAGGCGGCGACCTGAAGGTACTGGACGCCAAGCTGGGCTTTGACGGCAACGCGGTTTACCGCCACCCCGACATCGCCGAGCTGCGCGACACGACCGAGGAAGACCCCAAGGAATTGGAAGCCTCTAAGTACGACCTGAACTACATCGCGCTGGATGGCGAGATCGGTTGCATGGTCAACGGTGCCGGTCTGGCGATGGCGACGATGGACATCATCAAGCTGTACGGTGCCGAGCCTGCCAACTTCCTCGACGTGGGTGGCGGCGCGACCAAAGAGAAAGTGACCGAAGCGTTCAAGATCATCACCTCGGACCCGCAGGTCAAAGGCATTCTGGTCAACATCTTCGGCGGCATCATGCGCTGTGACGTCATCGCCGAGGGCGTTGTAGCTGCGGTGAAAGAAGTTGGTCTGAAAGTACCGTTGGTCGTGCGTCTGGAAGGCACGAATGTCGAGAAGGGCAAAGAGATCATCAACAATTCGGGTCTGGACGTGATTGCGGCGGACAACCTGAAAGACGGTGCAGAGAAGATCGTGAAAGCGGTTAAGGGTTAAGTGCGGGTGTTGCGTGTCTTTACAATAGCAAGCGTTGTTATGGCTGGTGCCTGTCAGCACACTATTGAAGGAGATTCCATCATTAATGAGCAGCAGCGACCGAATGACGGGGTATCTGCTTTCGTGCAAGCATGCGTTAGCCCCAACGCGACCCGTGAAGATGCGCTTGGCATATTTGACGAACTAAACGTTAGTCAATGGATTTCAGATTCCCCCAACGCAGGCTTCCCTAGGGGGGAATTTGTCAATCAAAAATACCTCCGAGAAGTCGGCCCAAGAGGGATAGAAGGGCACGCATACGTTCGGCTGAAAGGCTATGAAAGCTATTGCGCAGTTCGCATCCGAGGCTCTTGGCTAAACAAAGCGCAACAACCAATTTCTGATGCGCTTTCTGAAGGTGGCTTCAAGTATGTCGAAAACTTCGCACAAGCGCAGGAACAAGATTTCCAGATATCCAAGTTGTCTGGCGTCTATCAAAATCGCGGTCGGTATTTCTTACTGATTGCAGCTCAGTCTGCACAAAGGGCCGGCCGCATCACGGATTTGGAGTTTTTCGAATTCACTCCGAATAAACGATAAATACAGGAGACTCCAAAATGGCAGTCCTCATCGACGAAAATACCAAAGTGATCTGTCAGGGCTTTACCGGCCCGCATGACAAACCTCGCGCGATGTGGACTGTTTGACCGAGTTGGAAATGAACTGACCCCATGAGCATCCCAATCTTCCTCATAGGCCTCGAACGCGCCACCGGGCGGGCGCGTTTGATGGAACAGGAACTGCAAAAGGCAGGCCTGTCGGCAACGCGGGTCAATGCAGTCGACTGCGATGCCGCAACTCGCGAGGATTTCCTGCGCGATTGCAGCAGCGAAGGGCCGTGGGGATATTTTCAGACCAAGGACATGGCCTGCACGCTGAGCCATGCCAAGGCGTGGGAAGCGGTGATAGCCTCAGGGGCCGAGCAAGCGCTGATTCTCGAAGATGACGTGTTCCTGACGCCTGAACTGGCGACATGGCTCGACGATCCGTCCTGGTGGCCCGAGGATGCGGATATCGTTCGGTTCGAACGCTGGCGCAGCACCAAGCTGTATGTGGCGCTCGGGCGGAAACGCCAATCCCATCTGGGGCGCGAGATCCGGCTGATGAAATCGCGACACCCCGGTGGCGCGGCCTATGCCCTGACCCGCAAGGCGGCACAGCACTTTCTGGCGCAGAAGCCGTTTGACATCACGCTGGATGGCCTGCTGTTCAACCCGTCGGCGTCGGCCGCTGCGCGCCAGATCAACATCTATCAGGTGATCCCCGCCATGGTCGAACAGGGCAACGAAGCACCCGGAGAATACCAGATGGGCTCGCCCCGTCATCGCCCCAAGGGATGGCCCCTGCTGCGCCAGAAGATCCGGCGCGGCATTGCCGAAATCGATGGCGGAGCCCGCACCATCGCCAATCTGGCGCTTGGACGCGCCACGCTCGAAAAAATTACTTACGCGCCGCAGGTTCTGCCGGACGCGCGACCCAATCAAACCAGCATCGCCTAAGGAAAGGGACAACATGGCAGTCCTCATCGACGAAAACACCAAGGTCATCTGTCAGGGCTTCACCGGCTCGCAGGGTACATTCCACTCTGAACAGGCCATTGCCTATGGCACCAAGATGGTCGGCGGTGTGACCCCCGGCAAAGGCGGAATGGAGCATCTGGGCCTGCCCGTGTTCAACTCGGTCCACGAAGCCAAGCATGTGACCGAAGCCAATGCCAGTGTGATCTACGTTCCTCCGCCCTTCGCGGCAGACTCGATCCTCGAAGCGATTGACGCCGAGATGGAAGTGATCGTCTGCATCACCGAAGGCATCCCGGTTCTGGACATGATGAAGGTGAAGCGCGCGCTGGAAGGCTCAAGCTCGCGTCTGATCGGCCCGAACTGCCCCGGTGTCATCACACCTGACGCTTGCAAGATCGGCATCATGCCCGGCCACATCCACAAGCGCGGCAGCGTGGGTGTTGTAAGCCGTTCGGGTACGCTTACCTATGAGGCCGTGAAACAAACAACCGACGTAGGGCTGGGCCAGTCCACCTGTGTGGGCATCGGCGGTGACCCGATCAAAGGCACCGAGCATATCGACGTGCTGGAGTGGTTCCTGGCGGATGACGAGACCGAGTCGATCATCATGATCGGTGAGATCGGTGGCTCGGCCGAGGAAGAAGCCGCGCAGTTCCTGGCCGACGAGGCCAAGAAGGGCCGCAAGAAGCCGACCGCCGGTTTCATCGCAGGCCGCACAGCCCCTCCGGGCCGTCGCATGGGCCACGCGGGCGCCATTGTCGCCGGTGGCAAGGGCGGAGCCGAGGACAAGATCGAAGCCATGCGCTCGGCCGGTATCGTCGTGGCCGAAAGCCCGGCGCAGCTGGGTGAAGCTGTGCTGGAAGCGATTGGGTAAGCGGAACAGCCTGTAGTTATGTTGACCAGTATCAAAGAACTTCTATCGTTTTCCGGGCGGGCGTCCCGCTCGGAATACTGGAAGTATGCTGTTCCGATACTGGTGATAATTGCAGGCGCACTGTACGTCGATTTAGCGGTTCTTGATCCAACTGCATATCAGCGTGTGACCACAACAACCGATCTGCTGACGGGAGAAGAGACACAAGAGGTCTCGATTGTTATCAAGTATGGACCAGGGGTTCTTAGCCTCGTTGTGTCTCTCATACTCGTTGTTCCGTTTGCGTCTGTTCTGACACGCCGGGTACACGATATCGGATTCCCGGGCTGGTACGCTTGGCTGGCTCTGTTCCTGGCGTTTTTCTTCGGCCCGGCTTTGTCTTTCTTCGCAGGTTTATTGGGCCTGATCTCGATACCGTTGACCCTAGTCGTCTCGATCCTACTGGGGATACCGCAACTTGTGATTTCGATACTCGCACTGATCGTAATAGTTTTGTGGGGTACGACCCCTTCTGAGGCGGGGCCTAACGAGTACGGGCCAAGCCCTTTGGGGGCGATAGCATGACCTTCTCTGACGCCATTCGTATCTGTTTCTCCAAGTTCTTCACCTTCTCGGGTCGTGCCTCGCGGCCCGAATACTGGTTCTTTTTTCTGTTCATCGTGATCTGGAACATCATTGCCGGCATCATCGACTGGCAGTTCTTCACACAAGTCTCGGTCACCCAAACGGATGAGATCAAATCCGTTGCCGCCACGTCCCGGCAACCGGTCCAAAGTATCGTCGGTCTGATCGTTTTCATCCCGCATCTGGCGGTTGCGTTCCGGCGTATGCACGATACCGGTCGCAGCGGGCTTTATGCCCTGCTCCCGATCCTGCTGATTGTGGGCGCGTTTGCCGTTCTGATCTTTGGCATTGGCATTGCCAGCCAGTTTCACGGTGGCACGTTGGACATCCTGTTCACGCGGGCCACACTGCTTATCGTCATTCCGACATTGCTGGTTCTGGCTGTGTCGCCCCTTCTGGTTCTGTGGTGGCTGACCCGCCCCAGCCAGCCAGACACCAATCAATACGGTCCCAACCCACATGAGGTAGCCCAATGACCGAACATTCGCCCAACTCTGCCTTTCATGCCTCAAGCTTTATGCAGGGGCATAATGCCGAATATCTGGAGCAGCTTTATGCCCAGTACACAAAGGACCCGAATGCGGTAGATGCCGCCTGGGCCGAATTTTTCAGGCAAATGGGTGACGCCACTCCGGACGTGCAGAAAGAGGCCGAGGGACCATCCTGGGCGCGCACCGATTGGCCTCCGATGCCGACTGATGATCTGACGGGTGCGTTGACCGGGGAATGGGCCGAGGTCGATGCCAAGGCCGCCGGAAAGAAGATCAAGGACAAGGCCGCCGCCAAAGGTGTTGAGGTCAGCGAGGAGCAGGTCAAACGCGCCGTGCTGGACAGCCTTCGGGCGCTGATGCTGATCCGGGCCTATCGTATTCGCGGACATCTGGCTGCTGATCTCGACCCGCTGGGTATGCGCGCCGCCAGCACGCATCCTGAGCTGGACCCAAAGACTTACGGTTTCACCGATGCGGATATGGATCGCCCAATCTTTATCGACAACGTGCTGGGCCTGCAGATGGCTTCGATGCGGCAGATCGTCGAGATCGTGAAACGGACCTATTGCGGCACGTTCGCGCTGCAATACATGCACATCTCGAACCCGGAAGAGGCCTCGTGGCTGAAAGAGCGGATCGAGGGGTATGGCAAGGAAATCGCCTTTACCAAGGAAGGGCGTAAGGCGATCCTGAACAAGATGGTCGAGGCCGAAGGGTTCGAAAAGTTCCTGCATGTGAAATACATGGGCACCAAGCGCTTTGGTCTGGATGGTGGCGAAGCGCTGATCCCCGCGATGGAACAGATTATCAAGCGCGGTGGCGCGCTGGGTGTCGAGGACATCGTGATCGGCATGCCACACCGCGGGCGCCTGAACATTCTGGCCAACGTGATGGGCAAGCCTTATCGCGCCATCTTCAACGAGTTCCAGGGCGGGAGCTTCAAGCCCGAGGATGTCGATGGATCGGGTGACGTGAAATATCACCTCGGAGCCTCCAGCGACCGGGAATTCGATGGCAACAGCGTTCACCTGTCGCTAACGGCGAACCCCTCGCACCTTGAAGCGGTGAACCCGGTTGTTCTGGGAAAGGTCCGCGCCAAGCAGGACCAGTTGAACGATACGGATCGCACTAAAGTGATGGGCATTTTGCTGCACGGTGATGCGGCCTTTGCAGGTCAGGGTGTTGTGGCCGAAGGCTTCGGTCTGTCGGGTCTTCGCGGTCACAAGACCGGCGGCACCATGCATATTGTGGTGAACAACCAGATCGGCTTTACTACTGCGCCGCATTTCTCACGCTCCAGCCCGTATCCGACGGATATTGCACTAATGGTTGAGGCGCCGATCTTCCACGTGAACGGCGACGACCCCGAGGCGGTCGTTCATGCAGCCAAGGTCGCGACCGAGTTCCGCCAGAAATTCCACAAGGACGTGGTCATCGACATCTTCTGCTATCGCCGGTTTGGTCACAACGAGGGCGATGAGCCCATGTTCACCAACCCGATCATGTACAAGAAGATCAAGACCCATAAGACCACGCTCAGCCTCTATACAGAGCGTCTGGTCAAGGACGGCCTGATCCCTGAGGGTGAGATCGAGGACATGAAAGCCGCCTTCCAAGCGCATCTGAACGATGAGTTCGAGGCCGGCAAGGACTACAAGCCCAACAAGGCCGATTGGCTGGACGGGCGCTGGTCACATCTGGACAAAAACAAGGAAGAATACGTACGCGGCGACACCGCCATTGCACCGGAAACTCTGGCCGAGGTCGGGAATGCCCTGACCCGCGCGCCCGAAGGGTTTGCCCTGCACAAGACCGTCGGCCGTCTGCTCGATCACAAGAAACAGATGTTTGAATCCGGTCAAGGATTTGACTGGGCGACTGGTGAAGCGCTGGCATTTGGCTCCTTGCTGACCGAAGGCTATCCGGTGCGTCTCTCTGGGCAGGATGCGACGCGCGGAACGTTCAGTCAGCGCCATTCCGGATTTATCCATCAGGAATCCGAAGAACGGTACTACCCTCTGAACAACATCCGCTCGGGCCAGTCGCATTACGAAGTCATCGACTCGATGCTCAGCGAATATGCGGTTCTGGGTTTCGAGTACGGCTTCTCGCTGGCGGAACCCAACGCGCTGACCCTGTGGGAGGCGCAGTTCGGCGACTTTGCCAACGGTGCGCAAATCATGTTCGACCAGTTCATCAGCTCGGGCGAAAGCAAATGGCTGCGCATGTCTGGGCTGGTCTGCCTGCTGCCACACGGGTTCGAAGGGCAAGGCCCCGAACACTCGTCAGCGCGGCTTGAGCGGTTCTTACAGATGTGCGGTCAGGACAACTGGATCGTAGCGAACTGCACGACGCCTGCGAACTACTTCCACATCCTGCGCCGCCAGCTGCACCGCACCTTCCGCAAGCCGCTGATCCTGGTGACCCCCAAATCGTTGCTGCGCCACAAACTGGCCGTCAGCACGGCCGAGGATTTCACCACCGGCTCCAGCTTCCACCGGGTGCTGTGGGATGACGCGCAGAAGGGCAACTCGGACACCACGCTGGTTGCAGATGACAAGATCAAGCGTGTGGTGATGTGTTCGGGCAAAGTCTACTACGACTTGCTGGAAGAGCGTGATGCGCGCGGCATCGACGATGTCTACCTGCTGCGGATCGAACAGTTCTATCCGTTCCCTGCGCACTCTCTGATCAATGAGCTGGAACGCTTCAAACAGGCAGAAATCGTCTGGTGTCAGGAAGAGCCGAAAAACCAGGGCGCGTGGACATTCATCGAGCCCAACATCGAATGGGTGCTGACCCGTATCGGCGCCGATCACAAACGGCCGCGCTATGTCGGCCGCGCAACATCGGCCTCGCCCGCGACGGGTCTGGCCAGCCAACACAAAGCCCAACAAGAAGCGCTGGTGAACGAAGCGCTGAGCATTGAAGGAAAGTAAACGATGTCGATTGAAGTTCGTGTTCCCACGCTTGGCGAGTCGGTAACCGAAGCCACGGTTGCGACATGGTTCAAGAAACCCGGCGACGCAGTTGCCGTGGACGAAATGCTGTGTGAGCTGGAGACCGACAAGGTCACAGTCGAGGTTCCGTCGCCCGCCGCCGGTGTGATGGGTGAGATCGTGGCCGCCGAAGGTGAAACCGTTGGTGTCGATGCCCTGCTGGCAACCATTGCCGCTGGCGAAGGCGCGGCCCCTGCGCCCGCTGCTGCTGCGCCTGCCCCGGCCGCAGCACCCGCCGCTTCGGGTGGCAGTGTTGACGTGATGGTGCCCACCCTGGGCGAGTCGGTGACCGAAGCGACAGTGTCGACATGGTTCAAGCAGGTGGGCGACAGCGTCGCGCAGGACGAGATGCTGTGTGAACTGGAAACCGACAAGGTCTCGGTCGAGGTTCCCGCTCCGGCAGCAGGTGTTCTGGCAGAGATCGTGGCCCCGGAAGGTGCAACTGTAGATGCAACGGCTAAACTGGCGGTGATCTCGGGTTCAGCAGCGGGTGCCGCTGCAGCACCGGTGGCGGCTGCGGCTGCTGCACCAG
>NZ_SMMF01000962.1:47239-53848 GCF_009711355.1 Roseibium sp. RKSG952 | reverse complement strand
CGTGGCAAATGCCCCCTCTGCCGAGAAAGCCATGGCTGAGGCCGGATTGTCGGCAGATCAGGTCACAGGTACCGGTCGCGATGGCCGCATCATGAAAGAAGATGTTGCGCGTGCCGTTGCGACGGCTGCGGCCCCTGCGCCTGCAGCAGCGCCCGCCCCTGCGGCTCAGGCCCCGCGCGCGCCAGTTGCGGCCGAGGACGAGGCCCGCGAGGAACGTGTTCGCATGACACGCCTGCGCCAGACCATCGCAAAGCGTCTGAAAGATGCGCAAAACACTGCCGCGATCCTGACCACCTACAACGAGGTGGACATGACCGAGGTGATGGCCCTGCGCAATCAGTACAAGGACCAGTTCGAGAAAAAGCACGGTGTGCGTCTGGGCTTTATGTCCTTCTTCACCAAGGCCTGCTGTCACGCGCTGAAAGAGGTTCCCGAAGTCAACGCCGAGATCGACGGAACGGACATCGTCTACAAGAACTTCGTTCACATGGGAGTGGCTGCTGGAACGCCGCAGGGTCTGGTTGTGCCGGTCATCCGCGATGCTGACAGCATGTCCTTTGCGGCCATCGAAAAAGCCATCGCCGAAAAGGGCAAACGCGCCCGCGAAGGCAAGCTGAGCATGGCCGAGATGCAGGGCGGCACGTTCACCATCTCGAACGGTGGTGTTTATGGCTCGCTCATGTCCTCGCCGATCCTGAACCCCCCGCAGTCCGGCATTTTGGGCATGCACAAGATTCAGGACCGTCCGATGGTCATCAATGGCGAAATCAAGATCCGCCCCATGATGTATCTTGCCCTGTCTTACGACCACCGGATCGTTGACGGTAAAGGCGCCGTGACCTTCCTTGTTCGCGTGAAAGAGGCGCTGGAAGATCCGCGCCGCCTGCTGATGGATCTGTAATCATGGCGACACATGTACTCTGGCAAGCCGATGTGGCCGATTTCGATGTCTGGCTGAAGGTGTTTCAGGAAGACAAACCGATGAGGGAGGCCGCGGGCATTCGCGACCTTCACATCTGGAAAGACCCGGATCAGAAGGACCATGCCGTCGCGCTGTTCGAGATCACGGATCTGGATCGCGCTCAGGACTTCATGGAATCCGAGGAGTTGGCGATGCATCACGAACGTGGTGGGGTTGCTCACATCCAGATCAAGGTGCTGGATCCTGTCTGAATTCCGCATTCGCGCCTCATTCAGGGGCGCGAAGTTCACTCGTAATCCGATGATTTGTACCAACTCAGGGGGAACTGACGGATGACCACGGAGCTGACCGTTCTGACCCTTGCTGCATTGCTCTGGGTGGTGCAATTCACGGCCTACCTGGCAGCAGGTCATGGCAAGATCGACCTGGGCCACGCCATTGGCCCACGGGATACCCCATTTGACAAACCCGGTGTCTGTGGCCGTCTGCATCGCGCGCTCAGCAACCATACCGAAGGGTTGGTTCTGTTTGGGATCGCGGCACTTGTCCTGACGGTCTCGGGGCAATCCAGCGGATTTACCGCCGCCTGCAGCTGGATTTATCTGATCGCTCGAATTCTATACGTCCCGGCCTATGCGTTCGGCTGGACACCCTGGCGTACGGTGATCTGGATCGTTGGTCTGCTGGCCACCACCGTAATGTTGCTGGCCGCTGTTCTTTGAGACGGCCCCCGGCATAGATTAATCATAAGGGGAACGGCCCTGGCGCAATCGGTACTGCCGCCATCCCCGCAAACGATAAGGACCTGACATATGGCAAACTATGACGTTATCGTAATCGGCGCCGGTCCCGGCGGCTATGTCTGCGCCATCCGCTGTGCCCAGCTGGGGCTCAAGACGGCTGTGGTCGAGGGGCGTGAAACACTGGGCGGCACCTGTCTGAACGTGGGCTGCATCCCGTCCAAGGCCCTGTTGCATGCCAGCCATCAGCTTCACGAAGCTGAGCATAACTTTGCCAAGATGGGTCTGAAGGGCAAAAGCCCCTCGGTCGATTGGAAACAGATGCAGGCCTACAAGGACGAGGTGATCGACGGAAACACCAAAGGCATCGAATTCCTGTTCAAGAAGAACAAGATCGATTGGCTGAAAGGTTGGGGTTCGATCCCTGCCGCTGGCAAGGTCAAGGTGGGTGATGAGGTTCACGAAGCGAAAAACATCATCATCGCTTCGGGATCGGAACCATCGTCGCTGCCCGGTGTAGAGGTGGACGAAAAGGTCGTCGTAACCTCGACAGGTGCGCTGTCACTGAACAAGATCCCGAAAAAGATGGTGGTCATCGGTGCAGGTGTCATCGGGCTGGAACTGGGCTCGGTCTATCAGCGTTTGGGGGCTGAGGTGACCGTGATCGAATTCCTCGATGCCATCACACCGGGCATGGATCCGGAGGTTCAGAAAACCTTCCAGCGTATCCTCAAGAAGCAGGGCCTTAAATTCGTCATGGGTGCAGCGGTGCAAAAGACCGAGGCCACCAAGACCAAGGCTAAGGTGACATACAAGCTGCGCAAGGATGACAGCGAGCATGTGATCGACGCCGACACCGTGCTGGTTGCAACCGGGCGTAAGCCATTCTCGGATGGTCTTGGCTTGGAGGCACTGGGTGTTGAGATGACACCGCGCGGCCAGATCAAGGTTGGCGCTGACTGGCAAACCAACGTGCCGGGTATCTATGCCATCGGCGATGTAACCGAAGGCCCGATGCTGGCGCACAAGGCCGAGGACGAAGGCATGGCCGCCGCCGAGCAGGTCGCGGGCAAACATGGCCATGTGAACTATGGCGTCATCCCGGGCGTGATCTACACCTGGCCCGAGGTCGCCAATGTTGGTGAGACCGAAGAAACGCTCAAGGAACAGGGCCGCGCCTATAAGGTAGGCAAGTTCATGTTCATGGGCAATGGCCGCGCCAAGGCAAACTTGATGACCGATGGGTTTGTGAAAATCCTCGCTGACAAGGAGACCGACCGTATCCTGGGCGCGCATATCATCGGCCCAGCAGCGGGTGACCTGATCCACGAGGTCTGCGTCGCAATGGAATTCGGTGCATCAGCCGAGGATCTGGCCCTGACCTGCCACGCCCACCCGACCTATTCCGAAGCCGTACGCGAAGCTGCGCTTGCCTGTGGCGACGGACCGATCCACAGCTGAGTTTCAAGATCCCGGCAGCTGTCAGGTTGCCGGGGTCAACCACGCCTCAAGATAGACTTCCAGTCGATCGGCAAAGCTCTGCGCTTCATGCAGCGCGCAAAACTGCAGGGACATGGCCTGTATGGAAAAGGCCTGAACGCCTTCGGCAAGCAGATCGTGTGATACATCCTGCCGAACAGTCGCATGTTCCAACCAGCCGGATACCAGACGGAAGTACCGCTCGAAGCAATGGGCAATTGGTCCGATCTCGGCAATTCCCGTGGCACCCGAATACCTTAACAGCAGATCAAAGACATAGCGTTCCGACGTCATGAAACTGTGGACAGGCTCCAATGCCGCTATGATCTCGGACACAGTTTTGGGATCAGGCCCGCTGTCAGCCTGATCAAAACAGGCGCTCAGCTTTTCGCCCATCAGGATTTCCATCAGCGCGTCCTTGTCGTGGAAATGCGCAAAGAAGGTTCCCTTGGCGACACCGGCAGCCTGAACCACTTCTTCGACCCGCAATGCCTCGTATCCATTGCGCTGCACAACGTCTTCAGCGGCGGACAAGAGGCGTGCGCGCGTCTTCAGGGTTCTATTTTGAATCGGTTTTTGCATGAGGGTTGTTTGCACGAATTTTGACCGCGGTCAAATTTAATATTGACCATGGTCAATTATTGGTTCTACAAACTGACCGCGGTCATTTTTGGAGAATCCCGATGCAAACCAAGAAAGTTCTCATCCTCGACGGACACCCAGGTGAAACCAGCCTGTCCCGTACCTTTGCCCAGACATACAGCGATGCAGCGCGTAAGGCGGGTCATGACGTCCGAATGGTTCATCTAAGTGATCTGCAGTTCGATCACGATTTCGGTCAGGGCAACTATCACGACTTCAAACCACTGGAGCCCGTGCTTGAGCAGGTGTTGCAAGACATCGAATGGAGCGATCATCTGGTCCTGACGACCCCTATGTGGTGGGGTGGCCTGCCTGCCAAACTGAAAGGCCTGATCGACCGGATGTTCATCCCCGGGCGCACGTTCGATACGCGGAACACGACCAAGATCGGATTTCCTGCTCCGATGCTCACCGGTCGGACAGCGCGAGTTATCATGACATCCGACACACCCGGCTGGTTCATGCGGCTGATCTATCGTCAGGCGCTTATCCGACAGGTTCGGGACCAGATACTTGGCTTTGTTGGCTTCAAACCCACCCGCTTCACCTATTTCGCGGGTGCAAGTTATCCCAAATCGGGCAATGTGGAGCGCTGGATTGAAAAAGTAGCCAAAATCGGTGCGGCTGCAGTTTGAGCAGCGTACCTACCACATCGTCTTGGCGGCGCGGGCACCCCATTCCTGATCATAACGCGCGCCGCCTTCGTCGCCTTCCGAGGCCTCAGCGAGAATCTCGCCAACCGTCGGCAGATCGGCGGTTTCATCATCGCTGCTCCAGGTGCGTGCACGCATAAGAGCCCGGGCACATTGGGTGTAGATTTCAGCAATTTCTATGACAATCACAGTAGCTGGGAGCTTCCCGTTTTTCTCAAACCGCGCGCGCAAACCTTCATCTGTGGTCAAGCGTGCCATTCCGTTCAAACGCACCACATTGTTTGATCCCGGAACCATGAACATCAGCGATACATGCGGATCGCGCACAATGTTGCGCAAACTGTCCAGCCGGTTGTTCCCACGCCAATCAGGCATGGCCAGAGTACCTGCATCCAGTTCCAGAACCACCGGACCATCATCGCCGCGCGGGCTGCCATCTACGCCTTCAGGACCCACCGTGCTGAGCACACACAGGCGAGAGGCCATGATCCATTTGCGATAGAGCGGCGTCAGGCGGTGCGCGACCTTACGCAGCGCTGGCGCCCCGGGTTTGCCATACAACGCCTCAAGCGCGGCAATATCTTTAATGAACTCCATCCGGATCAAACCCCACTTCGCGCATCAGATCGTTTGAGCGTGTTTCAATCACGTCTTCCAGACGTGAAAGGAATTCGTTGCGACTGACCCCAGGCTCAATCGGATCAAGAAATTCGACAATCGCATGCCCGGGTTTGCGCATGATTCCTGTACGAGGCCAGAACACGCCGACATTCGTGGCTGCCGGTACGCATGGAAAACCCAGGCCCTCATACAGGACGGCCGTGCCAACCTTGTAGGGTTTATGGACCCCGGGGGCGACCCGGGTTCCCTGCGGATAGATCACCAGCTGACCGGGTTCCGCAAACTCTCGGGACACATCCTTGACCATCTTGGCCACCGCCGCGCCGCGCTTGCCTCGGTTAACCGGGATACATCCAAGGCGGCGCGCATACATGCCGATGATCGGGGTCCACAGAAGCTCTCGTTTCATGATGAACTTGCCGTGCGGGATAGCGTCAAAGATCATGATGATATCGAGAAACGACTGGTGCTTGGCACCGATCACCACCTCTCCGGTCGGGACGGGGCCGCGCACTTCACTGCGAATTCCGACCATCCAGCGGGCCAGCCAGATTGTGGTACGCGCATAGGTTTTGCAGGCCTGCAGCGCGCCACGTTTCGCGAACATCGCATAAGGGGCAAAGACCAATCCAAGGATCAGCATCCAGATATAAATCGTGATCATGAAGATCAGCGAACGTACCCATTGAATGGCCATGAGCATCACGAAAGTTCCTTCAACTTGCGACGGGCTGCGGACCAGGTGGCAAAAAAGGCAACAGTTGCCCCAAGCAGCGGAATAGCGGCAGGCAGAAGCCAGCCCATTCCCTGAAAACCCAATCCGGTCAGAAAGCCGCCCGCATCCGATGCTTCGGGCAGAAGCAATACACCAGACATCCCCAGCAACGTACCCACTGCAGCACCAAAGAACGCACGATAGGTAAATCGCCGTACAAAAGCTCCGGCGATGAAGCGATCACGGGCACCGACCTGTCGCAATACCTCGATGATCTGCGCATTGGCGGCGAGGGACGAATTAGCCGCCAGTGTGATCATCGCCGCCGTTGCCCCGCCAATCAGCAAGATGGAAATCCAGCCCAGCCGCCGCAGCGACATGGCCGCGTCGACCAGTGGTTCACGCCATCTGGTATGATCATCCAGTACCGCGCCGGGGACTTCGGCGCCGAGCCTGAGTCGCAGTCCAATGGCATCCAGACCGGGTTCGCCTTCAACGATCTCGATCAGTTGCGGAATAGGCAGAGTGTCCAGGGGCAGATCAGGCCCGAACCAGGGTGCCAGCAGCGCTGCCTGTTCCTCGGATGTCAGGGCCCGCGCAGAAGCCACACCCGGTGTCTGGCGAAGCACATTCAAGGCCGCTTCGGTCTGAGCCGCGCGCTGTTCTGCCGGTGCATTGATACGCAAGGTGGCAGCACCCGCAAGTTCGGTGGCCCAACGGTCGGCCAACCGACCGGACGCCAGCGACAGTGCCAGCGCAAAAACGGCAAGAAAGGCCATGGCGCCGGATACAAACAGAGTAAGCTGCGCGGTAAAACCGGTGGGTGGAACCACCCGG
>NZ_SMMF01000962.1:0-47117 GCF_009711355.1 Roseibium sp. RKSG952 | reverse complement strand
CGGATATCACCATTGCTCATAGGTCCGCCCCCGCCAGCTGCAGCCGACGCTGCGAAATCCGCAAAACCCGCGCCTGAACCTGACTTTTGGCCGCACGGATCAGGCTGAGGTCATGAGTGGCGATCAGAACGGTTTTACCCATGCGGTTGAGTTCGACCAACAAGCGCAAAAGGCGCTGGGACATTTCCCAATCAACATTGCCGGTTGGTTCGTCCGCCAGAACCACATCGGGCGACAAGATAAGCGAACGTGCTAAGGCGGCACGCTGGCGCTCACCACCTGACAATTCCGGCGGATGAGCCTCCAGCCGGTTTCCCAGCCCGACCCAGTTCAGCAACTCATTTAGGTTGTCTTGTTCCGCATCCTGTGCACGTCCTGCAACCATCAACGGCAGGGCAACATTTTCGGACAGGGTCATGTGATCCAGAAAGTTGCAGTTCTGGTGCACAACCCCGATCCGGCGGCGCAGCAAGGCCATCTGATCCCGATCTAGGCCAGCGATGTCTTCACCAAAGGCGCTGATACGCCCCGATGTAGCCAGCAAGGCACCATAACAAAGCTTGAGCAAAGTCGTCTTACCGGCCCCGGATGGTCCGGTCAGAAAATGGAACGACCCCGGTTGCAACTGCACCGAAACATCGCTGAGCAGCTCTCCTCCGCCATAGCTGTAGCTGACATTTTCCAGCTCGATCACGCCTGTCCCCATATTTTCTGCCGCTCTTCTTGCCCGAGCGCGGCCTTGGTTTCAATGCCCGTGCCGAGTCCAATTGGTGACACTTGTGTCCTGAGACCAAAAACGCGCTTTGCTGTTGGCTCTTAACGGAATATCATCCCTGAAAAAACTACTATCAGGCCGACAGGCAGGCCGGGGAGGCAGTATGCGTCTAACATGTCCGAAGTGTAGTGCCCAATACGAGGTTCCGGACGAGGTCATTCCAGAAGAAGGCCGAGACGTACAATGTTCCAATTGTGAAGAGACATGGTTTCAGGCCAAGTATCCTGAGCCACAGGCTGAGGCCGCTCCGGCACAAGATGAGAGTGTCGAAGAGACCGAAAACGAAGAGGTCGCCGCTGAAGCCCCTGCCCCCGAGGCAGAGCCTGAACCCGCGCCGGCAGAAGAAGCCCAACCACCAAAGGAAAGCAACGGCAATGTAGATCCCGCTGTTGCCAATATCCTGCAGCAGGAAGCAGCCCGCGAAGCGGAACTGCGGGCGCAGGAAGGCTCGGGGCTGGAAAGCCAGCCGGATCTGGCGCTGGATCCTCCGGCCGAAGAGCCCGAGGTGGAGGCCAAAGAGCCCACGACGACCGAAACGGCAGAGGATGCCGGGCACAAGGACGTGTTACCGGATGTCGAGGCCATCAATTCGAGCCTGCGTTCCGATGAGACCGACAACCCATCAGCGGAAACCGAAGTCGCACCACGCAAATCCAGTGGGTTTGTACGGGGGTTTGTGCTGATCCTTGTGATCGGCGTGATTCTGTTCCTGGTCTACGGCAATGCATCACAGATCAGCGAGGCGGTTCCACAAGCCGAACCAGCGTTGCAGTCTTACGTATCACTGGTGGACCAAGCCCGTATCTGGCTTGAGACGCAGGCGGGTTCAGTTTCGCAATAACTCCAGAAACTCTGATCAGAACCGTTCAAGCAGACGCTTGAGGTATTCCAGTTCGATTTTCGGGCGGTCGGTCTCGCCTGTCCGACGACGGATTTCGTCCAACAATTCACGTGCCCGGCGATAGACGTCTTCGCCTTGTAGCAGGTTCTCATCAGTTGAAATCGAACCGGCCGCGCCCGGATTGCGACCCAGCGGATCGCGATTGTTGGCCTGCATATCGCCTTCCTGTGTGCCCTGGCCAGGTTGGTTTTGCTGGTTCTGGGCCATGGCTTCACCAAGCGCACGCATGCCTTCACGAAGTGCTTCCATCGCTTCGGACTGACGGTCGATGGCTTCGGCCAGATCTTCGCTGCGCAGCGCTTCTTCTGCCTCGTCCATGGCGCGACCTGCGCGGCCCAGCGCCTCGCGGGCAGCTTCACCCTCTTCCGTTCCTGCACCGGGCAGGCCTTGTTCCTGACGGCTCAATTCATCTCTCAGCGCCTGCTGGCGGTCTGCCAGCGTTCCCTGACCCTGCTGACCTTCGCCACCCTGCTGGTCGGCACCTTGTCCCTGACCACCCTGGCCTTCGTGACTCTGACCCCGGCCCTGTCCACCCGATCGGCCTTCGTTACCGGAGTTTTCACCCGCCTGCGCACCCGGATTAAACTGTTCCTGCAAATCGCGGAAAGCCTGATCGCTCAGGCCCTGCTGTTCGCGCAGAGTCTCGGCGAGCCCTTCCATTGCCTGCTGACCTTCGGATTGACCGCCCTCACCCTGACCTTGGGTGACACGCATGTTCTCCATCATCTGCTGGAACTCTTCCAACGCTTGCTGCGCCTCGGCCATACGGCCCTGTTCCATCAGCTCCTGAATACGATCCATCATCCGCTGCAGATCATCCTGCGTCATTTGCAGCGATTCACCGTTTTGCCCGGGCTGGCCTTCGTCACTTTCGTTTTCCTGCGCCAGACGCTGAAGCTGTCGCAGATAATCCTGCGTCGCGTCGCGCAGCTCCTGCATCAGTTCGGCAATCTCTTCGTCGCTGGCGCCGTTCTGCATCGCTTCGGTCAAACGCTCTTGCGCACGGCGCATGCGTTCCAGCGCATCAGCAAGAGTCCCCTCTTCGATCAGAATCGCGAGATCCCAAAGCGCTTGAGCAATTTCGGCTTGTTGTTCGGGCTTCAGGCCGAATTCATCAAAAGTCTCAAGCCTGCGCAGCAGTACGCGCAGGCGAAGATAAGCCGTCTCGGATCGGAACAGGCTTTCGGGACGATGCGAAACAGCCCGTAATATCTGCGCGACACGACCAGAGTTGTCACGAGCCCAAAGCAGATCGCGTCTCTGTTCGATCACCGCCGATGCAAGCGGGTCAAAGAAACGGCGCGCAGGCAATGCGGTCAGATAGGGTTCGGATTCCGACTGCTGATCAGAAGCGTCACGAACAGAAAGGGTAATCCTGACCGGTAGATGCGCCCAAGGGTGTTGAGAGAAATCCTCGATCAGATCCTCTTCAAATTCGGTACGGTCCCCGGTGATTGGCATCGGCAACTGGACGGTAATCGTCTCTCGCGGTTCCGGCTCGGCGGTCAGGCCATAGCGACGATCCACAGACGCCAGATCAAGCTCAATCCGGGCAGACCCCGATATCACACCGTAGTCGTCACTGGCGGTAAAGGGCAGTTTCATCTGACCACCCGCCTCGGCCTCGGCGATATCGGATACGGCGACCTGTGGCTGGGTGTCCGGAATGACATTCAGTGCCCAATCCCGCCCAGCCGGACCATCAATGCGCAACTGACCGGTGCGTTCGGCAACAAAATCCTGTTCCGGTTCTGTCGCAGCCTCAATCCCTGTCGACGATGCGGATTCCGTCAGGGTATGCGCCCCGACTTCCCCATAGAAGCGCAATGTTATGCGGCTGCCCTGAGGCACCGAAAGCGTCGGATCTGTCTGATCGGCCAGATACAAAGTAGGCAAACCGGTATAGCGCGGAGGCTCGACCCATCCTTCCCATGTCGGTCCCTGACCCGCCGTGGCTGTTCCCGGCGTCATCTCGGCAACTGATCCGATGCGCCAGAACGACCCGAAAAAGAACGCCACGACCAGCGCCAGCAATGCCGCGTAGCGCAACGCATAGGGATCGCGCGAAGCCAGCCGAAGATCCGGTTTGACGACACCTGCCTTCGAGGCCTTCTGCGCCATGCGTGTCTGGTGCGCTTGCCAGAGCGCGACAGAATCAGCGTCCATTGCACCGATGGCCTGATCATCCAGCAAGGCCTGAATGGGACGACCGGGCAGGGTTTCATCCAACCGCACGAGCGCTTCGGCACGCGTCGGGATATGGAATCGTCTGATTCCCCAAACTGCTGCCACCAGAAGCCCAAGCACCGCCAGCGCACTTACGGACCAGACAATTTCAACACCGACATGATCCTGCAGACCCAGCATCAAAGCGGCCAAAATGGCCATTGCCAGCGAAAAAAACGGCCAGAATGCGCGCCAAACCTGCTCGGCCAGCATCCCTGCATGCGTCAGCCACAGGGACAATCGGGGAATTGGCAGGTTTGATCTGTCGGTCAAGGCGGGCCTCCTGATCGGGCCCGCGCGTTCATCGCGTCAAAGCCACGAAGGTATGGTATCGCGGTTTATGATTTCGTCAAAGCTTGGCCGTTCACGAATTACTGCGAATTGATCGCCGTTTACCAGAACCTCTGGGATCAGCGGACGTGTATTGTATTCGCTGGCCATTACCGCGCCATATGCGCCCGCGCTGCGAAAGGCGATCAGATCACCGGATTTCAGCGGTGGCATGTTGCGCTGCTTGGCAAAGGTATCACCCGTTTCACAGACCGGCCCCACGATGTCATAGGGTTGCTGTTCAACGCCCGGAGCAGGCTCCTGCACCGCCACAATATCGTGATGCGCCTCGTACATCGCTGGACGGATCAGATCGTTCATTGCGCCATCGAGGATCAGGAAGTCGCGACCTTCTCCGGATTTCACATAAATCACTTTGCTGACCATCAAACCCGCATTCCCGGCGATCAAACGACCTGGCTCGATCTCGATCTCGCAGTCCAGATGACCGAGTGTCTTCTTGATCAGTGCACCATACTCCACCGGCAGCGGTGGCGCATCGTTGGAACGGGTATAGGGAATGCCCAACCCGCCCCCCAGATCAAGGCGGCGGATGTTGTGACCTTCGGCGCGCAGCTTTTCCGTCAGTTCAGCTACCTTGGTATAAGCCAGCTCAAAGGGCTCCAGCTCGGTCAGCTGCGAGCCGATATGGACGTCGATGCCAATCACCTCGAGGCCGGGCAGGCTGGCGGCATGGGCATAGACCTCAGATGCTCGTGCAATTGGAATGCCGAATTTGTTCTCGGATTTTCCCGTCGCGATCTTGGCATGGGTCCTGGCATCCACATCCGGATTCACCCGAACGGTGATCGGCGCAACCACACCCAACTCCAAAGCAACGGCGTTGATCACTTCCATCTCAGGTTCGGATTCGACGTTGAACTGGCGGATGCCGCCGCTCAGCGCGGTGCGGATTTCATCTGCCGTCTTGCCAACGCCCGAGAACACGATCCTGTCGCCGGGCACTCCGGCCGCTTTGGCGCGTAGATACTCACCGCCCGAAACCACATCCATTCCCGCGCCCGCCTGTGCCAGCGTCTTCAGGATTGCCTGATTGCTGGCCGCCTTCATCGCGTAACAGACGAGGTGATCGGTACCGTCCAGCGCATCATCGAACAGCTTGAAATGGCGCAGCAGCGTCGCAGTCGAGTAGACATAGAATGGCGTTCCGACCGCAGCAGCGATTTCGGAGATCGGTACATCCTCGGCGTAAAGCGCGCCGTCGCGGTAAAGAAAGTGATCCATGACAGCGCGCTTAGACTGAAATGCAAGCGTTGATCAATGGTTTTGAAGCGCCATCGCGCGCCTTTGAGGATTCAAATAAGGGCCCGAAACAAATTCGGATCCCTTTCAAAGAAACAATCAATCAAACTTCAGGAGTTAACCTCGTCGATCAACTCATCGTAGTAAGCGCACAAACCTGCCAGATCGCCAGATGTCTGTGCTTCTGTTGCTTTGGCCTGCATTTCAGTTGCAATCTCCTGCATGCGCGTAGGGTTCGTTGCAGCCAGCGTTTGCAGTGCTGTGGACAGTTCCAGCGCCTTGGACTGCGCATTCTCAGCAGTGCAGTCCTGATCCGCAGCAGACGCAATTCCGGCAGAGGCAGCAATCATTGCTGCGGCAATAAAGATTTTTTTCATTTTGTACTCTTGTGTGTTTACCTGATGAATTTTCAGGCACGGCCCTTTTGCTCAGGAACACCGGCACCAACAAGGGGGAAGAATCTGAAATTTAACCCATTGTAATAAAATATATTTTGCAGGCGTGCCGAATGGCCGAGCATTAGCGTACAGCTCCAGTTCGTAAACACAATTTGCGCAGTGGTTGCTGATTGACGCGTTACTTTCTGGTGGAAACACCAACGCGACCGTAGCCGGATATTGAGATGCCCGATTTCTTCGGTTCTGCCGCAGGTTCAGGGCGCGACTGATAAGACGGGTCGCAAGCTGCGAGCACAACAAGCGCGGTCAATACACCGATGAATTTCATTCTTTTTTGCCTCTGAATTTCTGTCATGAGGGCATGACCACCCAAAGGTGGGTGATCAGACCATGGTTTTCAATCGGGCGTCAGGTCAGAGCCCGAAAAAGACGCTGAGAGGGCCACGGTTTACACCCACGCCGCCACTGACATATGCACCGTTGTTTGAAACGCCGACATTTGCGTTCAGCGTTGGCTGAATGGGCTCGCCATCCGCCCCGCATCCCGACAGCATCGCAGTAGCGGCCACAAGAGCAATTGCGCGCAAAAGGGTCATCACAGGTTCGCCTTCCATCTTTCAATCTGGATACGGACCTGATCCGGTGCCGTACCGCCGTAAGATTGTCGCGAGTTTACCGAATTTTGTACGCCAAGAACAGAATAGACATCCTGCGTGATGTCCGCGTGAACCGACTGCATGTCGTCAAGCGTCAGGTCGGGCAGATCGCAGCCCTTGCTTTCCGCCATCGCAACCAGAGATCCGGTAACGTGGTGTGCATCACGGAACGGCAGGCCCAATACGCGGACCAGCCAGTCGGCCAGGTCGGTCGCGGTCGAAAACCCCGAGCCCGCTGCCGCGGCAAGGCTCTCGCGGTTGGCGGTCATATCCTTGACCATGCCTTCCATTGCTGCCAGCGCCAGCATCCAGTTGTCGGCCGCATCAAAGACCTGTTCCTTGTCTTCCTGCATGTCCTTGGAATAGGTCAGGGGCAGGCCTTTCATGACCATCATAAGACCGGTATTGGCTCCGTAAATCCGCCCCACCTTGGCGCGGATTAGTTCTGCAGCATCGGGGTTCTTCTTCTGCGGCATTATCGACGAGCCGGTCGAGAAGCGATCCGATAGAGATACAAAACGGAATTGGGCCGAAGACCAGATCACCAGTTCCTCTGCAAAGCGTGACAGGTGCATGGCACAGATCGACGCGGTCGACAGGAACTCCAACGCGAAGTCGCGGTCGCTGACGGCGTCCAGCGAGTTGGCAGCGGGGCGGTCAAAACCAAGAGCCTCGGCCGTCATATGGCGATCGATGGGAAAGGATGTTCCGGCCAGCGCAGCAGCGCCCAGCGGGGATTCGTTCATCCGGGCGCGGGCGTCGCGGACACGAGACAGATCGCGGCCAAACATCTCGACATAGGCCATCATGTGGTGACCCCACGTGACCGGCTGAGCGGTTTGAAGGTGGGTAAAGCCCGGCATGACCCAATCCGCCCCGGCCTCGGCCTGCGCCAAAAGCGCGCGGATCAGCGCCAGCAAGCCGCTCTCAGCAGCGTCCAACTGATCACGAACCCAGAGCTTGAAATCGGTCGCAACCTGGTCATTACGGCTGCGGCCTGTATGCAAACGGCCTGCGGGCTCACCAATGACCTCTTTCAGGCGCGCTTCGACGTTCATGTGAATATCTTCCAGTGCGGTTGAGAACTGAAATTCTCCGCTCTGGATTTCTGACAAAACGGTGAGCAGCCCTTCCCGAATAGCCTCGGCATCACTATCACTTATGACGCCTGTGGCAGCCAACATGGCGGCATGGGCGCGCGAGCCTGCGATGTCCTGGGCTGCCATCCGCTGATCGAACCCGATCGAGGCATTGATTGCCTCCATGATCGCGTCTGGACCGGCGGCAAAGCGGCCGCCCCACATCTGGTTCGAGGATTGATCGGTCATGTTGGAAAACCCGGAGTTGATATGCGCCTATTTCGTCTGATCCCCCTTTATATGGCCCTTGCGCTGGGTGCAAACGCCGCTTTGGCGACAGATGCCGAGACTCTTGGCCCACTGCGCGAAGGAAGTCTGAAACGCCTGATCCTGCACAAAGAGCCCAAGCCGGTCGAAGCTGTTGAGTTTCAGCTTGAAGATGACGGTGGTACTGCGTCACTTGAGGACTACAAGGGCAAGTACGTGCTGCTGAATTTCTGGGCCACATGGTGCGCCCCCTGCCGCAAGGAGATGCCGCAGATTGCCGAGCTTCAGGACGAGTTTGGCGGTGACAGTTTCGAAGTTCTGACATTGGCCACCGGACGCAACTCTCCTGCAGGAATCAAGAAGTTCTTCGACGAGAACGGCATCGACAATCTGCCCCGCCATCAGGACCCAAAGCAGGCCGTCGCAAGCAAAATGGGTGTGATTGGCCTGCCGATCACCGTGATCATCGACCCGGACGGCAATGAAATCGCCCGCCTGATCGGTGACGCGGAGTGGAATTCAGATAGCGCCAAAGCCATCATCTCGACCCTTGTAGAAGGCAACAGCTGACGGCACAGCCAGCCTCAAAGTTTTGTGCTACACTGAAACCGGCCCTGTGAAGGGCCGGTTTTTCCTTTGCTGACCAATAGAAGGGAGGCAGCGATGAAACCGGTAGTTCTGTTGATTGGACGTTTGCCGAACGTAATAGGCGATGTGGCACGGCAGTTGGATCATCTGCCGATCCAATGGCTGGGCGCTCATGATCAGGAAGAGGTCCGGCGGCAACTGGAGGCGGAACCGCGGATTGTCTGTGCCATCATGGGCGCAGGTCTTGATGACAAGATTCGCGGCGAAATGGTGGGCATCATTGCAGCACGCAGGCCTGACATTTGCATCCACCTCAAGGATCGCGCGTCAGGTCCCGAAGGCTTGGTGCCCTTCGTCGAACGCGTTGTGCAGCACGAGATTCTGGAAACTCTGGAAAACAGCTGACGCAACGCCACCTTTGACAGCCTTTCAACTCCTTTGCAGGTTGTCTGCAGGAGGATGGAATGCCACTCGAAATACTATTGGTTCTGGTGGTCGGCGGGATCGCCGGGATCACACTGTTGCTGCATGTCACAGGCAGATCGCGGTTGCGCGTCCTGACCAAGGCCAGCGCGCAAAAGGAATGGTTGCGTCACTTTCCCGATGATGACGTGATTGATGTCACCATATCGCATGACTGCCATTCAGCGCTGATCAGAACCAATGTCGGCGCCGGTCTGCTCTGGTCATTTGGCGCAGACACTGTTGCGCGGCATCTTATGGATTTCGACTGGCTTGAGCACCCAAAGGGACTGGAGGTTCAGTTCCACGAGTTTGGCGTGCCGCGCGTGGTTATCCATCTTGATGAAAGCGAACGCCGCCACTGGCGACACCTGATGGAGCCCGCATGACTGATCAAGTGACATTTCCGGACGCCGTGCAATGGGCCGTTCCCTTCTTCATTGCTGCAATCCTTGCAGAATTCCTGTGGATCTCGGTCAAGGGTCGGGGCGGGCGATATGAAACCCGTGATGCGGTGACGTCGCTGATCATGGGGGCTGGCAATATTGCGTCGGGCTTTCTGCTGGGCTTCATCGCCTACGCATTCTTCATGTGGCTGTGGCAGATCACACCCCTAAATCTGGGCACATCGATCCCTGTCATTATTCTGTGCTTTGTTCTGGATGATCTGCGGTACTACTGGGTGCACCGTTTGGGGCACCGTGTGCGCTGGGTTTGGGCCAGCCATGTCAATCACCACAGCTCACAGCACTACAATCTCACAACCGCGTTGCGTCAGACATGGACCTATACGTTCACCTTCATGATGGTCGTTCGGGCGCCGCTGATCCTGCTTGGCTTCCACCCTGCGATGGTTTTGTTCGTCGGCGGTATCAACCTGATCTATCAGTTCTGGATACATACCGAAGCGATCGGAAAGATGCCCCGTTGGTTCGAGGCCATCATGAATACCCCCAGCCATCACCGCGCGCATCACGGCCGCAATGCGCGGTATCTGGATTGCAACTATGCCGGTGTCTTCATCATCTGGGACAAACTCTTTGGTACCTTTGTGCCCGAGCAGGACGATGACCGCGTCGATTACGGGCTGGTGCACAATATCGGTACGTTTAATCCCTTGCGCGTCGCTTTCCACGAATGGGTGGGCATCTGGCAGGATGTAAAACAACCGGGCCTGAGCCTGCGTCAGCGGCTTGCTTATTGCTTTGCACCGCCCGGTTACAGCCACGACGGAAGCCGCGATAACTCTGAACAGATCAAAGCCAAACACCTTGCACGCCACCCAGAAGATCGTGGAACGCCCGGATTTGAGCAATTTGACGCGAAATCGCCCAATGCACAGGCAGAACGGGCTTGATCTTGCCCGACTGACCACCACGACGACTTGAAATTCGGCCCAGCTACTCCATATCGACCAGATGTGCCGCGTATGAGTAGCTTGGAGGCCAGCATGTCCCGTCTGACAACTGTTTCGACTGTTATTGGCCTTTTGGGTCTGGTGATGGCGATGGTATCTGCGCTGATAAGCAATGTACCCTCTGGCATTCTGGCGCTCAGCTTCGTCATGTTGGTCATGGGCATTCTGGGGGCCGTGATCGGGGCTGCAGCATCGCTGGGTCGCGCGTGGCAATCGGCCCGCTGACCGCGGGCACAGTCAGAAACCGATACCAAATACGTCGTATTTCTTAACTGCAGATTCATCTGTTTACCCTGAGAATGAGGCCGAACCCCATTCGGCAACCCTCAGGGAACGGTATCCATGCGGGACAAGAAACTTGCAGACCTGCCAGAAGGCGCGGACAGCCCTTTGAATTCAGCGGTTACGGCCCGGGATCGTTCGGTCGTGCAGATGGCAACCGATGCGGTCAGGCACAAGCAATGCAAGCTGGCCTATCAGCCAGTCATGCAGGCCCATCCTCCGCAGGGTGTCGCCTTTTACGAAGGGTTCATCCGCGTCCTTGACGAAACCGGCCGTGTAATCCCCGCGCGCGAATTCATGCCGCAGGTCGAGAACACGCCGGTTGGACGGGAACTGGATTGCATCGCACTGGAAATGGGGCTGCGAACCCTGGTCAGAAACCCCGGAATCCGCCTGTCGATCAACATGTCGGCCCGTTCCATCGGATTTGCGCGCTGGTCCCGCGTACTGGACCGGTTCCTGAAAAAGGACGCCAGCATCGGGGAAAGGTTGATTCTGGAAATCTCGGAAAGCTCGGCGATGCAGGTGCCGGAGCTGGTCGTGGATTTCATGGACCGCCTGCAGGAACGTGGTGTCGCCTTCGCGTTGGACGACTTCGGGGCCAGTAATTTCAGCTTTCGCTATTTTCGCGAGTTCCTGTTTGATGCCGCCAAAATCGATGGCCAGTTCATACGCGGGATAAGTGAAAACTCAGACAATCAGGCGCTGGTTCGCGCGCTGATCGCTGTCGCCCGTGAGTTCGAGATTTTGGTAACCGCCGAATCGGTCGAGACCAGACAAGATGCCGAGTTTCTGGTGGCTAATGGGGTCGACTGCCTGCAGGGCTTCCTCTTCGGCGCTCCTTCGATCACGCCGCCCTGGAAGACGAAAAGTGAAGCGAAGACAGGAAGTTAACAAGCGCCGCACTGTCGCAACTAATTGCCGATCACAACGCTGAGACAAGCTGTCCGTTGCTGCAACTGCAGCATTACGCTATGGCAAGAGGTGCTTGAGCGGGGGATCACGAGGCGCTCTTGTATCCGGAGAGTGCCTCTCCATGACCTGCGCCGTCAGATTTCCCACAGGACCATGACGGTAAAGGATTGACTGTATGACCAACGTAGTAATCGCATCCGCCGCACGTACAGGCGTCGGTAGCTTTGGCGGTTCGTTTGCGAACACCCCTGCACATGATTTGGGCGCTGCCGTCCTTGAAGCAGTCGTGGAGCGCGCTGGAATCGACAAGGGCGAAGTAAGCGAAACCATCATGGGTCAGGTCCTGACCGCTGCACAGGGCCAGAACCCGGCCCGCCAGGCGCATATCAATGCTGGCCTGCCGCAGGAAAGTGCCGCTTGGGGCATCAACCAGGTTTGCGGCTCGGGCTTGCGCGCCGTGGCACTGGGTGCTCAGCACATCCAGCTGGGTGACGCCGATATCGTTGCCGCAGGCGGACAAGAGAACATGACTCTGTCACCCCATGCCGCCGCTCTGCGCGCCGGTCACAAGATGGGTGACATGAAATACATCGACACGATGATCCGCGATGGTCTGTGGGACGCCTTCAACGGCTATCACATGGGTCAGACCGCTGAAAACGTCGCCGAGAAATGGCAGATCAGCCGTGACATGCAGGACGAGTTTGCAGTCGCGTCGCAGAACAAGGCTGAAGCCGCGCAAAAAGCCGGTAAGTTCGCTGACGAAATCACTCCTTTCACCATCAAGACCCGCAAGGGCGATATCGTGATGGACAGCGACGAATACATCCGTCACGGCGCAACCATCGAAGCCATGGGCAAACTGCGCCCGGCTTTCGCCAAAGACGGTTCGGTCACCGCAGCCAACGCTTCGGGCCTGAACGACGGCGCGGCCGCCACCCTGTTGATGTCGGCCGAGAACGCAGAAAAGCGCGGCATTGAGCCTCTGGCCCGTATCGCATCCTACGCAACCGCTGGCCTGGATCCGTCGATCATGGGCGTCGGTCCGATCTACGCCTCGCGCAAGGCGCTGGAGAAGGCAGGCTGGTCCGTAGATGATCTGGATCTGGTCGAAGCCAACGAAGCCTTTGCCGCTCAGGCCTGCGCCGTGAACAAGGATATGGGTTGGGACCCGTCGATCGTAAACGTCAACGGCGGCGCGATCGCCATAGGGCACCCGATCGGCGCATCCGGCTGCCGCGTACTGAACACTCTGCTGTTCGAAATGAAGCGCCGCGATGCCAAGAAAGGTCTCGCGACCCTCTGCATCGGAGGCGGCATGGGCGTCGCCCTCTGTGTGGAGCGCGACTAAGTGCTTTGACAACCAAATAAAAAAGGGCGCCGACCGGCGCCCTTTTTTGTTACAATCAACCACTACCTATTGGATGCGACGATATTGACACCTCGAAAGCGAAAATTCACAACGAAACAATATTGCGCATCTGCATCTCTCAGAGTAACAGCATTACCAAGGCGACTAAATTTGGAGGATTCCTAAATGGCACGTACAGCACTCGTTACCGGCGGCTCCCGCGGCATCGGCGCAGCAATTTCCAAGGCGCTCAAGGCTGAAGGTTACAACGTTGCAGCCACCTATGCGGGGAATGACGAAGCCGCTGCGAAATTCACCGAAGAAACCGGCATCGCCACCTACAAATGGAACGTCGCCGACTATGATGAATCGAAAGCGGGCATCGAAAAGGTTGAGGCCGAAGTTGGTCCGATCGACATCGTTGTCGCCAATGCGGGCATCACCCGCGATGCGCCATTCCACAAGATGACCCCGGAACAGTGGCATCAGGTGATCGACACCAACCTGACCGGCGTATTCAACACCGTCCACCCCGTCTGGAACGGCATGCGCGAGCGCAAGTTCGGCCGCGTTATCGTCATCAGCTCGATCAATGGTCAAAAGGGTCAGTTCGCGCAGGTGAACTATGCCGCCACCAAGGCCGGTGATCTGGGCATCGTAAAATCGCTGGCGCAAGAGGGCGCACGTGCAGGCATCACTGCAAACGCGATCTGCCCTGGCTATATCGCAACCGAGATGGTGATGGCGGTTCCGGAAAAAGTACGCGAATCGATCATCGGCCAGATCCCGGCCGGTCGTCTGGGTGAGCCTGAAGAAATAGCGCGTTGCGTGGCGTTCCTGGCGTCCGACGATTCTCAGTTCATCAACGGCTCGACAATTTCTGCCAACGGTGCTCAGTTCTTCGTCTGATCCGATTGGACAACATTAGACGCCCGCCAGTTTGGCGGGCGTTCTCTTTTTGCGGTGGAGAGTCGCCTACACTGCAACCCAAGCCAGAAAAACGTCGCGATTTGTGCTATCATGCTCCCATTCTTTTAAAGGAGCATTTGATATGAAATTCGTGATGTCCAATCGACGAGCCGGTAAGTTTCGCGAACAGGAAAAAATGGCTTCGCGCGATGCATTGAGCGCAGCTCTGGCCTTACCATCAAGCACAACACATATGCTGTCTGATCTGGCTCCGCCTGATGATCTGGCGCGCCGCAGCGTCGTCATGGAGGGCACAGAAGGCGAAATGCAGGCCCTTGCGGCCACCAGCACAGACGATGTCATTGTCGAGCCTCTGATCATGCACGAGCGCGTCGGAGGCGCTCGGAGCCTGTTTGCAGGCACCAATGTGCCAGTCATCGACCTGTCCCATACCGCCGGATCCGGGCTTTTTTTCGAAATCGAGGTACGCGGTGGTGGCAGGGGCCTGCCTTTCGCCGGTGTCACACTTTTCCTGCGCGCCCTTGGTGGTGATGTCGCGCGCGTTGAAGGCATGACTGACGCAAGCGGTATCGCAGTTTTTGACGTCGTCCCTTCGATGCAGCCGCTGGCATATATCGTCAGCCCATATGATGGTTTCTGGTCACGACAGGTCATGGTTGCAGGTCCAAAGACGACGGTGGTTTGCGACAAGCTGCCGGGCAATCGCAGAATCGACTGGTGGCATCGGGCTGTTGGAGTAAACTCATTTGAGGCCGATGCGGGGGATGGAATCGCCGTTGGTGTCATCGATACAGGGTTCGGCCCCCACCCCCATCTGATAGGTACCGATCACGGGGCTTTCATCGACAATCAACACGATCCGGTCGCCGGGGCAGATGTCGACATTCATGGCTCGCATGTTGCCGGCAGCATTGGTGGTCGGCCCGGGGGCCAGATGGTACAGGCCGGTGTTGCGCCGGGTGTTGATCTGCACTCCGCGCGCGTATTCCCGCCCGATTCCGGGGCTTCGAACGTCGATATCGCCAACGCGATTGACCATCTGAGCAAGGCCGGAGCAGACCTGATCAACATGAGCCTCGGTTCTCCGGTAAAATCCGAACTGGTAGAGGATGCGGTTCAGGACGCAGCGGAACGAGGAACGCTGTGCCTGTGTGCAGCCGCCAATGACGGTGGACCACCGGTCAAATTCCCGGCCGCCTTGTCGGAAACCGTCGCAATCTCAGCCGCGGGGAAAATCGGGACAGCTCCGGATACCTCGACCTCGGGAAATCAACTGCCGCAGGAGCCATGGAAATTCGGGCTGGATGGGTTCTTTCTGGCACGATTCTCGAATTTCGGCCCCGAGATTGATGCAATTGCTCCCGGCGTCGGCATCATCGCTACGGTTCCCGAGCGCCACGGCTTTGTCGCCCCGTATTCCGCGCTGGATGGTACTTCGATGGCGACACCAGTTGCTTGCGCGACGCTTGCCCGGGTTCTGGCAAAGGATGCCGCATATCTGTCGTTGCCCCGGAACATTCACCGCTCGAACATGGCGCGACATATCCTGACACAAATCTGTGTTACTATCGGCCTCGCACCTGAATTTCAGGGGCACGGAATGCCGCGCGATTGATCGGATTTATATGCAGGAGCGGGAATGACAGACTATGTGATGGCCATACGCCGCGAGCGGCGCGGCTCGGAACCTGCAGACCTGACACAACAGATCACCAATGTACCTGGGGTCGTGAATGTGACGCCGGGACCATCTGGCCGGATTGTGATTTCGGCAAGCCCGGCAGGCATCGCCGAAGTGAAGAACCGGTTTGGTGAACTGTGCCGGATCGAACCGATCATCCTGCACGACCTGTCAAAAAAAGGTCGGTAGATACGAAAAAGGCCGATCCCAAAAGGATCGGCCCCTCTCTTTATCCCGTAAGAACGCGCGCGCTGCGTTCAGCGGGAACCAAAGAACCAGTTCCAGAACTGCCTGATGGCTTTGCCGCGCTCGGCATGCGCGCGCAGAATTGCGCGGTGCGCAGCTGGGTTTGTGGTCATCTCGATCATTGCACTTCCCCTTTTGTAAAGGTGAACTTGACTTGCCCCCAAGATGACTGTTGTTTTTAAAAGGTACAAACGAGAGTTTTCGAGAGTTCAGTTTAGAAATTCTTATCTGTTATGACCGATCGCCTTCCCCCTTTGACTGCCCTGCGCGCGTTCGATGCCGCTGCACGGCACATGTCCTTTGCCAAAGCAGCGGACGAGTTGAACGTGACACCCGCCGCCCTGTCCTTTCAGATCAAATCGCTTGAAGAGCATCTGGGCCAACCGCTGTTTCGCCGCCTGAACCGAGCCGTAGAACTGACAGAAGCAGGACGCACGCTCTCTCCGGGCGCCGCTGAAGGGTTTGCAACGTTGCAATCAGCATGGGCCGCGACTCGCAGATTGCAGGACAACACCACGCTGACCATCACCGCGGGACCGGCGCTGACCGCAAAATGGCTGGCGCCTCGCCTGTATGAATTTGCCCGTGCACATCCGGAAATTGACCTGCGGTTCTCTGCCACGCTGCGCAGCATGGATCTGGAGCGGGATGACGTGGATGTCGCGATCCGATTTGGGTACGGACAGGATGACGGTTTGTATTCTGTACCCGTGCGGAAGGAATGGCTGACGCCTGTGATGACGCCTGAATTGGCAGAGCAATTCACGACACCTCAGAGTTTGAAAGACGCGCCCCTGATACACGACGATTCCATCGGGTTCTTAAAACCTGCGGTCGATTGGCCCGCTTGGTTCAGGGCGGTTGGTGTGAATTTTGTGCCCGAACATGGCGCCCATTTCTCTAACGCCGATCATGCAATTGACGCGGCTGTAGCCGGGCTGGGTGTTGCCCTTGGCCGCCGACCGATGATTATCAAGGATGTGCTGGAGGGGCGGCTAGTCGCGCCATTCAAAACCGCCATCGAAACCAATGCCCGTTTTCGGTTTTTGTGCCTGCCCGGCGCTGAAGATCGCCCCCAGATCAAGGCGTTTCGTGATTGGTTTCTGGCAGAAATTGAAAAAACCGCGCATATCTCGGATGGATTCGAAATCATTCCGGTCGAGGATATCCCGCAACATGACTAAGACCCGTGCGACAGCAATTGGATTTGTGGCCGTTTTGCTGTGGTCACTGCTTGCGCTTTTTACAGTTGGCTCCGCTCCGACCCCACCACTGCTGCTGAATGCGATTTGCTTCAGTATTGGCGGCACGCTGGGAATGGTCTGGACATACGCATCGGGTGGACTGAGCCAGTTGCGCGATATCAACTGGAAAATCTATCTCTTCGGCGCTGTCGGGCTGTTCGGATATCACGCATTGTATTTTTCGGCCTTGCGCATGGCCCCTGCGGCCGAGGCCGGGCTGATTGCCTATCTCTGGCCTCTGCTGATCGTTTTGCTGTCGGGTCTGCTGCCAGGAGAGAGCTTGCGCATTGGACATCTGATCGGTGCCTGTCTTGGCTTCTCCGGCGCAGCGCTGATCATAACCGGAGGCGGAAGCGCCGGGTTCCAGCTTGATCACCTGCCAGGATACGCCCTAGCCCTGCTTTGCGCTCTGACATGGTCTGGGTATTCAGTTCTGTCGCGACGTTTGGGCGAGACACCGACCAGCTCGGTCGCTGTGTTCTGCGTCGTGACGGCAATCGCGTCATGGATGCTGCATTTCGCGCTGGAAGAGACCATTTGGCCGGAAACGACCATTGCATGGGCGTCGACACTGGCACTTGGGCTCGGGCCTGTTGGTCTTGCCTTTTATGTCTGGGATATCGGGGTCAAGCGTGGCGACATTCAGATGCTTGGAACCAGCTCATACGCGGCACCGCTTCTGTCTACGCTTGTTCTGGTTTTGGCCGGGATCGCCATGCCGTCTTGGTCATTGGCGATCGCGGCACTGCTTATCACTGGCGGTGCCATCATTGCGGCACGCGCCAGCTTCCATTCTTAAGTAGAAAGGCGTTCGATCTCTTCTTTTAGCCTGAGCTTCTGTTTTTTCAGCTGAGCTATGTGGAGATCGTCAATGCCGGGCGAGCGCTGGGCTTGTTCTACTTCGAGACTGAGGTGTTCGTGCTTCTTCTTCAGTTCGGTCAGATGTGCGCTCACGCTCATGGCGATCCTCCTTCTCTCGTATAAGTGTCACGTAAGAAGTTGATCACATCGTTTCCACCCTGTCACGCTGCAGACGCACAGAATCTGTTACAAATCCGACAATTTCGGCTGGTCATTGCCTATCATGTGGCTGGCCAAGGCAATTCAGCCCCTTCGCGCAGGATTTTCATCACTTCGGGCGTATAACTTTCACCATCGCGAATATGTCTTTCACCGACGTGCAAAACCAATGGTGCGTGAAGTTTGAAATCAGCCCGACCACCCTTGCGCGCGCGCAGTATCAACAGCTCGGCCGCCCTGCCAGTCCTTGGGCCAAGAGGCAGGATTTCGACCGACCCCAGTCGCCCCGAACAAGCAGACAACATGTCCGGTAACCGTTCGACACGCTGGATCATGTGCAGATAACCGCGCGGGGCAAGACGTCGCGCGGCTACTTCGATCCAATTGGCCAATGGTGTTTGTTCACCGAGTGCGATTTGGCGACCGCTATCGGTGGCAGGGCTGTGCGCTCCGGGGCGATAATACGGTGGATTGGCGATAACGTGATCGAACTGCCGCTGCCTGAGTTCAGACGGTAAAGCGGACAGATCTGCCTGAACAACTTCGAAAATCGCGCCGTTTTCTACAGCGTTTTTGCGCGCCAGCTCAGCGTATTCAGCCTGCAATTCAACTCCTGACAGGTGAAGTCCCGGAACGCGCGCAGCAAGGCATAGCGCCGCAGCCCCTGCCCCGCAGCCCAGCTCGAGTACAGACTGGCCGGATATTGCCGGAACAGATGCCGCCAGAAAAACAGGATCTACACCAGCCCGGTATCCGTCAACGGGCTGCCAAAGCCGGACACGGCCGCCCAGAAAATCGTTACAGGTCAGTTCGTTGTCGGCAAACCCGCTCATCTGCCCAGCGGGATCTCATTGTCACGCATCACCCGCTCGGCCCGATCAAGATCATCCGCCCGAACCATCAGCCGTCGCGGAAAAATTCCAATGCCACCTTCGAGGATGCTCATATTTACGTCCATCTGAAAGCAGTCTATATCCTCGCCCTCAAGGAGAGCGGATGCAAAGGCCAGAATGGTGGGATCGGTGCTGCGCAGAAGTTCTTTCATGGGGATGGATGTAAGGGCAAGGCGGGACGGAAGTCGAGCCTTGTATCAGGAGTGTGATGAATATCAGCACGATCTCGAAACCGCATGAGCGACTGGCGGACATTCTGGCACCGGAAATGGAGGCCGTGAATGAACTGATCCGGACGCGCATGGCGTCGGAACATGCACCACGTATCCCCGAAGTGACGGCCCATCTGGTCGAAGCTGGCGGCAAACGCCTGCGCCCGATGCTGACCCTCGCTGCAGCCCGGCTGTTTGGCTATCCAGGGGATCACCACGTGCGTCTCGCAGCCACAGTCGAATTCATTCATACAGCTACGTTGCTGCATGACGATGTTGTGGATGAAAGCGCCCAGCGTCGCGGACGCCCCACAGCGAACCTGCTTTGGGACAATAAATCCAGTGTTCTGGTAGGTGACTACCTGTTTTCCCGCAGTTTCCAACTGATGGTTGAAACCGGTTCGCTGCGCGTGCTGGACATCCTTGCAAATGCATCCGCGACGATCGCAGAAGGCGAAGTCCTGCAAATGACCGCCGCCACCGATCTGCGCACGGATGAAAGCGTGTATCTGCAGGTGGTTCGCGGCAAAACCGCCGCGCTGTTTTCCGCAGCCACTGAAGTTGGCGGCGTGATCGCGGGCGCGACCGAAGAACAGGTCAAGGCCCTGTTCGATTACGGCGACGCCTTGGGTATTGCATTCCAGATTGCAGACGATCTGCTGGATTATCAAGGTGATAGCAAGGCGACCGGCAAGAATGTCGGCGACGATTTCCGCGAGCGCAAGCTGACTCTGCCGGTGATCAAGGCAGTCGCTCAGGCAACGCCGGAGGAGCGCGCCTTTTGGGAGCGCACAATCGAGAAAGGCCGTCAGGAAGACGCCGATCTGGATCACGCCCTGAGCCTGATGAACAAATACGGCACGCTGGATGAAACGCGCTCTGACGCATATGGCTGGGCCGCCAAGGCAAAGACCGCGCTGGATGTGCTGCCCGATCATGAAATACGCAATCTGTTGCGTGATCTGGCCGACTACGTGGTCTCGCGCCTCAACTAAGCTGCGTGGCGCGGCACCACCAGTTGGGAAAGGCCGCGCCAATTTCATAAGCTGCGAAATGGGCCGCTTTCATCGACGGATAGAGCGCAAAGCAGGTAGACCCTGATCCAGACATCCGCGCGAGCAGGGCGTTTCGGGTTGCGCGCAACTCATCAAGTGTCCGTTCGATTTCAGGCGCCAACGCCTTGGCAGGCGCTTCCAGATCATTGCGTTGTTCACCCAGCCACTCCGCCCAGTCTTCGGAGGTTTCAAGCGCAGGAATATTTTCTGGCATTGGCGGGTTGAGCCGTGATGCGAGCGCTTTGAATATCGGTCCCGTCGGCACCTCCACACCCGGATTAACCAGCAGCGCTGCCAGTGGTGGCAGAACAATCGGGGTTATCTCTTCACCAATGCCCCGCATTCGTGAGGCCTGGCCCGCCACACAAACGGGAACGTCTGCCCCCAGGGACAACGCCACATCGGGTGAAGCAACAAACCCCTGCTCGGACAGCACCTTCAGCGTAGCCGCAGCATCCGATGAACCGCCGCCTATCCCGGCACCATGCGGAAGAACCTTGTTGAGGCTGATATGTCCTGACCATCCTGCAGCCTCGGCCGCTTGCCATACGAGATTGCGGCCATCCGTCGGAACACCCTCGGCAAATTCGCCCGCCACCTCCATCGACAGGTTGGGCGCAGTCGCAAATATCAGATCATCACCGACATCCGCAAAGGCAACCAGCGAATCCAGCAAGTGATAGCCATCCGTGCGCTGGCCGGTCACATGCAGGGTCAGGTTGATCTTGGCAGGCGCAAAAGCCTTAATTGCCATTGGCGACCTTCAATGGTTCAGCACCTTCCTCGGAAAGCACCAGATCCAGGCCCACATCCAGCTTGCGACGGATACGTTCCGGATCTGCTTCGCCATCGGTATCCTCGGGGTCGATGAACGACAGCGCTCGCTTCCACTGGAACTCAGCCTCACGTTCCCGGCCTACAGCCCAGTACACATCGCCCAAGTGATCATTCACGACCGGATCAACCGGCATCAACTCGACGGCTCGCTCCATATGATCAACCGCCTCATCGTAGCGGCCAAGGCGGAAAAGGACCCAGCCAAGGCTGTCGACGATATAGCCGCTGTCAGGACGCGCTGCGACGGCGCGTTCGATCATGTCCAGCGCCTCATCCAGTTTCTCGCGGCGTTCTACCAATGAGTATCCAAGGTAGTTGAGGACCTGAGGTTGATCCGGGTTCAACTCCAGCGCCCGCCGGAAATCAGCCTCGGCATTTTCCCAGTTTTTCAGGCGCTCGTGCGAGATACCACGGGCATAATGCAGGAACCAATTTCCACCCGAGTCTGTTTCGGTCAGTTCGATGGCTGTGTTGTAGGATTTGATCGCCGCCTCGTAATTCTCCTGCTGGCGCTCAAGGTCCGCCAGCGCGACATGGACGCTGGGCAGACCCGGTTGGCGGGCAGCCAGATTCTGCAGCACTTCGACGGCGGCATCATTTTTGCCTGAACGGCCCAGAACTTCGGCACGGCCAAGTTCAGCAGCGTGGTAATCCGTACTGTCCGCCGGAACCGACCGATAAGCGGCCACGGCCAGATCATACTGTTTCAGCGCATCCAGCAATTCCGCGCTCAGCAATATTGCATCTATGTGATCGGGCCGCAGGAACGCAGCGATACGTGCATAAAGCAGGACATAATCGGGGGCAGCTTCGGTATTCAGCGCTGCACCAACCGAGAAAAAGACCTCGGCCATGCCATCCTGCGCAGAACCCACATGGGTGAACGGCAGCGTTTCCCCCGCTTTCAAACGGTTCACATAGCCATCAATGGATGGGTCGTTTCCGGCTGCGAATACCTCGTCCAGAAACTGCAACGCTTCTTCGTTGCGGTCGAGTTGCGATAGCACCTCGACCCGTGCCAGTACAGCGCGACGAGAGAAACGGGATACGGCACCACCATTTGCCTGGAAAACCTCTTCGGCCCCTTCGAAATCACCAACCGAAGCCAGCGCCATCGCCTTGTGATACAAAGCAAAGTCCCGCAACCCTTCCTGAGTTGCGACTTCGTCAAACTGCTCCATCGCCTTGGTCATCTCGCCCTGACCGATATAGGTCCAGGCAATCATCAGCCCGTCAACCAATGGCCCTACGCCCTGTGTTTCGGGGTCCCGGGCGAGAAACTCATCCAGTTTTCCTTCGGACACCAGGCTGGCTGAAATGACCATTTTCGCGGCTTGGCTGGCCAGATCGCTTTCTTCCATCCTTTGCGCGATGGGCAATGCGCCCTCAACCTCGCCCAGCGCAAGACGGGCAACGAGTACGCTCTCAAGCAGCTGTTCATTTTGCGGATCGAATTTCAGCGCCTGCGCATAGTATTTCTCAGCGGCAGTATAATCGCTTTCGTAAACGGCCTGGCGCCCAGCCAGATAAGACCCCGAACCGGTATCTGAAAGAGCCGGCAACGCGAATGTCGAGGTAATAAGCACGGTCAGAGCCGCGCGACGAACCAGGGAAACCACCAAAATCCTGCCTTATTGTCATTGACTGACCGTAAAGCTAGGGCTTTGGCCTGAAAGAGGCAATGGCAGAGCCTTCACGACCCTGCCAGTGCCCGTGTTTTTGCCTACATGTTCGGATAGTTCGGTCCGTCACCACCCTGCGGCGTCGTCCAGGTGATATTCTGGCTCGGATCCTTGATGTCGCAGGTTTTGCAGTGGACGCAGTTCTGGAAGTTGATGACGAATCGCGGACCGTCTTCATCTTCGACCATTTCGTATACACCAGCCGGGCAATAGCGCTGCGCCGGTTCATCGAACTTGGGCAGGTTGACCTTTATCGGAATTTCCGGGTCGGTCAGCTTCAGGTGGCAAGGCTGGCTTTCCTCGTGGTTGGTCATCGCGAAGGACACGTTGGTCAAGCGGTCAAAGGACAGCGTGCCATCGGGTTTCGGATAGTCGATCTGCTTGTGCTTGCTGGCCTCTTCGGTCGCCTCGGCATCGTTCTTGCCGTGGCCCAGCGTACCCAGAAGCGAGAAGCCCAGCGTATTGGTCCACATGTCCATGCCACCCAGCACCAGCGAAGCGGTCAGGCCATATTTCGACCACAGAGGCTTGACGTTCCGCACCTTCTTCAGGTCTGCGCCGATGGCACCATCGCGAACATCAGCTTCATAGGCGGTCAGTTCATCGCCCGAACGCTCGGCCTTGATGGCATCATACGCAGCCTCGGCCGCAGCTTTACCCGACAGCATGGCGTTGTGGTTGCCCTTGATGCGAGGCACGTTGACCATGCCCGCCGAACAACCCAGCAGCGCCACACCCGGAGCCACAAGTTTCGGCATCGACTGATAGCCGCCCTCGGTGATCGCGCGGGCGCCGTAAGCGACGCGCTTGCCGCCTTTCAGCAGCTCGGCAACCATCGGGTGGTGCTTGAAGCGCTGGAATTCCATGTAGGGGTACAGGTGCGGATTCTTGTAGTTCAAGTGAACCACAAAACCGACATAGACCTGATTGTTTTCAAGATGATAGATGAACGATCCGCCACCTGCGTTGCTGCCCAGGGGCCAGCCCATGGTGTGCGTGACCGAACCTTCCTTGTGTTTGGCCGGATCGATCTCCCAGATCTCTTTCATGCCGACGCCGTATTTCTGCGGTTCTTTACCCGCAGACAGGTCGTATTTGTTGATGACCTCTTTGGACAACGAGCCGCGAACGCCTTCCGACAGGAAGACATATTTGCCATGCAGCTCCATCCCCGGCTCAGTATTGGGGCCATATGACCCGTCAGGCTCCAGACCGAAGACACCGGCCACAACGCCTTTGACTTCGCCATTGTCGCCGTAAACCAGCTCAGAACAGGCCATGCCAGGGAAGATTTCAACACCCAGCTCTTCGGCCTGTTCAGCCATCCAGCGGCAGACATTGCCCATCGAGACGATGTAGTTACCGTGGTTGTTCATCAGCGGCGGCATTGGGAAGTTGGGGATGCGGATCTTGCCCGCCTCACCCAGCATGTAGAAATTGTCTTCGTGCACGGGCACGTTCAGAGGCGCACCTTTTTCTTTCCAATCCGGGATCAGGGCGTCCAGACCGCAAGGATCGAGAACCGCACCGGACAGGATATGCGCGCCTACTTCGGAACCCTTTTCAAGCACCACGACGTTCAGGTCAGCGTCCAGCTGTTTCAGACGGATGGCGGCCGACAGACCGGCAGGGCCTGCACCCACGATCACCACGTCATATTCCATCGCTTCGCGTTCAATTTCGGCCATCGCGGGCTCCTTAGCTAACTTTTCCGAATTGGCGCTCTCATTGCATGGTTCGCGCAATTTTGTTTCACGGCTGATTACCCGTTGTGAAAGACCTTGGTCAATCAAAACACGGCGTAACATCGCTGCAATGCGGCAGTTCACCCCTCTGGAGCGTCACCCATGAGGTATCTGGGACCGCTACCATGCGATTTTGCCCGGTCATCGGGGTTATATAGGGCACATTTCGGCAAACTCAGGCACCCACACCCGATACACCCGTCCAGATTATCCCTTAGTCGGATCAGGGTATCGATTCGCTGGTCCAGATGAGAACGCAGGCCCTTGCTGATTTCCTTCCAATCCTTGGGGGTCGGCGTACGGTTCCCCGGCAGACCGGACAATACCTCTCGGATTTCAGGCAGGGTCAGTCCGAATTGCTGGGCGATCATGACAAAACTCAGCCGCCGGATATCTGCCCTCTGATAACGTCGTTGTCCGCCCGGGTTTCGCCAGGGCGAGATCAAACCCTGTGCTTCGTAGTACCGGATCGCAGAAACTGCCAATCCGGTTCTGCGTGCCAATGCGCCTATCGACAACCCATCTGATACGGCCATCTGAATCTCCAAATAATACCTTGACCTAAAGTTAAGTTTAGAAATTACAGTGAGTCGGGACAAGCCAAATCTGAAAAGGAGATCCCATGATGGCAACTTTGGAACATACCAACTTCACCGTTCGCGACCCCAAAGCCTCGGCTGAATGGATGCACAAGGTGTTTGACTGGAAAACCCGCTGGGAAGGCCCTGCAATTGCTGGTGGGTACACCGTGCATGTGGGCAGCGCCCATACTTACCTTGCGCTCTACGCACCCGGCAATCCAAAGTCCTCGGGCGAAAGCAGCTATGACATCGTCGGCGGGCTGAACCATGTCGGTGTTCTGGTCGAAGATATCGACGCCACCGAGGCAAAGGTACGCGAGGCGGGCTTCGAGCCCCACAATCACGCCGACTACGAGCCTGGGAAACGGTTCTACTTCGAAGATGACAATGGCATCGAATTTGAAGTTATCAGCTACGACTAGGCCGTATTCCGCGCGTTGGTGAGCATAGCCCTCTTGCAATCCCCGCCCTGATTGGTTCAGGTAATGGCTAACCCCATCTGTCGCCCCGACGCTTTAGTGCGGCGGGGCGACTCAATTTCTGCGTGGACGACAAGAGAATGGAAAAAATTCCAATGACGCCTGCGGGCAACGCCGCGCTCGAGGCGGAACTGAAAAACCTCAAATCCGTCGAGCGCCCGGCGATCATCGAAGCCATCGCTTCGGCGCGTGAGCTTGGCGATCTGAAAGAAAATGCCGAGTATCACTCGGCCCGGGAAAAGCAGGGCTTTATCGAAGGCCGCATCAAAGAGCTGGAAGGAATTCTGTCTCTGGCCGATGTCATCGACCCCAAAAAACTGGCAGGCGCCATCAAATTCGGTGCCAAGGTAACGCTGGTGGACGAAGACACCGATGAAGAAAAAACCTGGCAGATCGTTGGTGAGTACGAAGCCAACATCGAAAACGGTCTGCTGAATATCAAATCCCCCATCGCCCGCGCCCTGATCGGCAAGGACGAAGGTGACAGTGTAGAGGTTCGCACTCCCGGCGGTGTGCGGTCCTATGAGATTCTGAGTATCCAGTACTCCTGACCGGAGCGTGTAACATGTCGGGGTCAACACCTGACCAGGAAACCGAGCGTCCGACGTCGCTGGGCATCTATGATCGCCCGGGGCGTCCTTCGGTGACAATTATCGAGATCGTAGCCATCGCGCTGAGCGTGGTATGGCTGATCGTGGCGGTGGTCTTTCTGGTCATGCCCGGTCCGAATCAAACTGGTGGGTTTGTGGTGACCCTACTGGCGGTGTTCATGCCTGTCGCGATGATCTGGGTTGCGGCAACCGCGATGCGTGCCAGTCGGATCATGCGCGAAGAAAGTGCCCGGCTACAGACCGCGATCGATGCCATTCGCAACGCCTATGTCATACAGCAGCAACGGGCAGCCAGCACCTATGAGCCAACCGTCAGCAAGAAGCTGGATGAAATAGCTGAGACCGCCAAAAACACCGAAACCGCACTGGCAACCTTTTCGTCCCAGCGTACCGAGCCGGCAAAGATTACTCCGCCGACAAACGGAACTGGTGATCAAACCTCGCTGGAGCTCGGGACTTCGGCCGAGGATATCGCGCCGCCCCTGACAACGGATATCTTCATTCGCGCCCTGAACTTCCCCGAAACTGCGGAAGACACCGTTGGGTTCGATGCATTGCGACTGGCCCTGAAGGACCGAAAGACTGCGCAACTGGTACAGGCGTCGCAGGATGTTCTGACATTGCTGAGCCAGGAAGGCATCTACATGGATGACCTGCGGCCCGACATGGCCCGCCCTGAGGTTTGGCGTCAGTTTGCCCAAGGCGCGCGCGGGCGCGCCGTTGCAGCGCTCGGCGGCATCCGGGATCGCTCCTCTCTGGCGCTGACATCGGCCCGCATGAAGCAGGATCCGATATTCCGGGATGCAGCCCATCATTTTCTGCGTCGCTTCGACAATATGATCGTGGAGTTCGAACCCGCAGCCAGTGATGCCGATCTGACCGCGCTGGGAGAGACCCGAACCGCACGGGCGTTCATGCTGCTGGGCCGCGTCGCCGGAACCTTCGACTAGTCTTTCGGGACGGGCCAGCTCATCCGTGTTGAAATGGTAAAGCCGAACAGGTGACGAAAAGGTCCGGTTTCTTCTTCACCGACGACTCTGAAACCCTCGCGCGCATACAGTTCGCGTGCACGAGGGTTGGTGTCGATAACGTCCAGCTGGACTTCGGTCAATCCGGTTCGCAGCGCCTCCGCCTTGATGGCAGATAGCAGCTTGGTCCCGACCCCTTGCCCGCGAGCTTCGGCAGCCACAAAGATTCCATCCATCTGAAATACACCGGGCTGCGTTTTGCGTTCGAGCACACTCAGGATCAGACCGCGCCACGTGCCGCCAAGCCAACCATAGACCTGGGCTAAATCTGTAATCGAGCCTTCAGTCAGCCCGCCAGATGATGTCTTGAACCCGGCCAGTCCCAGCATCTGCCCATCCTTATCCCGCGCAACCAGTGCATAGTCGGGGTTCAGGACGCGCTCGAAGAACGCGATCCCGCGTTCCTCAGGACCCATGACCTTGTTGAGCTTGCCCGAAAACGCCTGCCAGAACAGGTGCGCTGCCAGACCACGCTCAGCTTCACTGAAACCGCGCGAGACCGAAACTGTCACAACCCAAAGCTTCCATAGGGAATGAACCGAACCGGATCACCCGGTTTGATATGGCGCTCACCATCTTCGATCTCGACCAGTCCTTCGGCCCAGCTGAGGCCGCTGATACGCCCTGAACCTTCTGAATGGAACACTTCGACGCGACCGTCCCTAACCCGGGCTCTCTGGTATTCGCGGCGACCCGGTTTTTTTCGTTTTTCGAAGCCTGCAGGCAGCTCAAACCCCTGAGGTTCAGACCAGCCTGCCCCCGCCATGAGGCAAAGCGCAGGGCGTGCGAAAATCAGGCTACATACCATTGCTGCCACGGGGTTGCCCGGCAATCCAAATACGGGCGTTTCATTCCACATGCCCAATGCCAGCGGGCGTCCGGGTTTCAGTGCTATGCGCCATTCCTGCATTGCTCCAGCATCGCGCAGCAGGGCTGAAACGTGATCTTCATCCCCCGCCGAGGCGCCACCGCTGCTCAGGATCACATCCACATTCTGCGCTGCCTCATCCAGACAGGTACGCAGGGCCTCGCGACTATCTGCGATGCGACCCAGGTCGACCGGCACAAATCCCATCCGTTCGATCAGCGACAACAGCATAGGTCGGTTGGCATCATAAATCTGCCCCGGACCTGCGGCAGCGCCCGGCTCAACCAATTCATCCCCGGTCGACAAGACCGCCACACGCAATTGCTGACGAACAGGCACTTCGGACACTCCAACCGCCGACAACAGTGCCAGATCCGCTGGGGTCAAGCTGCGGCCCGCAGACAGGGCCAGCTCTCCTGCCGCCACATCCTCGCCCGCACGGCGCGTATTGGCACCTCGCTTCAAGGGGCCACGAAAGGCGATATGGCCGTCCTGAACCGTGACGTCTTCCTCAAGTATGACCGTATCGACACCATCGGGTAACGCTGCGCCAGTAAGAACCCTGAGCGCAGAACCTTCGGGAACCTGACCATCGAATGGGATACCCGCTGCCGCCCGTCCTTCGGTCAAAGGCAGAACATAGGTTCCGTCCGAAATTTCCACAGCAAACCCATAGCCATCAACTGCAGTGTTGCGCTGCGGCGGGTTGGATCGTTGTGCGATCATGTCTTCCGCAAGAATACGGCCAGAAGCCTGCATGAGCGGCAGCGTCGCCACACCCGTCACGGGCCTCAGCCTGTCGCGCAGCAAAGCCAGCGCATCATCAACCGGCGTCCAGTTCACCCCTGAGGGCAGAGCGAAGCAATCGTTCTGCAAAGGCGGCGGCGCAATGTCGGGTTTGTTTTGCGAACTGGTCAATTTCAACGTTCCTTTTGTTCGCCGACACTCAGGTCTCTGATCCGCTGGACGTGTCTGGGATACTTTGATCCTTTGACTTTGATATTTGGGGGATTAGCCTCACAATCCAACCTCCTGCAGCACAAAGTCAGCGATAGCCTGCGTATCGTTCAGATCAAAAACCGGACGATCCAGAGTAAGTTCCGTGTCACTGGCGACTGCGCGAATGGTCTCGTCATTGGCCGCGATCAGGGGATTTCCGGGTTCTTTTCGAAAAGCCTCGATCTTGGGGTGCCGCTCGCGTTTATAGCCCTCGATCAAAATCAGATCGACAGGCGACAGGCGGCCAAGCAATTCCTCCAGTGATGGTTCCGGAGCGCCGCGAAGTTCCTGCATCAGCGCCACGCGCTTGCCTGAGGCTAACAGCACCTCATTAGCGCCAGCCGTCCGGTGGCGATAGCTGTCGCGCCCCGGCTGATCGACATCAAAGGCGTGATGGGCGTGCTTTACGGTTGAAACGGAAAATCCACGCCCTGTGATTTCTGCCACCAGCCGCTCCATCAATCCGGTTTTGCCCGCGTCTTTCCAACCGGTGACTCCGTATATCCTCATGCGCGCTCCAGCATCTCTTGCGCCAGTTGCAAATCATCGGGCGTGTTAACGTTGAAAAACGGATCGAATGGGTCAGCTAAAAACAGCGCCTCACGCCCGTCATGCTTGTCGGTCCACAGAACTACCTTGCGCAGCCCGTCATTCAAAGCCGCCCGCAGGTCGTCCCGCAGGTCCACCGGCCAAAGCCCAAAGGTGGGGTGCCGATTGACCCGCTTTCCACCTCCGGATTTCAGCGCCTCCTCTCCGGTACGTGGTGTCGTTGCCATGACCAGAGGATGTTTCTGATCCTCAGCTGAATTCATCAGCCGCATAACCAGATCGTGCGGAAAAAATGGCGTGTCGGCGGCAGCGGTCACGATGCTGTCCGCACCCTGTTCCGCTGCCCAATCCAGTCCGGCGAGAACACCGGCCAGTGGTCCGGCAAACCCTTCGATCGTGTCTGCAATCACCGGTAAATCAAAATCGGCAAAGCGCGCTGGATCACCATTGGCATTCAGCGCAAGCCCGTCCACCTGCGGAGCGAGACGGTTGATCACATGGCTCAATAGGCTCTGCCCGCCAAGTTGCAGCAAACCCTTGTCTCCGCCGCCCATTCGGGTGGCGAGACCACCAGCGAGGATAACCCCCAAAGGTCGCTTCATTCTCTAACCTCGTTCTACGCCCAATGCCGCTGCCACCCTACAGTTCCTTCAGCCTAGCTGAAATGCCGATGGATAAAGTTGATGCAGGACAAACAGCCACATGATCAGCGTTCCGACCGCCAGAAACGAAGTTGCCGAGACTATATGTGCCGCTAGCTGAGGTTCCTGATCATAGTGTTTTGCCAACAGAAAGATATTCTTTGCAGTCGGTACCGCCGCCGAAACCGTCGCCGCAATCGTCCAAAGCGGATCGAGCCCCACAAGATGCGCGGCGATTAGCACAAGGCCGGGGGCGACAATCAGTTTCGTCAGGGTCAGAAACAGGATCAGAGGGCCGGTCTGCAGGATCGTGCGGACGCTGGTCGTATACCCGATTGCAAACAGTGCAACTGCGGCCAGTGCCTGGCTCAGCAGTGCGAGGTAATCTGAAACAGCGTCTGCGAAACCGATCCCGGTGAAGGAATAGATGACACCGGCCAGCGTCGCGGCGATGATCGGGTTTTTCAAGATATTCAGGATAATCGTCGGCACAGGCGTTTTTGTCGCCGCTGATTGCCTCGAGCTGCTTTCCAGAATGGTGGTCAGCAGCAACAGCAGCATCGCCACCACCAGATTTGCCAGCACGGCAGGCAACGCCCCGCTTGCGCCAAAGATCGCATGCAGCACAGGCAGAGCGACAAGCGCGGTGTTGGAGGCAACGGCCGCGAATGCAGCAACGGTGGCGGAACCAACTTGCTTGCCCAGTACCAACCGGAAGCCGATGAACAGCACCACAAAAAGCACCAGAAGAGTTCCCCCATAGGCAAGGTAGAAGCCGTAGTTGAGGAGGTTTTCAAACTTTTCCTGCCCGATCAGATAGAACATGATCGCTGGGATCAGAACATAGACCGCAAACTGTACTAGCGACTCAGAGGTGTCCTTGGCCAACAGGTTGGTCCAGGAAAAGACGTACCCAGTAAGGATGACCGCAAAAACCGGTGCGATGAGATTAATGAGTTCCATGCAAACCCCAATCTAAAATATGGCCGGCGCTTTGGCCCGGGAAACGGGCCGAACATTGCGACACCCTAGGACATATCTTCAGGATTTTGCAGTGTTTTTTGGATCAAGACGATCCGAGCATACTCAGTCGGGGGCCGGTAAGTCTGCAGCGCTCTTCCGGCGATGCTTCTTGTCTTCTACCGCCACGGTTGCCGGGTCGGCGTCTCGGACCAGCCGGTCTTCGCCAGACAGGCAGACAAACCGCTGACCACGCATGCGGCCGATCAGGGTCAGGCCAACTTCGCGCGCGATTTCGACGCCCCATGCGGTAAAGCCTGATCGTGAGGCCAGAACGGGGATGCCCATCATCGCTGTCTTGATCACCATCTCCGAGGTCAGTCGTCCCGTCGTATAGAGTATCTTGTCTTCGGCGGCTTCCCCTTCGGACAGCATCCAGCCTGCAATCTTGTCCACGGCATTGTGGCGCCCGACATCTTCCATGTAGACCAGTGGACGATCCTCGCGACACAGGACCGTGCCATGGATCGCACCCGCTTCGAGATAAAGAGAAGGGGTGCGATTGATCTTGGCCGCCAGATCATAAAGCCATGACGTCCGGACCCGGACCTGTGGCAGGCGCACATCCTCGAGCCCTTCCATCATGTCTCCGAATACCGTGCCCACGGCACATCCGCTGGTGCGGGTCTTTTTCTTCAGCTTGTCCTCGTAGGAGGTTTCACGCGCGGTACGCACAATGACAGTTTCCAGATCGTCGTCATAATCGACCCGCGTGATCTGATCATCGGGCAGCAACATGCCCTGATTGCGCAGAAAGCCCAGCGCCAGATACTCCGGATAGTCTCCGATCGTCATTGCCGTCACGATTTCCTGTGAATTCAGGAAGATCGTCAGCGGGCGCTCCTCGACCACGGAAATGTTGCTGACATCACCATTCTGATCCACGCCCTCAACTGCGCGTGTCAGGCGCGCGGCACTTGGGTCTGGCGCGATGATGTATTCCGACAGATCTGTTTCGACGGCCAATTGCAACCCTTTCACAAGCCAGCTACTGCTTTGTCCAACACCATAGGATTTAGCCATGGCATTCACCACATCCAAGTCATACTTCTGGAAGGGTTTTCGGGATGGAACCCCGTTCATTTTCGTAGCGATCCCATTTGGCACCCTGTTTGGCGTCTTCGCGACCGAAACAGGGCTAAACATCGTGCAGACGATGGCCTTTACCGCGACGGTGTTTGCCGGGGCGGCGCAGTTTGCAGCGCTGCAATTGCTGCAGGAAAACACGCCAACGGCGATCATCCTGGTTTCGGCTTTGGCGGTCAATCTGCGGATGGCGATGTATTCAGCCTCGCTGACCCCCTATCTGGGGGCCGCTCCGATGTGGCAGCGCGCTATCGCGGCCTATCTGACGGTCGATCAATCCTATGCCTGCTCGATCGTGCAGTTCGAGAAAGAACCCGATCTGACAATCCCGCAGCGCATGGCCTACTTCTTTGGTTCTGTGGCACCGATCACTCCGCTCTGGATACTGGCCACTTACATGGGTGCCGTGCTTGGCACGCGTATACCCGAAAGCTGGGCGCTGGATTTTGCGCTGCCAATTACGTTTCTGGCGATGATTGGCCCAATGATGCGAACGCTGCCCCATGTGGTCGCCTCAATGGTCGCAATACTAGTTTCGCTGCTGACGGTGGCCATCCCTTACAATCTTGGCCTGCTGATCGCGGGGTGTGCCGGAATGATGGCTGGTGCGCAGGCTGAACTGATGATGGAACGCAGAAAGGCCAACGCATGAACCAGGTCGATCCAGTAACCATGTGGACCATCATCGTAGGGCTGGCTGTCGGCAGCTATACCCTGCGCTTTGTCTTCATCGGATTTGTCGGGGATCGCCCGATGCCACCATGGCTGCTGCGCCATCTGCGCTACACGGCGGTTGCGATCCTGCCTGCATTGATTGCGCCACTGGTTGTCTGGCCATCCGCAACTGCGGGGCAGCCTGATGCACCACGCATGGCTGCAGCGGCAGTTGCCCTGACCGTTGGTCTTGTCACCAAGAATGTGCTGGCGGCCATCTTTACCGGGGCCGCCACACTTTATGGTCTGCTGTATTTACTGGGATAAACCCGCTGCCTGCTGATTGAGGCGCGCATTGTTTGCTGCAAGACCTTTCTGAAGGTCCGCATCGTCATATTCCCGGTATTCCGTGGTCACGACGCCCGGGATTTGCCCGAATTGCTCGGCCAATTTGACCGGGAAAAAGGTCACATCGATCTGCTCGAACCCGGGAACCTGCTGTAGAATCCGAGAGGTGGAATTGGCGCAATAGGCCCCCGCCACCGGTCCGGATTGCTTGGCAAGCTGATAGGCAACCTCGGCCTGCTGTGGGCTGACCTCGATCGTCTGAACGAGGGCATAGTGCGTCTCGCGTGCATGCGAGCTGCGATAGGCCCGTTCAACAGCCGGGGTAATTCCGTACAGGACGTCATCCTTGACCGGCACAATATCTGCCCGGAAAGAACCCGCCGGATCAAAAATTACCCGCTCGCTGGCGCCGATCATCAAGGATGTATGCGCGCCAGACCCTGTACGGGTGTTGATCATGGTATAAAGCGTGAGTGTGGATGGACCCGGATCTTGATAGGATCGCGCAACAATCTCAGCCTGATCGGCTTGCGGACGCTTGGATACGGCGCAGCCAGACACGGTCACTGCCAGAAGGCAGGCAATCAAAATCCTGATCACGGATGCACTCGCCCAGATTTACGCAGCGAACACTGCCAGGAACAGGCACAGAAGGACGATCGCCACAACGCACCATGTGGTGAATTTGATGAAACCGTCAAAGGTTTTGGTTTGAACGGTGATGTCCATCTCGCCGTGCTTGTATTCAGCCATGTCTCTAGAATCCCAATTCGCGTGTTTATCGGTTGAATAATGGAAAACTCAGGGCCTGTCACCACGTCATTCCCGCGCAGGGGTGGGCAAAGCAAAGACTGAGCAGTTTGGGTAACCAAACCCCCAGCGCCATGGCAGGCCGGTGCAGGGGCCCCCGCCAAAACGGACCGCCATGTACATGCCTTCTGCAGTAATGGAATGTGCCGAACGGACCTGATCCGGTGTCATGTCGTAACGGATCGCGTATTCTTCGGCATGGGCATTCCCGTGCTCTTTGACACAGGACCGCAGTGTCTGATCTGCGGATAATCTGGCATCAAAGCTATCTTCTGCGCGCAACGCACCGCCAGCGTTGTGATAGGCCCTATCGTGAATGACGCAACAGTCTTCCCAAGGAGGGCGCTCTTCGTAAAGCCTTGCGAATTCCGGAAAGGTGTCCGCCACCAGCCGCCAACTTGCCGACATACCGCCCGAACATCCGTCGGTTTCGAACTCTGTCAGTTCACCAGTACCGCGTTGTTCAATCAATGCGCGGTGGCCCGGCATTTCCACACCGCGCATCAATTCTTGCGCCTGAACGGGAACTGCCAGACAAGCCAGAACTAGCGACAGTTCAGGGGCTTTCATCGCGCATTGCCTCAGTATCCACTGAAAGACCAAAGGTTGTTGCAAGCCACAGCAGCAACCGCTCACCCGGCCCCATTTCAGCGCGAACCCGCAGCACCTCGTTGGCCATTGCAGGCCGGTCGGTGATCAGACCATCCACGCCCATCGAAGCCATTGCAGACATCTGCAACGGGTCATTCACGGTCCAGACGTAGATATCCTTGCCTGCATCATGAACCGACCGGATAAGGCCCGGAGTGACCATCGCAGCGTTGACGGCGACAAAATCCCCTTCCAGGCCGGACAGGTCTCCAATGGCTGTCGCGGCCAAAACACCGGAACGCCAATCGGGGCGCAGAGATTTCATCTTTTGGACAGCTGGGTATTTCAGCGACATTGTCGCAATGTCATCCTGCATTCCCAGTTCTTCAACGATCTGAATCACACGGTTTTCCAGATCGACATCATGGCCATAGTACTTCAGCTCTATGATGACCTTGGACTTTCCCTTCGCCGCACTCAGAACATGCCGCAGAGTCGGGGTGCGTTCTGTGGCATACTCCGGACCAAACCAACTGCCGATATCAATTTCAGCCACATCCTCCATCGTGGCGTCCCAGACCTTCAGATTCACGCCAGCAAGCTTCATGAAGTCACTGTCATGGGCGACGATAACCACGTCGTCTGCGGTCTCCTGAACGTCAATCTCGACCCAATCCGCGCCATCCTCAATGGCCTTCAGGACCGAGGCCATGGTGTTTTCCGGGCGCAGCGCAGCAGCACCGCGATGACCGATAACCTCGGCATGATCAGGGGCCTGAACCCGCTCGAGCAGGCCCTGCCCCATCCACAATCCAAACAGCAACGCCGCAATTGCAGCGCCAACCGTCAAAAACATGGGTGTGCGTATGTTTGCGGGTTCGGGATGCGGGATTTCACCGGTTTTGGTTTCAAAGAACCCGTCCAACAGCACCGCCAACGCACCCAGTGCAGTCGCTGCCAAAACCAGCCCGGCCAGAGACCACAGTCCAGCCACCAGCAAACTCAGGGTCAAAGCAAATCTCAGATTTACCCCATCCTGCAAAGGCACCAACGCGAATAATATGCCTGCAACAGCTGCAATCAGTGCCGCGATGACGAAACGCAGAGCCAGCCACAACACAAGCTCAACCTTCAGGCGGCCACGCTTGCCTTCCATCCGTTCAGCGCTCTGATCAAACGCGGCAGAGGGTGCACAATCTTCAAAAAGAACCAGATGCAAGGACAAAGCCCAGGCCGAGAGCTTGCGGATCAGGACCCATGCCAGTGCCAGCACGACAATCCCGATCAGAACAACGGCAACCTTAAAGGCAGGCGGGTGAAAGGTCAGATAATAGTTGATGTCATACTCGGTCAGCGTCCACCACGCGATTATTCCGGCGACCGCCACGAATGGCAGGGCCAGCAACAGAACCCGTAATATGAAGCGCACTGCAAAGCCAAACAGCGCAGGTAGACGTGACAGGATCAGACGGATGGCGGCACTGCCTGCGCGCCATGGATCACGCTCACCCATGCGCAGTGAGCCTGCCATGACAGAAAACACGAAGACCTCTGCCAGCAGGAACATGCTCAAAACCACGATCGCAGCGATAAATCCTGCGGGTGAAAGGATGAACATCGCGATGTCCTGATCCGTCAGCGCTGTTTGATTGGACAGCGAAACGGCCAGATTTACAGCGATGGCAACACCCGGCGCGATCAGGGCCACCAAGAGCAACCGCACGGCAATATAGATCGGCACAAAGACCCGCCGCCGGGCCCAGGCACCGGCATAGGCATTTGTAACAGCTGAGAAATATGTCACGCGGCGCCCTCCTGAGTATCGCACTCATTCAAGGCTGCGAAAGCGTGAATTGCAAGTCAGGTTGTCAGGATTCTTCCAGATCTGCCGCCAGTCGGAAACCGATACGGTTGGCAGGCTTATCCTCAACGGACTTGGGCAAGGCACGCAGCATCACGTTCAGCTGGCTGACATGTTGCACCAGTTGCGTACGTGCGCCGGCGCCATCTGAGCCATAGAAGGTGATGATATCGGGATCGAAATACCCCATCCCTTCGATCCGCATCACGCCCGCGTCACCTCCGGTAAAGCCCATGGCAACTTCGTGATCGCCATCCAGCGTCTTTTCAAAGTTCTGAATGTACAGGATCAGTCGCTCATATGCCCATTGGGCGGGGCTTTTGGTGGCAACGGGCTTTTGCAGCGGCTCGGGCAGAGCTTTGGTGCCGGATTCGGTATTCGGGTTGGCATGCACTTCATAGCAGCGTGGCAACGCTGCTGCCTCGGCAGCCTCGGCCGATGTTTCGATCTTGTCCTGCATACGCATCTACCCTTTGCGCTGGTATTCCCATGCCCCGTCCGCGCGACGCGACCGGCTCACAGACCCAATGTGGTAGAGATGGTTCAGGTGTGCAACCGCTTCGACCAGTGCGAGGCCATATTCACCTTCGCGAATTGGTCGCTTGAACAGGGGGGCAAAGCAATCAGCAGCGGCTTTTGGCGTATCCAGATCGTCAATCAAACGCTCCAGCGCGCCATGGTGGTTTTCGATCAGTTGCCGCATCCGTACAGGCAATCCGGTAAACGGCAGCTTGTGACCGCCCAACACCAGTTGATCCGGATGCGCCAGCGATTGCAGACGCTCGCAAGCCTCAAGCCAGTCCGAGACCGGATCGGCCATGGGTTCGGTCGCGTAGACTCCCAGGTTGGGGCTGATCGAACTGATGATCTGATCACCTGTCAGCACCAGATTGTCGTCCCGACTCCAGAACGTGGCATGTTCGGGGGCATGGCCATTGCCCATATGCACATCCCAGTCGCGCCCGCCCATATGGATCACGTCGTCCTGCTTGATCCGGGTAAAGCCCAGCGGCATCGGATAAACAGTGTCCGAGAAATTGAACGGCCGCTCGACCATACGCTTTTCAAGAACCTCCGCAGCCATACCTGCGCTGCGATAGAAATCCAGCGTTTCCTGAGGCCAGTTCTCCTGAACGTCCAGCGTCAGCATCCGGGCGAACAGCCAGGCTGTACGGCTGGTTATCAGTTCGGCACCGTGTTCTGACTGAAACCAACCCGCATTCCCGACATGATCGGGGTGGTGATGTGTAACCACGATGCGTTTGACCGGTTTCCCAGACAGGGGACCGGACATCAGTTGCTCCCAGATGCCACGCGTCTTTTTCGATGACATGCCGGTGTCGATGACAGTCCAGCTGTCACCGTCATCCAGCGCATAGACGTTGACGTGATCCAGTGCCATCGGCAACGGAAGACGCATCCAAAGAACGCCATCAGCGACTTCAATGGCCTCACCCGGTGCCGGTGGTTCGGACCAGGGGTATCGGATCGCCGGAGGCTGCACGCCGTCCATCACGCGGCCAACTCATCGGCGCTGAGCGCAAAGAGGTCTTCGGCACCGTTCTGCGCCTGCGCCAGCAGGCCTGCATGTTCAGGAAGCAGGGCGTTGATGTAATAGCGCGCCAGCTTCGCCCGCGGACCGTCCGGATCAGCCAGCGCTGCGGACAGGTGGTAGTGCCCGCCCAGCACCCGCGCGAAAGCATTGAGATAGGCAACCGCCCCGGCGAAGCGGTTATTGAGGTCATCCTGCGACACCAGCCATTCGGTGGCTTCGCGCAGGGATTCGGTTGCTTCCCAGACCGGACCAGCCAGTTCGGGCACGGTCGCCCGGGCTTTTTCAGCCTGATCCTCTATCTCGTCCAGAAGGCGCGAGGCTGCCTCACCACCATCCATCATCTTGCGGGCGACAAGGTCCATTGCCTGGATGCCATTGGTACCTTCGTAGATCGCAGTCACGCGGACATCGCGGTAGTACTGCGCGGCCCCGGTTTCCTCGATGAAGCCCATACCACCGTGCACCTGCACACCTGTTTCGGCGACCCGCATCCCGGTCTGGGTACCAAAGGCCTTGCCGATCGGCGTCAGCAGCGCGGCACGAGCCGCCCATTCTGCATCACCGGTCGCCTGCGCCATATCGATGGCTTGGGCATTGGCCAGCATGATCGCTCGCGCTGCAAAGACGTCAGCGCGCATTTCGGTCAGCATACGACGCACATCCGCATGATCGATGATTGTGCCGGAAGGTGTCTTGCCCTGTTTCCGCTCCAACGCGTAGGCCAGTGCATGCTGGTAGGCACCTTCGGCGGAGCCGACACCTTGCCCGCCAACACCCAGACGCGCATTGTTCATCATGGTAAACATGGCCGCCATACCGCCATGTTCCTTGCCGACCAGCCAACCGGTCGCTCCGTCATACTGCATCACGCAGGTCGGAGAGCCGTGCAAACCCATCTTGTGCTCGAGCGAGACGACCTTGAGATCGTTCGCGACGCCGGGCTTGCCGTTTTCATCCGGAATGTACTTAGGCACCAGGAACAGCGAAATGCCCTTGGTGCCCGGAACGCCATCGGGCAACCGCGCCAGCACCAGATGACAGATGTTCTCGCAGAAGTCGTTGTCACCCCACGAGATATAGATCTTCTGCCCGGACACAGCGTAAGTACCGTCACCATTTGGCACAGCCTTTGAGGACAACGCCCCGACATCCGATCCGGCCTGCGGTTCAGTCAGGTTCATCGTTCCCGACCATTCACCTGACATCAGCTTGGGCAGATACAGCTCTTTCAGCTCGTCGCTCGCGTGATGTTCCAGCGCCTCGATCTGTCCCTGACTCATTAACGGAGCCAGCTGCAGCGACAGGCAAGCCGCGCTCATCATTTCGTTTACGGCCGTGGTCACGGTCATCGGCAGCCCCATGCCGCCATATTCGGGATCGCCGCTCATCCCGATCCATCCGCCTTCTGCAATCGCTTTCCAGCCATCGGCGTAACCGGTCGACGTACGCAAAACACCGTTTTCCAGCCGGGCCGGTTCCAGATCGCCGGGACGCTGAAGCGGAGCCATGACCTCTTCGCACATCTTGCCCGCCTCGGACAGGATCGCGCTGACCACGTCCGCGCTGGCCTCGGAAAACTTGTCGGTGGCGGCGACCTGGTCAAACCCCACAACATTGCTGAGCAGGAACTCGTAATCGGAGATTGGAGCGCGATATGGCATGGCTTCCCTCGGAGTTTGTCTGGCGCCTTGTACACATGGGCTTGGATTCCACAAGCCACGCCGTTAATCATCTGGGCTGGGACGATTACCTACGCTTCCCTATGTTGCAAGCAACCAAAACGCGGCGTCACCATACATGATCCCTAACGGCACTGAATACTTATCCGCCGATCCATCCGGTATCGCTCAGGCTGCTGACCTGCTGCGTCAGGGCTTGCTGGTCGCCTTCCCGACCGAAACCGTCTACGGCCTAGGTGGTGACGCCCGAAACGGCGAGGCGGTCGCCTCTATCTACGCAGCTAAAGGACGGCCAAGCTTCAATCCGCTGATCGCGCATGTCGCTTCAGCCGAAGCTGCCAGGCGCTTCGTGCAGTGGTCCGGTCAGGCGGAAAAACTGGCGGATGCCTTCTGGCCCGGCCCCCTATCACTGGTTCTGCCCTTGCGTGATGGTCATGGAGTGTCTTCGCTGGTAACGGCGGGTCTGGACACTTTGGCTGTCCGTGTTCCCGCACATCCGATGGCACGCGCGCTTCTCGAGGCGGTTGACGGTCCGGTCGCGGCACCCTCGGCCAACCCGTCCGGCCGGATCAGCCCCACCACCGCAGAGCATGTTCGCGAAGGTCTGGATGGACGTATTGCGGCCATTCTGGATGACGGTCCATGTGGTGTCGGTCTTGAGTCCACCATCGTCGGCCTTGCGGGCGAGCCCGCTCTGCTACGGCCTGGAGGTGTGGTGCTTGAAGACATCGAAGCCGTTCTTGGTACCGAATTGCACCACCACAAGTCCGGAGATTTGCTGACGGCACCCGGGCAGCTGCAATCCCACTATGCGCCGGATGCATCCGTGCGCCTGAATGCGCAGTCGCGTCAGGGGGACGAGGTTTTGCTAGGTTTCGGGCCGGTAGAGTGCGACGAAAACCTGTCTGCTGAAGGAAATCTGATTGAGGCGGCAGCCAATCTGTTTGCGGCATTACATAAGCTCGACGGCTCAGGTCGCCCGATAGCTGTCACCCCGATCCCCGAAAATGGGCTGGGTGCTGCAATCAATGACCGTCTGCGGCGTGCAGCGGCCCCGCGCGACAGCTGATCAGGCGCGACCGGCGCTGGCTGAAAGGGTCAGAGGATCGACACCAAGCGAGGCAAGCGCCGCCGACCATTTTTCATCGTCGGGGACATCAAAGACCAGCTTTGGCGTGGCTTCAGTCGTGAGCCAGCCATTCATGGCAATCTCATCTTCAAGCTGATCCGGCCCCCAGCCGGAATAGCCAAGCATCAGCATCGAATTCAGCGGGCCACGCCCGGCGGCCACATCTTCCAGAACATCCAGTGTGGCCGTCATGCTGAAGTCATCCGTAATCTGCATCGAATGCAGGTTGGCTTCGTAATCCGAGCTGTGCAGGACAAAACCGCGGGACATTTCGACCGGCCCGCCAAAATGAACCAGACGCTCACCAACAACCGGAATCTGGCATGGAATATTGAGCTGTCCAAGCAGGGTTTTGACCCGTAGATCAGAGGGCTTGTTGATGATCAGCCCCATCGCCCCGTCATCGCCATGACTACACATATAGACCACCGAATGATCAAAGCGCGGATCGCCCATGCCGGGCATCGCAATCAACAGTTTTCCGGTAAGTTCCATACGTAGAAATCTCTTGGCACTGACTGGTTTAACAATGGCCCCGTGCAATGGGCATTGGCAAGGGACCAACGGCGAATTCCCCCGATTTCATCGTGGTGACCGGAACGTGACTTGGCAATCCGGGCCGTAACACGCATGTATGTAGCATGAAGCCATTTCGCAAACCCATCGCGGCTGCTTTGTCCGCAAGTCTCTGTTTTGCCGCTCCCGCCATGGCGCAGGGCGTCGACAACCTTGTTCAGCTCGAGATTCTGGATGGCGGGAAGACCTCCAAGGGCACCTATCTAGGCGCGCTTCGGCTGGACCTGAAAGATGGTTGGAAAACCTATTGGCGTGCACCCGGTGATGCGGGGATTCCACCGCAGTTTGACTGGAGCGGATCGGCCAATATCGAGGATATCTCGATCACCTGGCCCGCACCTCATGTCTTTGACCAGAATGGGCTGCGTTCAATCGGCTACGAAGACCAGCTGGTTCTGCCGATTGAGATTACGCCGAGGAATGCAAAGAAACCCGTGCGACTGCGCGGCGAGATAGATCTGGGCGTCTGCAAGGATGTCTGCGTTCCCGGGCGTCTGGATTTCGACCACACCGTCGATGCGAATGCCGGGCGTAATCCAGCGATTGCCGCTGCACTGGCACAACGCCCATATTCGGCCCGCGAAGCAGGTGTCGCCAAAGCCGCGTGCCATCTCACGCCAACAGCAGACGGCATGCAGATCGAAGCGCATATCACCATGCCCTCAAGCGGCGGTGAGGAAATCGCTGTCATTGAACCGGGCAATCCAACGCTTTGGGCGTCACCGCCCGAAACATCACGGAACGGAAATACTCTGGTTGCAAGATCCGAGGTGATCAGCGCGTCGGGCGGTCCGTTTGCATTGGACCGTTCCGAAGTTCGTATTACTGTGCTGGGTGCGAAACACTCGGTTGATATCCAGGGATGCAGCGCGGGCTGATTGAATGACACCATCGCCAAAGATCGGCGCCCTTGCCGTTGTCCTGCATCAGGAACAGGTGTTGCTAGTCCAGCGCAGTAAGCAACCTGACGCTGGATTGTGGGGATTTCCCGGCGGGCACGTGGAATGGGGCGAAACCGTTCTGCAAGCCGCCGAGCGTGAACTACTTGAGGAAACGGGGATCACGGCAGAACCCCTGCACTATCTCGACAACCTCGACCTTTTGAAACGGGATGATGAGGGGCAGGTCAGCGTGCACTACCTGCTTGTCGGGGTCGCCTGCCAATATATCTCGGGCGAACCCGAGGCGGGTGACGATGCAAAAGACGCAAGTTGGTTTCCAATTGATCAGATCCGTCAGGGCAAACTGCCGATGAGCGATCGCGTTCCTGATCTGCTAGAGCAGGCGTTGAGGGCGGATCAGGCCTTTGCCCGCCCCGACAGCCGCGCATAAAGCGACCCGGATGCGATTGCGCTGATTGTCAGGATTAGAACAGCGCCAGTCAGGAAAACGCCCAACCCCATTCGCAGGACGGCAACCCCATCTTCGGCGGGATAGAAGCCGGAAAGCAGATCAAGGGGTGTGCCAGCAACGGCAGGCCAGATCATCGATACGCCAAACCACGCCATCAAAATCGCACCGGTCATCGCAACTGCACCGCGCACAACATGGTCCGGGGCCCGAACAGCACGTCGCATCGCGGTCATTGGCCGGGACATATCCTGTAGTATCGCCAGCAACGCAGGCACCAAAAGCAGCACCAACAACATTCCAAAACCCAGGCCGTAAACCAGCGTGATGACCGTTGGCTTCAGGAACTGAGCCTGCTGAGACCCCTCATAAAGCAATGGCGTGAGGCCCAGAACCGTGGTCAGAGTTGTCAGCATGACGGGTCGCAATCGGTCGGCGGTGCCCTCGACAATCGAAGGCACAAGGCCACGGTCTTTTTGATAGCCGTCAATTGTGGTCACCAGAACGATAGAATCGTTGATGATGATCCCGGTCATCCCAAGCAAGCCTACGACCGTGAACATGCTCAGCGGTACATCCCAGATGTAATGTCCCCAGATCGCGCCGACCAAACCAAACGGAATGATCGCCATGACCACCAACGGTCGTGTCCAGCTGGCAAAAACCCAGGCCAAAACAAGGTAGATGCCAGTCAGGCAAAGGATCAGCCCCGAGCGTGCCTCGGACAGGAATTCATCCTCCTGCTCACTCAGACCGGCCATACGCCATTCAACCTGACGCTCAGCAGCAATGTTGGGCAGGATCTCTTCGCGCATGGCCCGGCCAATTTCGGCAGCCTGAGTCGGGTCATCTTCGGAAATGTCGCCATTCACCGAAATCACTCTCAGACCGTTTTCGCGTCGCACGGTCGAGAATCCGGATTTGCGTTCAACCGAAACGATGTCCGCCAGAGGTACATAAACGCCATCCGGGGTGCGCATCAGGGTTCGCTCAAGAAAATCAGCAGTCAGCTCACCCTCAGGCAACTCCACCCGGATTTCAGCACTGCGCGGACCATCCGGGAATGTTGCTGCCTCAATCCCGTTCAGGCGGTCACGCAGGACGCGACCCAGCGTTTCGATCCGAAAGCCCAGCGCCTCGCCCTGAGCCGTCAGATCAAGGATGTATTCTTCTTTGTCATAGGCAAGGTTGTCCTCAAGCGCCGATACCTCAGGGTATTTGGAGAGCTCGGTCTGCAAATCCTCAGAGGCTGATTTCAGCGTGTTCACATCAGCGCCGTAGAACTGAACATCAATGGCATCGCCACCGGGCCCCGATCGCCAGCCTCGGAAGCTGAGCAGTTCAACTTTGGGATGGCGTGGAACAAAATCCTGCAGCTCACCTACAAACTCGAAGCTGGAATAGGGCCTCAGATCGGCATCGATCAATTCAATTGAAATGCCGCCCAGCAGGTCTTCGTCTTTGCCTTCGGCAGCTGACAAGCCGAATCCGGCGCTGCCACCAACCTCGGCGAGAACATAGTCAATCGGATTTCGTCCGTGACGCTCTTCGTAAATCTTCCCAAGCTCGTCGGTAGCTTGTTGCAGCATCCGCATCATTTCCAGCGTATCAGCACGTGTCGCACCTTCGGCCATGATGAAGTTGCCGGTCACCGAACCGCGTTCGGGTGCATTGAAGAAGCGCCAGTTCACATCGCCTCGGATGAACAGCGCAATCTGACTGGCGAGTATCGCGATCATCAGTGCGACGACCACATATCGCGCCCAGACCACCCAGGCCACCAAGGGGCGGAACAGATGATCGCGCACCCAGCGGAACCCTCTGTTCACGATCCGGTTTGGCCAGTCATACCAATGTTCCTTGGCCGAATGCGCGATGGCGTGTGCCATGTGGTTGGGCAGAATCAGGAAACACTCGATCAGCGAGGCAATAAGAACCGCGATCACCGTGAAGGGTATGTCCCGGATCAACTCTCCAAACCGCCCTCCCACCAGAGTCAGGCCAAAAAAGGCGATTACTGTGGTCACGGTTGCCGCAAAGACCGGCATAGCCATACGGCGAGCGGCACGTTCGGCTGCGACCATCGGGGCCTCACCCAATCGGCGGGCACGGAAATCAGCGTGTTCTCCCACCACAATGGCATCATCAACCACGATACCCAGCGTGATGATCAGACCAAAGAGCGAGACCATATTGATCGACAACCCGCCGATATACATGAACGCGATGGCTGCCGACATCGCAACGGGGATACCCGCAGCCACCCAGAACGCGATGCGCGCATTGAGAAACAGGAACAACAGACAGACCACGAGGCCAAGACCAACCAGCCCGTTGTCGACCAGAATATCCAGACGATCAGTGATGGCCTGCGCCCGCGTGCGGATCAGTTCGGCCGTGATACCTTCGGGCAGGCTGGCCTGCATTTCGGCCACCACGTCCTCGACCGTATGCTGAATGCCAATCGCATCCCCAAGATTGGAGCGGTCCACGCGAATGGACATGGCCGGGTTGTCCCCGACGTAATAGCTGCGATTACGAGTTACGCCTTCGACACGGATTTCGGCCACGTCGCCGACCACAAGCTTGGAGCCATCCTCGAAGGTCCGCAGCGCAATTGCCTCAATTTCTTCAGGCGTACGCTTTTCAACGCCGGTCCGAATGCGGGCATTTGCACCTGTGACATCACCTGCCGGATTCGTCGTGACTTCGGCCGCGACCGCCGAGGCGATCTCGGACATCGTGATATCGTTGGCGATCAGTTGGACTGTCGGCACCTCGACCACAATGCGCGGCGCCGCCACACCGCGGATCGTGGTGCGCGTGACCCCCGCTGCGAACAGTCGATTAATCAGTTCATCGGTGAACTTTGCCAGTTGTTCAGCTTCTATCGGGCCAGTAATCACCACATCGGTAACCCGGTCCCGCCACGCACCACGCCGGATTGAAGGTTCCTCGGAATCCTCGGGCAGATTGGTCACGCTATCGACGGCTGTGCGCACTTCTTCCACAGCGCGCGACATGTCCCAGTTGGGCTCAAACTCCAACCGAATCCGAGCCGACCCTTCGCGAGAGGTGGCTTCGGTGCTTGCCACGCCCTCAACGGCCAGCAGCGCAGGCTCGAGGATTTGAACAATTCCGTTGTCGACGTCTTCCGGTCCTGCACCATCCCAGACGACGTTAACGTCAACGCGTTCCAGAATGACATCAGGAAAGAACTGCGCCCGCATATTGGGGATTGCCGCAGCACCCAGTACCAGCATCACCAGCAACAGCAGGTTCGCAACGGTCCTGTGACGTGTAAAATAGCTGAGAATACCGCCCGCCGCGCCGGGAATCTCGCGGACCATAGCCGTCAGCCCCCGGCCCGGTTTTCAAGGCGACGCAGAAGCGAGGCAGGAATCTTCGCCTCGTTCAGCTGCCCCAGTACCTGGGCTTTCACATCTTTCGGCATCCGGTCACTTGCCTCGACCTGCGCGACAAAGCGGGCGCGTTGTTCATCGGTCAGTTCAACCATATCCGGTTCGGCTTCGACGCTTGCTTCGACCCGCAGGGGGCGCACCCGGACCCCGGTTCCCAACAGGGGTGTACGCCCGACCACTACCTCGCGACCTTCGAGACCCGGGCCGCGCAGCAATACCTCGTCCCCCTGACGGCGCACCAGTTGCACGGGCAGAGTTTCCAGCCGGTCATCCACGCCCAGCACCAGAACCGATCCATTTGCATCCAGAACCGAAGACGGCAGTCGGACAACACGCTCAAGCGGCTGTTCTTCGACCGAGACCGTGACAAAATCACCGGGTTTGAACCCGGGCGCATCATCAAGGCGTGCATAGATCAACCGCCCTGTCTGACCTTCGCCAGCCGAGCCACTGTCACGGCTGATGCGACCACTGGCCGTCAGATCCGTGCCGGTAACCTCAAGCGATACGGTGACTGGAGCATCGATCAGATCACCCTCGGGATCCAGCAGGCGAACATATTGTGCTGTTGAGACACGAAAGGCGACTTCAAGCGCGTTTGGGTCGACAAGTTCCGCAAGCTTCTCATTCGCTGCGACCAACCGACCTTCAACCAGCGTGACACCGGTAAGAGTCCCGTCGAACCGTGCGCGAATGGTCATATCGTCCAAATCGCGTTCGGCAGCCTCAAGCGCGATACGGGCCCGGGCCAGAAGAGTTGTCGCCTGATCCACCCGGGATTCGGCTTGTGCCAGCGCAATCCTGCGCGCAAGCACCGCCTGCTGG
>NZ_SMMF01000314.1:0-567 GCF_009711355.1 Roseibium sp. RKSG952 | reverse complement strand
GCGGCTTGTGCGGGCTGCCATGAGCCGCAGAACGGCCTTTTCACTGGAGGAGCTGATGACATTGCCGGGGCCATGAAACGCTAACCTCTGATTCGGATCAAATTCACATGACTGATATTGAAGGCAATCCGGCCATCAGCAGCCGATTGCGGCTACTGATGGCGCTTACAGGCCCGGCGGACAAGAAGACAAACATTGATGGGAAAGGATATGTTTCAGTGTCTCGAAGTCATTTGCAGCCACCCAGTCAGGCTGCTCTGCTGCCTTAAGACTGGCCTCCCGCGTCCGGAGGCTTTCCAGCGCCAAACCGTTTTGCCTCACCGCTTCGCAGAAGATCTTAGTGCGGAAGTTAGACGGCAAATAGCGTAACGCCATGCCGTCTTGCCTAACCGCCTCGAGGCGATCTCCCGCGTCCGGAGGGCTTCCGGCACAAAAATCAGCGCCCAGCCGTCTTGCCTTACGGCTTCGCGGCATAGCTCAGGTGTACGGAGAACTTTCGGAACATGGCTCAACGCCCAGCCGGATTGCCTCACGGCTTCGCGGCACATCCCCTCCCTCCGGAGAGCT
>NZ_SMMF01000771.1:0-8358 GCF_009711355.1 Roseibium sp. RKSG952 | reverse complement strand
AAAACACCGGCCTTTTTCAACGGGCTGATAGGACCGCACCGCAAGGCAGACCCGCGCCACATTTGCGCCAAGCAGCGAGCGGATCACGGAAAGCCGGGGACCGGCATCGGGATAAAGGATGCCCGGGCGATCCGCCTCCAGTGCGCTGCCCAAAATGTTTTCCTCGGAATAAACCAATTCGCCGTGCCTTGGCGGAAACGCCTCCAGATACCGGGAGAACGCCTGCTTCATCCGGCGCCGGGCGCGGTGTTTATGAAACAGCCCCCCACGGCCCGATTTCAGACCGGCCTGAACACAGGCGCTCATGAAGGGACGGTGATCCGCCATCCGCCGGTCACCGGCCACTTGCGGCGCTATGACATCCAGCCCCGCGTCTTGAAGTCTGTGCAAGGCCGATTGCAAGGAGGATGTCCCGGTCCGGTGCGCGCCCGCATGCAGGACAATCCTGTCGTAATAACGCGAGAAATCGGTCATGCATACAGCCCTGAATTCCTAGACTGGCAGAAGTTCATTGCCCGAAGATGGTATGCGGCCAAACTAATCCGCAGTATCCGGCATCTCACCGGGCCAGCTGCACAGATGGTCTTCATAGTCTTCCGGCTCCATGCCGTCTTCGCTGACGGTGCGGTCCTGCACCGAAATGCCTGCCTGATGCACCGTATCGGGATCGCCCGAGACAAGCGGGTGCCACCAGTAGAGGTCCTGCCCTTCTTCCACCAGCCGGTAGGCACAGGTGGGCGGAAGCCAGTGCAACTTCGGCACTTCCGACGGGGTCAGCTGAATGCAGTCCGGCACGGTGGCGGCCCGGTTGTCGTAGTCCTTGCAGCGGCAGGAGTGGCCGTCGAGCAACGAACAGGCGACATTTGTCCAGTAAATCTCGCCCGTGTCCCAGTCCTCAAGCTTGTTGAGACAACAGCGCGCACAGCCGTCGCACAGGGATTCCCATTCGCGCGGGCTCATCTGGTCAAGCGTCTTTTGCCGCCAGAAGGGGCGTTTGTCTCCACACAAAAGGTCTTCGGAAGGGTTTTGATGGGTCAAGATCTTGTGCACCGGTTTCAGCCGTCACGACGGCCGTGAGCTGTGATATCTAGGCTGCCGGGTATCATAGGGGCATGGCCGCAACAAGTAATTTGCGCGCGCCGCTGCATTCCGGCCCGAAACCGGTAGACCGGGTGCAGCTTGGCAAGCGCGCAATCAGACCTCCAAAGGTGGAAAAAACCGCCAGAAAACGAGAGCTTATGAAAACCGGCATCATCTATGAGTTCAATCACATGGGCATTCCGACGCGGGACATCCGGCCGAATGAACGGTTCAGCGCCGAAATGGGCATGTATACCTCTGATCACGAAGGTCAGTTTCCGCTCCAGTGGCATCGCTTTACGGAGACCTCTCCGCTTCATCCATTGCTCAAGACCATGCCGCATCTTGCCTACAAGGTGTCCGACCTTGATGCGGCCATTAAGGGCAAGGATCTCCTGCTTGGCCCCTATGAACCAATAGACGGGTATCATGTTGCCGTGATCAATGACGGCGGCATGCCAATCGAACTCATTGAAACAAAGCTGAGCGACGAAGAAGTCCGGGCGCGGGCGAAAGCGGGCAAGGGTGCGATCTATCGCAAACCGGAATCCGGCACATAGATCAGTTGACCCCCATCATCCTGCAGATGGTTGCTCAAACAGGCAAACGCCTGTGCAATCAGAATGATACCGGACAGTATTGTAGATCCGTCTGCATACTGCCGGTCTGTGCGGCTGAACGCGCCAGTTCTGCCCATCATCATCTGCTTGGGATGGAGATGAACTGTTCACGGAACGCCTTTCAAGACGGCTTCCGCCTTGCAAGGCTTCCTTGTGGCGTCATCGCCACTTCTGTGAGGTAAGGCCATATGCTGCATGTTTCGATTGGCTTCGATATGCAGAAGTCTTTCAAACGCGACCCTTGGCACATCCGTCCGCTTGCACCCTTAACGAATTTGACGGTATTTTGGCAGTAATACGGCAGAGGTTTCCGGCAGTCTGTACGGACACGTATGCCGGGAGAGACGTTAGTGCAGAAGGGCATCGGCCCTTGCGACAGGATGTGTCTGCTTGACCAAAGACCGCGACACCAAAACGGCTGAAACGAACGGCAATCCGGCCCGGCGGCGCCGGTCGTTCGGCCAGTTTTTGCTGTCGATTGACGCAGCTGTCGACACCGGCCTGTGGAAACTCGGCACCGCGCTGCGCAAGACGTATGAACGCTATGACGCGTTCTTGCGCCGGTTCCGGGCCAAGGGCGTTTGGAAGGCGCTGTCGGAAGTGTCGTCCGAGGCCGTCACCCTCGGCCTTGCCGGGTTTGTCGTCGTGCTCGCCTTCGCCCAGCCCGCGTTTGAGGCGACCCGCTATGCCGACTGGAAGACCACCGACGATTTTGCCGTGACCTTCGAGGACCGGTTCGGCAAGGAAATCGGCCGGCGCGGCATTGTCCTCAATGACAGCATTCCGCTGGACCAGCTGCCGGATTCCCTGATCAAGGCGACCCTTGCAACCGAAGATCGGCGGTTTTTCAATCATTTCGGCATTGATGCAGTCGGCACCTTCCGGGCCATGGTGGAAAACGCCCGCGCAGGGACCGTCGTGCAGGGCGGCTCGTCGATCACCCAGCAGCTTGCCAAGAACCTGTTCCTGTCCAACGAGCGGACCCTGGGGCGCAAGATCAAGGAAGCCTATCTGGCGCTGTGGCTGGAAGCGAACCTGAGCAAGCAGGAGATCCTGAAGCTCTATCTCGACCGCGCCTATATGGGCGGCGGGGTGTTCGGGGTCGCCGCCGCCGCAGACTTCTATTTCAACAAGAATGTGCGCGAGCTGACACTGGCCGAAAGCGCCCTGCTCGCCGGGCTTTACAAGGCCCCTGCCCGCTATGCGCCGCATGTCAACCTGCCGGCCGCCCGTGCCCGTGCCAACGAGGTGCTGACCAACATGGTACAGGCCGGGTTTCTGACAGAGGGGCAGGTGATCGGCGCAAGACGCAACCCGGCCATCGCCGTCGACCGCTCGCAGGAACAGCTGCCGGAATATTTTCTCGACTGGGCACTGGAAGAGGTCAAGAAACTGGCGCGGCGCAGCCCGGTTCTGGCGCGGGACCGGATCATCACCGTGCGGACCACCTTCGACCCGGCGCTGCAACGGCAGGCGGATGTCGCCGTTTCCACCGTGCTGCGTGAAAACAGCAAGATCCGCGAGGTCGACGAGGCGGCGATGGTTGCCATGCGCCCGGACGGGGCGGTCGTTGCCATGGTCGGCGGGCGGTCCTATGGCGAAAGCCAGTTCAACCGCGCGGCTGATGCCATGCGCCAGCCCGGGTCTTCCTTCAAGCCCTTTGTCTACATGACCGCCTTCCTGAATGGTTACACCAAGGACAGCATCGTGCCGGACCGGCCGATCTATATTGGCAACTGGGCACCGCAGAATTACGGCCGCAAGTTCCGCGGGCCTGTATCTTTGAAAACGGCCCTGACCCGGTCGATCAACACGATCCCGATCCGTCTGTCGCTGGCCATCGGGCGGGACAAGATCATCGAGACCGCCTACCGGATGGGCATCAGCCACGAGCTGGAGAATTCCCTGTCCCTGCCGATCGGCTCTTCGGAAGTCTCCGTGATCGACATGGCCGCCGGGTATTCGACCTTCGCCAATGGCGGCTACAGCGCCAAACCCTACACGATCCTTGAAATTCACAACAATGAGGGCAAGGAACTCTACCGCCGGGAACGCGACGAGCCGCCTGCCGAACGCGTTCTGCCGGCCGGCAAGGTGGCGGAAATGAACGAGATCCTGGTCAATGTGGTTCAGGCCGGGACCGGGCGGCGCGCACGCATCGACGGGGTCGTGGCCGCAGGCAAGACCGGTACGACCAATGCCTATCGCGATGCCTGGTTTGTCGGCTACACCGGCAATTTCACGACAGCCGTCTGGTTCGGCAACGAGAACTTCGGACCGACGCGAAAGGTGACCGGCGGCAGCCTGCCGGCGATGGCCTGGCAGAAATTCATGGCCTATGCCCACGAAGGGGTCGATCTGGTCCCCATCCCCGGGATCGATGCGGACACGCTGAGTTCCGCACCCGTCGCCACCAGCCGGTCGGAGGAAGATGTGCGCACCCAACCGCGCCTGCTCAAGCGCCAGACACAGATCATTCTCAAGGAACTCGCCGAGCAGCTGAACGCCATCAAACCGGAGGCCCCTGCCCCGCAACAGGCCGCGTCGGTGACGTTGCCGGTGTCCGGAGCCGGACTGGACCAGGGTGCCGTGACACAATGACAGCCCTGTCGAACCGGAACCCGGAGGCTGATTTCGAGGCCGATATCCTGCCGCCGATCCTGCGCAGACCGCAGGCCAGCCCGCTGCGCACGCTCGCTGTCCTGATGCTGATCGCGCTTGCCGGAATTGTGGCCGGGATCGGATCCGCCTATCTGGCGATTGCCCGCGAGCGGCCGCTTCATTCGGTGTCGATCGGCCCGTGGCAGGCCTATCCGCTTGCAGGCACCGCACAGGCAGATCCCTATTCGGTGGCGATCTACAGCCGCGGCGCGATCATTCCGCTGGCCAATGGCGAAGGGCTTGCCCTCACCGCCCGCACTGACAGTTCCGGCCGGACACTGGACCCGGCCTGCCAGTACCGGATCGCCGGCGATACGCCGCGGGCGCGGCTGTGGACCCTGACCGCCACCGACAGCCATGGCAAGCTGGTGCCGGCGCGCGCCGGGCGCACCCATCTGAGCAGCCGAGGTCTCCTGCGGCGTCCGAACGGCGATTTTGTCATCACCGCCGCCCGTTCCGCCCAACCGAGCAACTGGCTGCCGCTTGCCGCAAGTCCTCGGGACACGGACGGCCTGCAGTTCACCTTCCGGCTTTATGATGCCCCGGTGACGACCGGCGCCGCCCTTGAGGGCGTGACCATGCCCGCCATCCAGCGTCTGGGGTGCTTGTGATGCTGCCGGACCGCCTCAAACTCGTGACCGGCCTGCTTGCGGCCGTGGCCATTGCCGGGATCGTGCATATCCTTGTGATCCTGACGGTCCCGCAAAATGTCAGCCACAGCGCCTACGCCACACTTGCGGACTTCGGCCCGGATCTGGCCTTCAACCTCTTGCCTGATGTCACGCCGGGATCTGAACCCCTGCCCGCGCTTGACCCGGCGATGAAACACGCCGCCTGCCGGTTCCAGCTCGATCAGGGGCCGGTCAAGTTCACAGCCTCGATCCCGGCACCGTTCTGGTCGATCGGCCTGTTCAACGCATCGGGCGAAACCGTCTACTCGCTCAACAACCGCACGGCCGGGTCCGAAACCCTCTCCATGCTGGTTCTGACGCCGCAACAACTGTCGATCCTGCGGGAAAACCCGCCGGAGGACCTGGAAGACCTGATCGTGATCGAGACGGACACCCTGGAAGGTTTTGCGCTCCTGCGCGCCTTCGTGCCGGACCCGAGCCTCAACGGCCTGATCACCGATGCCCTCAGCACGGCCAACTGCGGGGAGCTGGTCTGATAGCCGCGGCCGTTTTTTTAAGGACACCCATCAAGCACAGCCCGTCCCGGCATCATGCGCCTTGACAATCAATCCCTTATGGCGAACCAGTCCTTGCCATGGCGCTGTTGCACGCCACGCATTAATCCACCCGGGCCATGACACACGATCACATGCAGACACAACCGGCTTCAAGACCCGCCATTGTTTCCCTCAAAGCCATCTCCAAGACGTTCGACAATGGCACCGTGGCGCTCAACAATCTGTCGCTCGACATCGCCAAAGGCGACTTCGTCTCCCTTCTGGGGCCGTCGGGATGCGGCAAGTCGACCGCGCTGCGGATCATCTCGAACCTCACCGGCCCGACATCCGGACGGATCGACTGGCCGATGACCGGCATCAACTGGGACGGCAACGATGCCGGTTTTGTTTTCCAGGAGCCGACCCTGATGCCTTGGGCAACTGTTTTCGGCAATGTCTGGCTGCCGCTGCGGCTCAAGGGCTTGTCGAAAACAGCAGCACGCGAACAGGTGATGGACACGCTCCAGCTCGTCGGGCTGGACACGTTTGCAGACAGCTACCCGCGCGAGCTTTCCGGCGGCATGAAGATGCGGGTGTCGATCGCCCGGGCGCTGGTCACGGGACCAAAACTGCTGTTGATGGACGAACCCTTCGCCGCCCTCGACGAGATCACCCGCTTCAAGCTCAACAACGACCTTTTGAGGCTTTGGGAAACCTTCGGCTGGACGGTGGTGTTCGTCACCCATTCGGTGTTTGAATCCGTTTATCTGTCCAACCGGATCGTGGTGATGGCCGCCCGGCCCGGGCGCGTGGCCGCCGACCTGCCCATCACCGCCCCCTATCCGCGCACGGACAGCTTCCGCACCTCGCCCGCCTATGCAGCCCTGTGCCGCGACGTGTCCCACGCCTTGCAGGCGGCGATGGGTGCGAACGCGGCAAGCTGATCCTGCGCGCCTTTACCCGGCCCGGTCCCGGTCGCGAGCCACGTCTACGCGGCTTGCCGCAACCAGCCAGTGAGATCCGCCCACGTCCGGCCGCAGGTTCCGGGATCGTGTCCCGTCCGCATCCAGCATTCCGTGCACGTCCCGCACCTTCCAGAGTGCCAGAAGAAACGCGCCTGCGAGCAGAAGGCCGGTGACAATGAACACCGCCGAGTATCCGAAATGATTGCTCCGCAGGGCGCTCGAAACGGCCATGCCCGCCGTGGCGCCCAGTAGGCGGAGTGTGACGGTCGTTCCGCTCAACTGCCCCTGATCGGAGTGACTTGCGGCCTGTGTGGCCGCCCGTCGGGACGGGCCGATCAGGCACGCCATGGCAATCCCCCAGATCACCAGCAACGGCACGGTTGCAGCATAGGAGTGGAACGAAAGCAACACCCCGATCCCGGTCATGGACAGACTAGCAAGCAGGGCTCCGGCAATCACCACAACCCGGGACCCGATGCGGTCTGCCAGTCGGCCGATCGGGATCGAGGCAAAGGGATAGGGCAAGACTGCCGCAATCATCGCCAGCCCCGCAGCGACGGCCCGGAAGCCGAGTTCGCCCTGCAGATAGGCCGGAAAGAACACCGACATGACCACGACCGCGTATTGGCCCATGAAATAGACCAGGACCGCGGACGTGAAGGCGCTGTTGCCGAACAATCCGAAATCAACCAGCGGACGGGCCTGCTTCCGCTCGTACCGCCAGAACAGGAACAGCCCCGCGCCCCCGGCAAGGGCCATGGCGGCAACCGCCAGATTGCCCCAGCCAAGCTCGGCCCCTTCCATCAGCGCAAACACCAAACCGGTCAGCCCGGCCAGCATCAGCCCGGCCCCGCGCCAGTCGATGCTCCGCAACCGGCCGGCCCCTTGAGGGCTGTCCCACAGCACGAGCGCCAGCGCGCCGGAGACAAACACGACCGGAATGTTGATCCAGAAGATCCAGTGCCAGGACAGGAAGTGCAGGATCAGCCCGCCCGCAACCGGGCCAAGCGCCAGAAAGCCGGTCGAGATCGCGGCATAGATGCCGATTGCCAGACCGCGCTGTTCCACGGGAAAGGCCACATAGCTGCCCGCCTGGGACAGCGGGAACAGAAACGCGGCAAAAAGCCCCTCAAGCGCGGTCATGCCGGTCAACAGGGGCCCGTTGCCCGACAGACCGGCCAGCAGGGACGCAACAGCGAAGCCTGCCGCGCTCACGATCAGCACCCGGCGCGCACCCGACACATCGATGCACTTGCCGCCAATCGCCGCGAAACAGGTCAGGCTCAGAAAATAGGCATTGACCACCCAATGCGAGGCCAGATGGGAAAGGCCGAGACCGTCCCGCAGGACGGGGAGCGCGATCCCGAGCAGGGTTTCATCCATCAGCACGATCCCGGACAAGGCGCCCATGGCGCACACAAGCAGAACCTGTCTGGTCCGGCCCGGAACCGGCGCGGGGCCCGGTTTGCGTCCCGGCGCAAAACCAGACAGGCGGCCGCCTGTGCGCCGGAGACGGCCCGGCAGATCTGCGGTCACGAAGGCAGTGCGTTTGACAGCCGCCGCCAGAGCGGATTTCCCAAGGCTTTCCATGGCTGCTCCTCCTTCCTGACAGGAGTTCCGGGCGCGGGCCCCGGCCCTGTTTCATGGCGTGAAGCGCCACCCCGGCTGACCGGCCGCACCGGCCACGAATCAAAACGCGCACAATGTGCACTTCAAAGAAATGTGCACATTGTGCGCATTTGCCAAGTTACAATGCGGACAGACGGGTTTCACGGACCTTTTGACAAGGCCGCACGGACACAGCAGCGCGTCCCCGTGCAGGACCGTCACACGGCACCTTTCACGGAACGGCAAGGCGCGCTTT
>NZ_SMMF01000636.1:0-2907 GCF_009711355.1 Roseibium sp. RKSG952 | reverse complement strand
AGGTCGGGTTCGCCGGACGCTCACCCTTCAATCCCGGTATGTGCGTGTTGTACTTCGCATTGATGAGGTTCATGGCCTCCCCCTGTCTCGTGGTCGGGAAGAACTGACCATCGCTGGAGGAAGTTTGCCCCGAACCCCAGTGTTGGGCCATGGGAAGCCTGGACTGCGCGTCGAGTACGATGGCCAGTGCCTCATTGATCGCGTCGCTTTCGACAAACCAGCGCGACAGGCGGGACAACTGGGAATACTCGTGATCCGCGGTCGCGGCGGCCATTTTGCTCAAGCCAACGTTCAGTCCCTCACCGAGAAGAACGGTCAGCAGCCCGATGATGTCTTTGCAGGGGGCGCCCGTGCGCAGATAAGTGAACGCTTCCGTGAAGCCCGTGGCTTCGGCCACGTCCTGAAGGATGTTCGTTATTTTCGCAGGGGGAAGCCGCCGATAGAGATCGAGAACCAGATCAGCTGCCTCCTCAGGAACATCTGCCTTCAGACGCTCAACCCGTAACTGGCCATCTTCGATGGTGCCGTTGGGAAGAGTGCCGTCCCTGACAGCCTCCGCAAGCCGTTCGAGGCCACTCTGCAATCGGCGCTTGCGATCCTCGATCCAGACTCTGGGATCCAGCGGGAGTTCAAGTCCCGGCATCGCCTTCGCTGTTTCCAGTGGTACGAGGACTTTCCTGTCATCAGCATATCGGCGGGCATGGTCCAGCCAGATATCGTTGGACCTGAAGGCCTCCTGCAAACGGAACATAACTGCTACGATCCAGAGCCGCTCCTCGTTGGTTTCCGACTTGCGCAGTTGCTTGTCCCACTTTGATCGGGCGGGCAGAAAGGCTCGCGATTTGACTGGGATGTCTGCACCCTCCCGGATGATCGCCGCAGCGTCGAGCAACGGTTGGGCCACGGTGGATCCCCGGATATCCAGCGCATTCAACATGCGTTTGCTATAAAGCTTGAAGCTGTGAACCGCCTTCTCGATGTGATCCATCGGCTCGGCCATGGCAGGTTTGATCAATTGGGTCGCCATCGCCACAAGAGTTTCCAGACCATCCCATGAACAGGATGCATCGACGGCCCCGCCCAAGGCAGCCTCATCGCCACGGGCCATCAGCAATGTCGTTCCCAGAGATTGGAACCCGACCAGTGTGCTGGCTATATCCGCCTGTGCCTGCTCGAAGTGCAGCGCGCTGATTTTCTTCGCCTCTCGCCAGGTCTTGCCTACGATCCTATCATGGGTTTCGACAACGGTATCGGCGATGGACGCTGCCCATTCAACGACACAGGTGGCCAGAATGGCGAGGCGACGATTACTGCTGATGTCCTGCAAATCGCCCGTGAAGTAGCGCTCGCCCTGACGGCGCAGGATCTTGATCCTGTGGGGCGGAATGCCATCAAGAACGTCGGGTTGCAGACCAATCGCCTTGAGGGCTTCCACCCGGTCAAGCAGGCGGTTCATATCGGCTGTGTTCTTGCCGACCTCAAAACCCCGCAGCCACAAGAACACGCTCTGCCACCCGTTCGCAGCCTCGCCAAGCAGGTCGTCGAGACGACGGCGCATTCGACTGTCCAGGCGCGCGACAATCCGGTTCTCGATCCGCCGCTCGGCCGCCACAAGCGCATCGGCACACAGCCTCTCAATCGTCGTGATACCCGGCAGGATGATCTGCCGCTCCCGGCAGTCTTCAACAAAAGCCCGCACCAAACCTTCGTCAGATTCGGCTGCCTCGGCCTGTTGGTCTAACCAAGCTGTCATTTGCTTCACACGTTTACCGGTGAACCGCTTATAGCCATAGATCTTGCGCAATGTACCGAGATGTTCTCGACGGGTTGCATCGCGGACAGCGTAGGGCAAGAGATCTTCGGGTTGCAGACCGAGCTGGGCGGCAAGGTAACTGGTTACAGCTTCCGGGATGATCTCTCCCGGCTTAAGAAGGCGCCCGGGATATCGCAACGCGCAAAGCTGGAGCGCAAAGCCCATCTGATTTTTTGGTCCCCTGCGCGTTCTGACGTGTTCGATATCGTCGTCTGCAAGCGTGTAATGGTATTCCAGCGAAGCCCGATCAGTCGGCAGCGCGAAGAGAGCGGCGGCCTGACGTTTCGTCAGAACAGTTCTATGGGCCATATGTTATCTTCTCAGTAAAAAATGTTCGAGCTCGGATCAACCTTCATCCGTCCGTAAGGGGACCGCTGAGCGGACAGGTTCAAGCGAGTAGACGCGCCGCATGAAACCGCAGCTTCCGGCGTCTCATATAACTGGTACGATTAAATTTGCAAAAGAGGCCCCTTATTCGTACACTTTGTGCATGACTGCGACAAAAATTGGATACGCCCGCTGTTCCACCGACGGCCAGGATCTGACCGCCCAAAAACAGGCGCTCGAAACCTTAGGCGTTGCTCCAGATCGCATCTACACTGACCATGGTTTGACTGGTACCAACCGTGCGCGGCCTGGGTTAGATCAAGCCATCGCCGCTGTTCGCGAAGGTGACACGCTTGTGGTTCCCAAGCTCGACCGCTTGGCGCGATCCGTTCCGGACGCCCGTGCCATCGCGCATCAGTTGGAAGCGAAAGGTGTGAAACTGGCACTCGGTGCCTCGGTTTATGATCCGTCCGATCCCATGGGAAAGATGTTCTTCAACATCCTCGCCACCTTTGCCGAGTTCGAAGCCGACCTCATCCGTATGCGTACGCGCGAAGGCATGGCCATCGCCCGTACCAAGGGCAAGCTGCGTGGCAAAAAGCCAAAACTGTCCGAGAAACAGCAGCGTGAACTGACCCGTATGCATGCCACTGGGGAGTATTCCATCAGCGACCTGGCCGAGGTGTTTTCCGTGTCGCGACCAACCGTCTATCGAACATTACAGAGAGGTCAGAACCCTTAGCGTACGATTTATCACTGAGCCCTAA
>NZ_SMMF01000948.1:0-119585 GCF_009711355.1 Roseibium sp. RKSG952 | reverse complement strand
GCCGGGACCACCATTGCCGCCGCCGGGACCGCCATTGCCGCCGCCGGGGCCGCCATTGCCGCCACCGGGACCGCCATTGCCGCCACCGGGGCCACCGCGGGCGTTCAGAAATTCATTGATCATGTCCGGGCCAGCTGCAAGCAAGGTTTCCAAACCTGCCATCATCGGGTTGCCAGCCCCGGCGCCATTTTCCCCGTTCGGATTAACTGGCTGACCTCTTCGAAAAGCGTTGCCAATCATTTTTGTTTCTCCTGTTGCTTCCCCGCCACAGAAGATGTTCCGGATCTTGGCATTTTTTAGATCGTTAAAATTTGGTTAGGATAGCCCTCCAGTCCCTTGACACGACATATTGTTTCTATGTCTCACCAAGTTGGAGTGCTCAATTGATTGGGACACAAAATGGACTTCAGGTTCCGGTCGAGGCTGTCAATGAAAATGGTCAACCTGCATCCATTTCTGAAAATGTCCATTTATTTCAACGGAACTTGGCTGGTTGCTTCCTGAACAACAACAATTTCACAGGGCTGAACGTGCGTGATGTTTCCCGATCGAATGCACGGATGGCTGTTTAAGCGGCATGCAAGCTAGAGAGCGCAATCGGGCGTTTTTGAGGATATTGTGTGAGGGTGCCCTTCAGGATGATCTGTAGCCGTGTTCGCAATCTTTGATAGTGATCGGTTTCCTAAATCATTGGTAATGTGGATTTCCGGAGCAAAAACTATACGGATCAATAATTTGGTCTCACAAAACATTGAAGCCTTGTGGATAGTGGCCTGAGCGGCTTTATAGGGCCGAAATGCCGGGTTTTTGCCGCAATTTCCAACCGGCCGTCCTTGGCTGGTCGAGCCGTGGCATGAGCATTGGTGCCCTTTTCTACCGATATTCGGACTGTCTGATCTCCGACAGGAGGCCGGAAACTACGAAACAAGACGGCGCATCTTCAATTGATCCCGCCGGTTCGATTTTCAAAGGGAAACAAGGAGCGTAGAAAGCATGAAGGCAATGGTCTTGAAAGCACCGCGTACTCCATTGATTCTGGAAGAAAGACCGGATCCGGTGCCCGGGCCTTGCGAAATCTGTATTGCTGTCGAAGCTTGCGCGGTCTGCCGCACCGACCTCCATGTTGTTGACGGGGATCTTGCAGGTGGCCTGTTGCCGGTGGTTCCGGGGCACGAAATCGTGGGTCGCGTGACCGCCGTCGGAGAAGGTGTGTCCGGCCATTCAATTGGCCAGCGCGTCGGAGTACCGTGGCTCGGACACACTTGTGGGCATTGTGAATATTGTGAAACCGAGCGCGAAAACCTCTGTGATGCCCCGCTCTTCACCGGCTTCACACGTGATGGAGGGTTTGCAACACATGTTGTTGCAGACGCCGACTTTTCCTTCCCGATGACCGGATTTGACGATCCTGTCGGCGCCGCGCCGTTGATGTGCGCCGGTCTGATCGGCTGGCGGTCCCGAAAGGCTGCAGGGCCGGGAAAGCGGATTGGTCTTTACGGCTTCGGTGCTGCGGCACATATCCTGATTCAGGTTCTGGAATGGCAGGGATGTGATGTCTTTGCTTTTACCCGAAAAGGTGACGAGGCTGCACAGGATCATGCCCGTTCCCTTGGTGCAGTCTGGGCGGGGGCTTCCGGCGACAGCCCCCCTGAAAAACTTGATGCAGCCATTCTGTTTGCGCCCGTTGGGGACCTGGTGCCGATTGCCTTGAGAGCGGTCAGGAAAGGCGGGCGGGTTGTTTGTGGCGGCATTCACATGAGTGACATTCCGTCTTTTCCCTACAGTATTCTCTGGGAAGAACGCCAGATCGTGTCGGTCGCCAACCTGACCCGGGACGATGCGCGGGAATTTCTGGACATAGCCCCTAAAGCGGGTGTCACGACACATGTGACGCGATATCCGCTTGAAAAAGCCAATGACGCATTGGAGGATCTGCGCCATGGCCGCTTTCAGGGGGCTGCCGTTCTGGTTCCCTGAACGCTCGGTTTCTCGGAGTGCCTATTTCATCATGATATAGGTGCCCGGAGCCGGGCAAAGAGACGGATACCCCGAGGCCGGATTGCCTGCGTCTCGCGCAGGGACCTGTCCGGAGGAGTGCTTGCCGAGCCAGGCGCTCCATTCGGGCCACCAGGATCCGTCTTGCCGGGGCGCCGTCGCCTCCCACTCCTCAGCATCCGGATGGCTTCCTCCGAGTTTGTAAAACAGCTTGCGGTATGTCCGGTGCGGATGTCCGGGTTCGGAAACGATGCCTGCGTTGTGGCCCCCCGATGTGAGGACGAAATCGACATCGGTATCAAACAGATGGACCAGTTTGAAGACCGACTTCCAGGGGGCCACGTGATCGGTCACGGTACCCACTGCAAAGACCGGTGCCTGTATGTCTTCAAGATGCACATCCCGCCCGCCGACTTTGAACCGGTTCTGCGACAGGTCGTTGTCGAGATAGAGCTGGCGCAGGTAGTCTGCATGCATGCGATAGGGCATACGCGTTGCGTCCGCATTCCATGCCATGAGATCGTTTGGGCCCGGACGGCTGCCCAGCAAGTAGTCGCGGACGATGCGCGACCAGACAAGATCCTGAGATCTCAGCATCTGGAAGGCTCCGGCCATCTGCCACTGATCGAGATAGCCGTTTTCCCACATGACATCCTCAAGGAAGGACAATTGGCTGGCGTCAATGAACAGCCCCAATTCACCCGGTTCTTCAAAGTCCACCTGTGCGGCGAGCATCGTCAGCGACTTGAGGCGCGGGTCGTTGTCGCGTGCCATGGCGGCTGCCGCCATGGACAAAAGCGTTCCGCCCAGACAGTACCCGGCGGCATGGATACGGTCTTGCCCCGTGATGTCCTCTACAACATTGAGCGCTGCCATGACGCCCTGATGCAGATAATCCTCAAGGCCGACATCCCGAAAACGGGCATCCGGATTGATCCAGGAAATGCAGAAGACCGTGTACCCTTGGCGGACAAGATACCGGATCATGGAATTGTGCGGAGAGAGATCGAGAATGTAGTATTTCATGATCCAGGCCGGCACGATCAAAAGCGGTTCGGCTGCAACCTCGGGCGTTGCCGGGCTGTACTGGATCAGCTCGATCAAGTCATTGCGATAGACCACATGGCCGGGCGTGACGGCAACATTTCGGCCAGGTTCGAAAACGGCGGGGTCCTGATAAGTGTGGTCCACGGTCTTCACGAGGTCGCGCACAAGGAAATTGTAGCCGCGCAGGAAATTCGCACCCGATTCTCTTGCGGTGGTTTCGAGTACTTCCGGATTTGAGAAGACGAAATTGGACGGCGCGAACATGTCCAGGATTTGGCGGGTATAAAAGGAAACAAGCCGTTCGTGCTGTGCCGTGACGCCGGCGGTCCCGGTCATTGCATCCCGCCACCACTCTTGGGCCATCAAAAAGGACTGTTCCCAAATACCGAATGGCTGTTTCTTCCAGCCGTCCGATTGAAACCGGTGGTCATGCGGTTTGGGTTCGATACATCGTTTGGCGGTCTCCGGGCCCGCGGCGGCCTCGGCAATGTATTGCGACAACCGGATTTGCTTGCGCCAGAATTCGCGGAGAATCCTTTGTTGTTTCCCGGGAGAAATCGCCAGATGCAAGGCCCAGTCTTGCCAGGCCAGCATGAGGCTGATCGGCGAAATGCCAAGTGTCGTTGACGCAATCATGGCGTAATGCAAACGATCCGCAATCCGGTAGACATCATCCGTTGCCTCCCGTTTGACCAACGGGCGCAGAACGGAACGATTGTTTTCATTCGAGGCGTTGGATATTGCAGATTGAATAAGCGCTGTTTGCGTCACACGACACTCCTTTGTTGCTCACTGGTGTGCCGCTCCGGTCCCGGCCTAGGCAGGAACTGAGGAAGCAGCTTTCATATCTTTTGTGACACCTTCAGTGTGTTGTTGAACCTGATTGAAGGCATCGGCGGCCAGGCGCGTTCCAAGACCGGTGATCTTGACACCTTCCTGGGAATAATCATCGACGGCTTCCTGGCAGAAGCCTGAAAAACTGGACAAGATTTCAGTACTTTCATGGGTGCTTAGCATCTTGTCGATGAAGGCGATGTCCTTGGTGTAGCGATGCCGGACGAAATCCAGCAGCTCGATCTGCCATTCGAGCATGGTCTTCATGTTCTTGGCTTGCATGCTTGCTGCAAAAAAAAGCGGATTGCTCTCGGCGCCTGAAAACGGGTTCCAGGCCATGTTCGGATAACCTGTCCGCGTGGTCGACTGCTTTGCCATTATGTTAACTCCCGTGGGTTAATTACTCCAGATATGGGGGTGGCAAGTTTCCGGACAAGCGTCAGTTTTCAAGGCCGTCAGGCTGCAAAATGAGCGCATGGAACATGTCCGGTCAGTCAAGGTTCATTTGGCCCGCCAAATCTTATGTTTGATCGGCAACGCCTCTATTCCGGGCGGCGGTTCTGATGATAATCGGCCTGTGGATCCCATCGTTGATCCTTGTCAAATGCCGCGCATTTCCTGAAGTACATTGTATTTCAGGTTGTCTCGTTCGCTGATTGCGAAGGCGATCCGGCCCCTTTTACCGTTTCGGTTGTGCAATTGCTCGGAACTATGCGTTTCATCCTGATTTATGATAATATGATAGGCAAATTATGCGGAAATAGTTTTTCCTGATAGGTGCGTAGTCTGTTTTCTACTTGGCTTCCCTTACGGATCGCTTTAGCGTTGGAGACAGTCTCTGGAAGGGCCGGGAGGGGCGCGCATGAGCAGAGTATCGGATGCGCAAAAGGGGCCGGTTGGGTGGACCAGGCGCCAAGTCTTGAAAACTGCCATGGCGGGCGGGGTCACTCTGTCCGTGATGACTTTGTTGCCACGCCGGCCAGATGCCCAGGAGCCAGTTCAGCCGGTAGCCCCTGGTTGGGATGTCGAAGGCGGTCACAAGCTGCGCTACCGGGTCGACGGTTATGCGAAGGTCACGGGGCAAAAAATCTATCCCAGAGACTTCCGTGCCTCTGACATGGATGGGTGGCCTGCAGAAACCAGTCATGCCTGCCTGTTGTTTGCAACAGATGCGCAGCACATCTTTGAAGATATCGATCTGTCCATCCTCGGGACGGATCTCCAACCGGACCAGGTTGTACAGGCAAGTGACCTGGCTGCAGCCGGGATAAAGGCAACCGGTTTCTTCGCATCCGATCTTTTGTGCCCAAAGGGACAGACGCCGCTTTATCTGGGACAACCTCTGGCGATTCTGATTTGGCACGATCTTGATCGCTTTTCGGATGCCCGTCTTCGCCTTTCCGGTGAAACCGGCATCGTCCGGTATGGTGAGCAGACAGGGCCCCAGCCCGGGAAACCTTATGGTTCAAACCGGTTTACCCGTGTCGGTGGCGACAATCCCGAAGGTCCTGATGTTTATTCCCCGGTCAAAGATGGCTGGGTGGAGCCGGTTCGCTTTCAGAAGAACCGTTTTCCCGTGTGGGCGCCGCCCAAGCAAGACGGCGAGGGATCGGATCAGGCGTCTTTTTATGGTCAGCAGATCAGGGACGATCTGGAATCCGGCAAGTCCGGAAAGGTCATATCGCTCAGCTCTCAAAGCCAGTCCGTCGACCAGTTTTTCATGGAGCCCGAGTCCGGGCTATGCTGGTATGACGCCGCCAACAAAAAGCTTTCTGGCGTGTTTGGCGTTCAGTCGCCTGAAACAACCCTCGAAGGCCTCGCGGGGATGGTAAAGGATGCCGAAAACGGCTACCAGATTGCGTCGATTGACGGATATTTCGCATATCTCGGGGGCAGTTTCGGAGGCAAGGACCATTCGATCTTTCCGCTTTATGCAGCGGCCGCTGCCATGTTTTCCGATGGCAAGCCGGTTCGGCTTGCATTCAACCGGTTCGAGCAATTCCAGTTCGGAATAAAACGGCATGCATTCAAGATCGACGCCAAGATTGGTGTTGATCCGCAATCCCACGTGTTCACGGCATTTGTGGCGGACATGTCGTGCGACGGCGGCGGTCTTGCTAACCTGTCAGCCTCGGTCGCCGATGTAGGTGCGGTCAATTCCGCCTCTATTTACTATTTTCCCAAAAGCGATGTCACAACAACAGCCTATCACTCGCGTGCGGTCACGGCAGGCTCGATGCGCGGCTTCGGGACCTTGCAGACTGAAACGGTTACGGAATCGCTGGTGGATGAAGCTGCTCGGGTTCTCGGGACAGATCCTTTCGAGCTCCGGCGCAAGAATGCCAAGCGCACAGCGCAATTGAACCTCACCGGCAATCCGCTGTCCGGGGTGGTTCGAAATATCGAAGTGCTTGACGCACTTGAGAAAGTTCCATTGTGGCAGGAGCGTCTCAAAAACAAGAGCGCCTATGAGGCTGCAAATCCGGGCAAGACCTATGCTGTCGGCATGGCATGCGCTGCCAAGGACTTCGGGACAGGAGCGGACGCCGGCCTTGCAGCCATATCGTTGTCTCCGGACGGCAAGATTTCGGTCACTTGCAATGCGATCGAGATGGGAACCGGGATCAGTACCGCTGTGGCGGAGCGGACTGCTTGGTATCTCGGGCAGCTTGCCCACACTGTCACGATGGACGTTCCTTCCTTTTGGGCGCCGCTGAAACTTGTCACCACCGGAGATCCCTACACAATCAGTGCCGCAGAGCAGGAGAAGGCTGCGAAAAATCCGCGCTGGGTGCCGGTGATTTCGTCGTCCACAAGTTCATCAACATGCGCGCACATCACGACAGGCACCGTTTCCGAAGCGGCCTTTACACTGCTGCGTTTCTGCCTTTGGCCGGCGGCCCGCGAGATTTGGACCGAAGGTGTGCTCGGCGGGTCGGGAACGCCCGAAGTCGTTCGGTTTTCAGAACTTCGCTGGACAGAACAGGGCCTGTCCGGGATGGGAATGGTGCCGATCCCGCTGGAAAAACTCGCGGCAAAAGCGCATGAAATGGGTTTTATAACCGGTGTCATGGTTCACACCTTCAATCGTTGGGGCTGGACCACCGCAAACTTTGATATCGAAGGTGAAACCTGGAATGCGGCAGTGGACGCCATGGCAATCCAGAAGGGAACTGATGACTGGGATTTGCTTGATCGCCAGACTGTAGCGTTCCCGCCGGCGGGCTTCGAAAGGATCGGCGGGGATTATTCCCCGAGGGTCAGAGAGGCAGGTGGCGACGCAAATCAAGCGGGGTCCGGCACCACGGCGGCCACAACTGCCAGCGAGCAGGGTGCAGGATCACAAAACCCGCTAGGGGAAGCGGTTTTCTATCCGCCTCCGGGCCTGGAGCGTGTAGGCGTCAACTATTCATCGACGGCAGGTGCGGTTGCCGCCATTTCGGTCAACAAATCCAGCGGGGAGGTCGAGGTTCTTGGCGTGCACCAGGTGCTCGAGTGCGGGCGGCAAGTCGTTCCCGAACTTGTGTCGGGACAATCGGAAGGCGGCATCGTGATGGGGATCGGGCATGCCTTGCGGGAATACCTGCCCCTCTACGAGAATGGGCCGGGCAACGGAACCTGGAACATCAATCGCTATCGGGTCCCGCATGTGCCGGATGTGCCGGTCTGGCAGATCAACACGGACGTGTTGCCTCCCCTGACCGACACCGATCCGCCGAAAGGCATGGCCGAGTTGGGCATGATGCCGGTCGTTCCGGCTATCCTGAACGCCCTCCGGGAAGCCACCGGCCATCGTTTTACCGATCTGCCGGTTACTGCAGAAGACATTCAAAAGGTGCAGCCATGACGCGCTCGACGATTACCGTGACCGTGAATGGAACGCCGCAGGGACCGCATGAGGTCCCGGACGCCATGCGAATGGTCGATTATCTGAACGACACTCTCGGCCTGACCGGAACAAAATTCAGTTGCGGGATCGGGATCTGCCATGCATGCGTGGTCATTGTCGACCAGCCGGACGGAACCTCAAGAACCGAAAGAACCTGCATCCAGGGGGCGGCCGCGTTTGACGGGAAATCCATCCGCACGATCGAAGGCCACGCGAAAAACGGCAAGCTTTCGCCGGTTCAACAGGCCTATGTTGATCACTTCTCGTTCCAGTGCGGCTACTGCACATCGGGCTTTGTCAACGAGGCCACGGTTCTCCTGGAAAACCTGAAAAAGTCCCCGATTGCGAAGGCGGATGTCGAGACGGCAATCGAGGAGGCCATGGGAAATCACATTTGCCGTTGCACCGGATATGTGCGGTACTTTCAGGCCCTGAAGGACCTGATCCTGAATCAGAACGGCTTGACACGGGAAGGGTGAGCGATGGGGAGGGGGATGCGCCTGCTGGCCGGTCTTGTCGGACTGGGAGTTCTGGGACTGGTAGGTTATGCGGGCTTCGCCTGGATCTGGGGCGTGCCCGGGGCGGAAAGCCGGCCGACCTTGACGGCCGAGACCGATATTGACGCTGGCCGGTATCTTGCCGACATGGGGGATTGTGCCGCCTGTCACACCGGTGAGGGAAATGTACCCTCTCTTGCAGGGGGGCGTTCTTTCGATACCCCTTTCGGCAAGCTTTATTCGTCAAACATTACACCGGACAAGACCTATGGCATCGGCAATATGACCTCCGCCGAGTTTTACCAGACCATGGTTTACGGTGCGGATTCGGTGCTGGCGCCGCTCTATCCGGCAATGCCCTATACCTCCTATCACATCCTGACCCGCCAGGAGACAGACCAGATCTTTGCCTATTTGATGTCTCTGGAGCCGGTTGCCTCTCAACCGCCCGCCAATGCCCTGAATTTTCCGTTCAATATACGGCCGCTCATGTTCGGCTGGAATCTGTTGTTTGCAAGCCGTGCGCCGTTTGGTCCCGATCCGCAAAAAGACGCGGTGTGGAACAGGGGGAAATGGATTTCAGAAGGGTTGGGACATTGCGGCGAATGCCACACTCCGCGAAACATACTGGGTGCGATGGAGGGAGGCGACAAGTGGTTTGCCGGTGCGGTGATCGGCGGATTCGAAGCTCCGAACATTCAGCCCGGTGCTTTGGCACAACGTGGCTGGAACCGGGAAGACCTTGTGACCTATTTCGAGAGCGGCGCAGGCCCGCAAGGGTCGGCATTCGGGGAGATGTTCCTGGCAATCAAGGACTCGCTCCGGAAACTGACACATGAGGATCAGGTCGCACTTGCAACCTACCTGATGGACACGGCGTCTGCGTCTCCCACAAAGGGACAGAGTATTGTGTCACAGCTCGGCGCAGCTGCGCATGCCAATGCGTCTGGCCAAGCCTTGTATCTGTCCCATTGTGCTCTTTGTCACGGAGATCAAGGGCAGGGCATACCGAACGCCATTCCGCCGCTTGCAGGCAATTCGACGGTCGCGCAGACCAACGGGTTCAACCTGATCGCCGTCACAGCGAAAGGTCTTGACGCTGAAGACATGTCAGTGATGGCCGGATACGGTCCCATGCCCGGATATCGGGACAAGCTCACCGCACCGCAACTTACCGACCTGGCGAATTACATTCGCGCAGCATTTGCTCCGGACACCACGCAACTACAGCCGCTTTCCCAGAGCGAAGTCGAGACGATCCTGAAATCAGTTCCAGTGGATTGACCGGCCGGACTGGTGATGCGTGGGTGTATGTTAGGGGTTGCTAGCTCGTGCGGGTGTGTCCGGTTCACGTCTGTTTCCTTGCAACCATATTTGGACAAGAAACTACCTGTTCAGGCCATTCGAGGCTTCGTGTTTCAATGCGGATGGACGCGTGGTGTGCCGTGCGTCACAGGTTTGTCGCGGCCAGTTCTGGCACACCGGCGCATGCTTCGCACTCCCGGATGTGCATGGCAACCTGCCGGCATGTCTAACACGGCAATCGCAATGAAACGCCGGGTTTGCTAAAGCCTTTTTCTTGGAATGCGGGAAGTGACAATCGGCTTCCTGCTGTTCAACAAGCAACAGGATAACTGGAGGCTGAATTGTCCGGTCAAGGTAATGCATCAAACCGCAGGGACCATCTTGTGGCGCCGGATGATCCCGACGCCTCTTACGGCACTCTCGCGAAAGCGCTTCATTGGACCATCGCTACGCTGGTTCTGGCAATCTGGCCGCTCGGATTGATGATCGGCTATGTCAAATCAGAATTTGCACCTGATTTCTACATGCTGCACGAGGGGCTCGGCTTCCTGGTGTTATGGTTGATGCTCGTTCGTGTGGGAAACAAGCTGATTTCCGGTTCGCCGCATTTCGAGGGGCCGGCGCTTGAACGGTTTGCTGCCGCAGCAGTCCACGGGCTTCTTTATCTGTTTCTGATCATCATGCCCGTGTCCGGGTTTCTGGCGACCAATGCTCACGGATTTCCGCTGGACTGGTTCGGTATCCTCCCGATCTGGAGCCCGCTCGGCAAGTCTCCGGAGATCGCGGGAACCCTGTCAGCCATTCACGAATGGAGCGCCTGGATATTATTGGGACTGTTTCTTGCGCATTTGGGGGCTGCTCTTTTTCATCATGTCGTTCGGCGTGACAGGACCCTTTCCCGCATGATTTGAGTGCATCGAAGCGATCTCGGCCATGGTCCAGATCGCTACCTCGAGTGGTTGCTGGCGGCCCCGGATGGCGGTGGTCTCCAACGTCGAACGATGGCCGGACCTCATGGATTGCGGGACTTCCGCAAGGACTGCTGACGATATGGCCACGGCTGCGCCGCGCTCCTTGGCAAGATCGAGCAGTCTGCTGGCAACGTTGACGCAATCACCTGTCGCGGCGATTTGTTGCTGGCTTTCATGACCGAGCCGGGACAACACCACCGGCCCCATGTGAAGGCCCACACGAACGCCGGTTATGTCGGGTTGAAGTCCGGCTTCAACAATCCAGCTCGTGGTAGCCCGGGTGAGCGCAAATGCACACTGCATTGCCCGTGCCGCATCGGTGGGCGCTGGATCAGGGATGCCAAAGCCAAGCATGGCCCCATCACCCATGAAATCGAGAACGACCCCGCCGAACCCGGCAGCCTCGTTCACGACGATGGTGTGAAACTGTTTCAGGTAATCGCGGGTTTGTGCCGGCCCGATCCGTTCGCTCAGTCCGGTATAGCCGGACAGGTCCAGAAACAGGATCGGGGCAATCTGCTGCTTCGGGGCGATGAGAAACACGGGATCTTCCGCGATGCGGTGTGCGAGCAAAGGGGATTGGAACCGGCCAAGGGCATCGCGGGCGCGCTGGATTCGGCGGGCCTGGTAGCGATCCGTCACTTGCCGGAGGATACCGATCGCGGCAACCGGAGGAAGGCTGGCCGCGATGGGCAGTGCCGCATTGAGCCAGATGCCTTGGCGGAACACAAACACCGTAGTCGCAAGCCAGACCGTCAGGATGGCCAAGTAAAGGAGGGAGGCAGGCGCGAGCGGCAGAAGAAGGACTGCAAGCATGCCTGTCAGCATCACCGTCACGGCGGCTGCCACATCAATCCGGCGGATATTCAAATCCCGCCGGAGCGGCGAGCCGTCGAGCAGGTTTGCAATTCCGGTTGCCTGAACTTCCACGCCCGGCATGATCGGGTCAAAGGGCGTGTTGAACCGGTCTCCGACAGCTGTCGCGGTCACGCCGAGCACGGCCAGCCGGCCGCGCAAAAGATCGGCTGCCGCAGGGTCGCTGAAAACGTCCAGCGCGCTGATGGTCGGGACGGTTCCGGCTGGTCCATAATAGTTCAAGGCCAAATGCCAACCGAGATCCAGCAGCTGCAGACGGTCGCCGAAACGTATTCCCTCACGGGCAACAATTGGGTCCTCGGCCATGAAATACCCGGCCGCACGCAGGGCAAAGGACGGCTCGGGCTGGCCGTTCACCAGATAAATCAGGGGGATGTGGCGGGGAGTGCCGCCAGGATCCTGAACGATATTGACAAGCCCGACTGACGATTGGGCCGCAATTTTGGAAAGCGGGGCGAGGACCCTGTTGGCTATCGGCACATATGCCCGATGGGTGTTTTGTCCCTGAAATTGCCCGGCGGCTGCAATAACGGACGGCATGGCGGCAAGTGAAAGGCCAAGAGCCGTGTCTTCGTCCGCTGCAGACTGACCATTGAAGAGGATATCGACAGCGATTGCGCGTGCGCCACTTGCCCGTATTCTGTCGATCAATGCGCCCAGCTGGCCGCGCTTGAGCGGATATTGGCCAAGCGCGGAGACTGTAGCGTCATCGATCGCGACAACGGTAACGTCCGACGGTGGCTTGCGCGAACCGCTTGCAAGGATCCTCATGTCGAGAAGGACCGATTCAAACCGGTCCATGATACTGGAAACGCCTGCCAGATGGTTTCTGGCAAGAAATCCCGTCCAGGCCAGGCCTCCCAGCAATGCGAGTACCAGCACCCAGGCGGGTAGGTAAAGCTTCATTGACCGAAGCGGGCGAGCAGACGGGTGACGCGCTCGACGGGCCAGCGCCGGACATCAAGCGGCACGCCGGGCGTAACTTCGACACCCAATCCTTCCGTCAAGAGGACTGGATCCGATCCGTCGCGGCGTGAAACGGCAACTTCGCCCTCGGAGACGAAAACGGCTGTCGTCTCTCCGGTTACATCGACGATGTAAATCGTGCCGCGCACTGCCGCGATGGCGTGCGGGGTCAGAATCTGGAAGGGGCCGCTCCCGGGGTCAACATTCACCAGGACACCATCTTCCGTGATTTCCGCTGCGGCAGGACGGCTTCCTGCCGCTGCGTTGCCGATTTGCAATGTTGCTGCAGCCTCGGCATCCAGAATAAGGCTATCGCCGCATTGGTAGACGACCCTGGGAGGATCTGCGAGCTGGCGGCTGTCACAGCCGGTATTTTCTTGTGCTGCAACCTCTGGGGGAAGATTGAAAAGAATCATGGCGGTTACTGTCAAAATGAATTGAAACCGCATCGCAAAAATTCCTGATGAACACTGGATAGAGTGTAATATGTACACGCAAATCGCTCTTACGCCTAGTGTGGAAGGCATACAGTCAAGGGCAACGCAGGACCGGTTTCCGAACAGGGAGAACAGGCGGATGCAAGCTGGTGAAGAGCTGAACAAGGAGGAACTCCTTGGCAAGAGCTTTGTTTTCGAAGCCCTGAATGAGAAAGCCCGTCGGGAGCTGGCAGGGTTCTCCTACATCAAGCAGTACAGGGCGGGCGAGGTGGTTTTTACCATGGGCGCGCCGGGGCAGAGCATGATGGCGATCGCCGAGGGGGTGGTCCGGGTCAGTGTTGTAACGCCAACCGCGCGCGAAGTGACCCTCAATGACATGAATGCCGGCGAGATTTTTGGTGAAATCGCGCTTCTGGACGGCGGTGAGAGGTCCGCAACAGTGACCGCGCTGACAAATTGCACCCTTGTGGTCCTCGAAAGGCGGGCATTACTGGATCTGCTGCACCATGATCCGAAATTGTCCATCCGTTTGATCGAATTGTTATGCAAGCGGGTTCGCAGGTCGGATGAACGGATGATCGAGATTGCCTTTCTTGATCTCCCGGCGCGGCTTGCCAAGCTGCTGCTACGCTTGTCCGTGACGGCCCCTGGTAGCCCGGAAAAGCCCTTGAAGAAGCTGTCCCAGTCCCAATCCGAACTGGCCGGCATGATCGGGAACTCCCGCGAGAACGTGAACAGGTGTCTGCGGAAGTGGCAGAAGGCGGAGCTGATCGGCCTTGAAAACGGTTGGCTGAAGCTGATTGACCGCGAACGACTTGAAGAAATGGCCGAGCCTGATTGACCGTTTTCAAACGCGTGCTTTCTCGTTGTGCCGGGCGTCACGTGCGTACTCGGCATCGGCCGCGCAGGGATGTTCCATCGGAGGGGAAAAGCTCTGCAGGAAGAACAATTCCTTTTTGAAAACAACGATGTTCTGCATGCCTTTCACAAACGCAGTCGCCTTTGCGGTGACCACTGCGGCTGGTGTTGTCCCTTTTTCTTCTGCAGCCCTTTTGTGAATTCCTTGCCGGTTTCGATGGCCTTGTTTGCCGGCATGAGTATCAAGAGGTGCCATACTGAGAGGGATGTATTTGGAATTGAGATCTGAAGTGCAGCCGGATTGAAAAAGGGCCGGAGAAACCGGCCCTTTCGAAGCACCAAAGCAACTTCCGCTACTTAGTGCTGCCATCCGCATTGAAGGTGTCGAGATAGGCAATTACGTTCGCGCGCTCGTCTTCCTTGCGAAGCTTGAAAGCCATCTTGGACCGTCCGCCGAGATACTTGGACGGATCTTCAAGATATTGCATCAGTTCAGCTTCGGTCCACGGACCGGCGCCTTCCGCATTTTCCACAGCAGCCTTGGAATACTTGTAGCCTTCCACGCTCGCCGGTTCACGGCCTACGATCCCGTTCAGCTGGGGGCCAACCTTGTTTTTTGCACCTTCGCCGACCGCATGGCAGGCTTGGCACTTGCGGAATACCTTTTCACCGGCGGCGGCGTCGCCTTCCGCATGTGCCTGCATGGTCAAAGCCAGCAATGCGGTCCCCGCAATCGTGATAACGCGTTTCATCGATTTCTCTCCCTCGGTTCTTGCGTGCAGGACACGCCTGCAAACTAGACATAATGATAAATGCCGAGACAAGACGTTTCAGACGGCTTGCCCCTGTTTTTCATCAGACTGTGAAGCTATGTCGCATCTGTTTACTTTAGGTAAGTGCTACAAAAATAAGCGTTTTTCCGGATAAAACACTCCTGTCAAACTGCCGCGCGTGTTTGACTTGGCAAGTGCAGCCATTGCTCGAGTCCGGTGTCCCAGTATGGCGACGGGCTGTAGAGACCGGCCAGGAAGTCGATAAATACGCGGACCTTTGCAGGTAGAAACCGCCGGCTCGGGTAGACGGCATGCAATCCGACATCCTTGGACGCGCGATACTCTGGCAGCAGGATCTGAAGTTTGCCTTCCCGCAATTCTGGGCCAATATCCCAGGTCGATCTGAGCGCGATTCCAACGCCAGAAAGAAGGCATTCACGCACGACCTCGCTCGAATTGGTTTTGACCGGAGCGAAGGTCCGCACGGTTTCCAGTCCCTGAGGACCCATCAACCGCCAGGGATCCTGATTGGCAGCTGCAAGACAGACGTGATTGTCCGCAAGATCCTCGATTGTGAGCGGTACGCCCTTGCGGGCGACATATTCCGGTGCAGCCACCAGAATGCGATGGACGGGAGCCAACCGGCGGGCCACGAGGCTTGAATCAGACAGTTCGGCAATTCGTATCGCCAGGTCATACCCGTCGCCGACGATGTCGACGAAACCGTCATCAAGATCGAGATTGACCGAGAGGTCCGGGTTCGTTTCCAGGAACTTGCCAAGATATGGAGCAATGTGCATACGGCCAAACGAAGTGGGTGCCGCGACTTTCAATGTGCCGCGCGCCTGCGCTGAGCCGCGGGAAACAAATGCTTCCGCCTCTTCCACGGACGCAAGGATCGCGACGACCCGTTCAAAGAACCCCTGACCGGCCTCGGTCATGGCGATTTGGCGCGTCGTTCGTTGCAGAAGGCGCGTCCCGAGCTTGTCTTCCAGACGGCGGATACGTTTGGACACAACGGCTGGCGAGAGTCCCATTTCGCGTCCGGCAGCCGACATGCTGCCGGCCCCAACGACCCGCGCGAAGATCTCCATGTCCGTCAAATTGCTCATTTTCTACCGCCCGGATATAAATCTTTTTGCCGTTTTGACATTTCCCGAAGCCGCCTTTTGCGTCAGGATCAGGACGCTGGCCAGTCCATATGCCTTGCCAAATCGTCAATGTTACGCGTGCTGCTCTTATCTGGATCAAATTGGCTTCTGCAAGTAGGGATGCTCAATGTCTGCCATATCAATGCCCGCTCCCGACCAGTCGGTCCTGGATAGACGTTCAGAAATCGTGAAAGCCCTTCAGGCCATTGTTCCCGGAGAAGGCGTTATCTACGACGAGCGCGAAATGCGCCCGTATGAAACCGACGCCTTGACCGCTTATAAACAACTTCCGCTGATTGTCGTTTTGCCTGAAACCGTTGAGCAGGTCGCCGCTGTCCTGCGTTATTGTTACGCCAACAATGTCAAAGTCGTGCCGCGCGGGGCCGGAACCTCCCTGTCCGGCGGTGCCCTTCCGGTCGCTGACGGCGTCCTGTTGTCGATGATGAAGTTCAACCGGGTTCTCGATATCGACTTTCCGAACCGCGCTGTCGTGGTTGAGCCGGGCGTAACCAATCTGGGGATTACACGGGCAGTGGAACATGAAGGGTTCTACTACGCGCCCGATCCGTCTTCCCAGATCGCCTGCTCCATCGGGGGCAACATTGCCGAAAACTCCGGTGGGGTTCACTGCCTCAAATACGGTTTGACCACCAACAATGTGTTGGGCCTCGAAATGGTGCTGATGACGGGCGAGGTCATCCGGCTCGGAGGCAAGCATCTCGACAGTGAAGGCTATGACCTTCTGGCGCTGATGACAGGATCGGAAGGCCTGCTCGGCGTGGTGACCGAGGTCACGGTGCGGATCCTGCAAAAACCCGAGACCGCGCGGGCGCTGCTTGTCGGTTTCCCGGCAAGTGAGGACGCAGGGCGCTGCGTTGCCGACATCATAGGTGCCGGGATCATTCCAGGCGGCATGGAAATGATGGATGCCCCGGCGATCCGTGCGGCCGAAGACTTCGTGCATGCAGGCTACCCGCTGGACGTCGAAGCGTTGCTGATCGTGGAACTCGACGGACCGGAGGCCGAGGTGAACCACCTGCTGGGCCGGGTTGAGGAGATCGCACGAACAAACGGCGCGACCCATTTGCGCGTGTCCGAAACCGAGGAAGAGCGCTTGACGTTCTGGGCCGGGCGGAAAGCGGCGTTTCCAGCCGTCGGACGGATTTCGCCAGACTACTTGTGCATGGACGGAACAATCCCGCGCCGCGAGCTGCCGCGTGTTCTGGCCGGAATGCGGGATCTGTCCGAAAAACACGGGCTCGGGGTGGCCAATGTCTTTCACGCGGGCGACGGAAACCTGCATCCGCTCATTCTCTATGATGCCAACAAGCCCGGGGAACTGGAAGCCGCTGAAGCTTTTGGGGCAGATATCCTTCGGCTTTGTGTGGAAGTCGGCGGCGTCTTGACCGGCGAGCATGGGGTCGGGATCGAGAAACGCGATCTGATGCCGGAAATGTTTTCAGAAGACGATCTCAAGCAGCAGCAGAGGGTCAAATGCGCGTTTGACGAACGTCAGTTGCTGAACCCGGGCAAGGTCTTTCCCGTGCTGCATCGCTGCGCCGAGCTTGGCAAGATGCACGTTCACAAGGGGCAGCTGCCGTTCCCGGACATCCCGCGGTTCTAGTCTTGTATAATGGTGAAGGGGTTTTGATGGACGCGCCGCTCCAGCCGAAAACAATAGAAGATCTGCGTGACGCGGTGCTTTGGGCTGCGGCCGAGGAAACGCCGCTGGAGGTGGTCGGTGCCGGGTCTAAGAGAGGCATTGGCCGACCGGTCCAGTCCGCGCATGTTCTGGACCTGTCGGGCTTGTCCGGTGTTGAGCTCTATGAGCCGGCGGAACTCGTTCTGACTTTGAAGGCCGGCACGCCGATTGCCGAGGTGGAGACGCTGGTCGATGACAGCGGGCAGGAACTCTCGTTCGAGCCGGCCGATTATGGGCCCTTGCTCGGAGAAGATCCCGGTCAGGGAACGATAGGCGGCGTTCTGGCCGCAAATCTTGCCGGACCGCGGCGGATCAAGGCCGGGGCGGCACGCGACCATATTCTCGGAATGGAAGCCGTGTCCGGGCGGGGGGAGATCTTTAAGTCGGGAGGGCGCGTGGTCAAGAATGTGACCGGCTACGACCTTCCGCGCGCTTTGTGCGGATCCTGGGGCACTTTGGCCATTGCCGGTGTTGTGACCCTGAAAGTCAATCCGAAACCGCAGACCAGTGCGAGCCTTGTTTTGACGGGGCTGAACGACCGGGACGCTGTTACTGCCATGTGCAAGGCGATGGGGTCTTCCTGTGAGGTTTCCGGCGCGGCGCATTTACCCGGCGGATCCGGGCGCGACGGTGCCCGGACACTTCTGCGGCTTGAAGGATTTCAGGAGTCTGTTGCCTACCGGCTTGAGCATCTGCGCCGGATGTTCGAGGCACAGCATCCGGCTTCGGTTCTGGATGAAGCGGATTCGCTCAAATCCTGGCGGTCCATACGAGATGTCGAACCGTTTTGGTCTCTGGAGGGGCCGGTCTGGCGGATCTCGGTAACACCTACCGAAGGTCCATCCGTTGTGTCGATTTTGTCGGACCAGTTTGATCTGGACGCGTTTTACGATTGGAGTGGTGGTCTTGTCTGGCTGGTTTGCACGGACGGCGATTTGCATGACGCAGACATTCGCAGGGCTCTTGCACAGTCGGGTGGCGGGCATGCGACCCTTATCAGGGCAACGCCATCCCAAAGGCTGAGCACCGAAGTGTTTGAACCGCAACCGGGCCCGCTCAAGGCCTTGTCAAAACGGCTCAAGGACCAATTCGATCCGAAAGGGATCTTGAATCCGGGGCGGATGGGTGCTCACATCTGAAGGTGAACAACTTCTGATACACGGCAGACTTTTCACACGGCGGGAGGAACTGAAGCGATGGAACAGTCCGATACCGTTGCCAGCTACACGGAAGCCGGCCGGAAAAATGTCACGCTCGTCTACATTCTGATCCTGTTGGGTTTTGTGATCGGGTTGTCGCCGATCATCGGCGTGATCTTTGCCTATCTCAATCGCGGCAAGGGAGAAGGCTGGGTCGACAGCCACTATACGTTTCAGATCCGGACCTTCTGGATTGCGCTTATCGCCAGCTTCATCAGTATGCTGCTTATGATGATCGCCATAGGCTTCATACTGCTCATTCTGGTTGCGATCTGGACAATCATCCGCTGCGTCAAGGGATTGCAACTGGCCTCAAGAGGCGATGCCGTGCCCGATCCGGGAACATGGATGTTTTAAGCGGGGCGCTTGAGATAAAAGGGCCCGCCGTTAGTGCCGGCGGGCCGGATTTGGGTCAGTTGGTCTTCACGTTGAACGGTGCCTTTGCGATGCCTTTCTGGCATGTCACGCGCACATCATAGACATATCCGTCGCGCTGGTTTGTGGTGTTGCCGATGTTCCACTTGTTGTTCTTGGCCTTGTTCTTCCGTGCGGCGACCGCATCCAGCTCGAAATAGGCCTTTGCGGTGACAGTCCAGTCCTTGCTCAGGATCTGGGTGCGCGACAGGCCCGACGCCCGTTTCGTGTCATAATGTGCCCGGCAGACCTGCAATGGCGTGCCGGTCTTCCATTTTACCTTGGCGACGGGAATGACCGGGTCATGTTCGATCACGACAGTGCGCTTGGTGCCGTTGGCAACTGCACGATGGGCAAAGCTCTTGCTCCACAAATTGCCGTCTGCTTCGAAATATAGCACGCCCTGGAACGAGCCCAGTTTCATGGCGACGATCCGCTTGCCCGATGTGGCTTTCGCATATAGCCGAAGAAGGAAGCGATGCGAGTTTGTCTGGATACTCTGGTACCCATGCTGATTGGCTGTGACGATGATCGGGATCACGTCGATACCGTCCCGTTTCACCTCGACCTTCTCGATCCAGTCCTTTGCCTGTGCGGCCGAATTTGCTGTCATCAAAGTAGCGGCGGCAACTGCGAGCATTCCAAGAGTTCTGAACATCATTGTCTTGATCCACTTCAAGGTTCATGTCTCGCCCACGGCCTCATCAATAGTTGAAAGCATTTGAACCGGAGATGAGCCTTCTGTTCAGGCACCATTCATGCGCGTAGGCAGGGAAGAAGACTTTGTCTTCAGGGGGCAAAATTCTCCGGCGATTTACCTGCTATTGTGACGGGGTGGCCTTGTGCGTGATTTTTCGGGCCACTACGATCCGGGCGCGGACGCAAGAGGGCTTTGAGGGAGAGAGACCGGCGCATGCAAACGAACTTCACGGCGGAACAGCTGCGGGACAGTCATGTGGCCGAATCGGAGAAGATCCTGCGCAAATGCGTTCACTGCGGCTTTTGCACGGCCACATGCCCGACATTTACGCTTCTGGGCGACGAGCTCGACAGCCCGCGCGGCCGGATTTACCTGATCAAGGACATGTTGGAGAACGACCGGCCCGCGGATGAAAAGGTGGTCAAGCATATCGACCGTTGCCTGTCCTGCCTTGCGTGCATGACGACCTGCCCGTCTGGCGTCCACTACATGCATCTGGTTGACCATGCACGGTCACATATTGAAAAGACCTACAAGCGGTCTTTCTCCGACCGGCTTCTGCGCGGAATATTGGCGTTTGTCTTGCCCTATCCGTCACGTTTCAGACTGGCTTTGACCGGTGCTGCCTTGGGGCGGCCCTTTGCCGGACTGTTCAGGTCGATGGGAGGGCCGTTTGCGAAGATGGCCGCCATGCTGGAACTGGCGCCCCGTAAAATCCCGAAAAAGTCTTCCATTAACGTTCCGGTGAACTTCAAATCGCAGACCCCGGAGCGCAAGGGACGGGTTGCCATCCTGTCCGGCTGCGCCCAGCCGGTGCTGAAACCTTCGATCAACGAGGCCACCGTCCGGTTGCTTCAGCGGTCCGGTTATGACGTGGTTTTTGCCAAGGATGAGGTTTGTTGCGGGGCGCTGGTGCATCACATGGGCAAGGAAGAGGCCGCGCTGGAGAACGCGCGCCGGAATGTCGATGCCTGGACCCGTGAACTGGAGGGAGATGGCCTGGATGCCATTCTGATCACCGCGTCGGGCTGCGGGACCACGGTCAAGGATTACGGCTTCATGTTGCGCGAGGACCCTGATTACCGCGACAAGGCGGCGCGCGTTTCCGGTCTGACCAAGGACATTACCGAGTTCCTCACGGGGGCGGATCTGGGCAAGCCGGTGGTGGCAACCGATCTGTCGGTTGCCTATCATTCGGCCTGTTCCATGCAGCATGGTCAGAAAATAACCCGGCAGCCCAAAACCCTGCTTTCGGCTGCCGGGTTCAAGGTCAGGGATGTGCCCGAAGGCCATTTGTGTTGCGGGTCGGCCGGAACCTACAACATTCTGCAGCCCGAGATCGCCGGAAAACTCCGGAACCGCAAGGTGGCCAATATCGAAAAGACCCGGCCGGACCTGATTGCGACCGGCAATATAGGGTGCATGACACAGATCGGACTGGGAACGGATATTCCGATCATCCATACGGCTGAATTGCTGGATTGGGTTTACGGCGGTCCCCGGCCCGAAGCCTTGCCCGGCCAACTTGAAACTGTGAAAGCCAACTGATTTCAGTTTTGGAATTTGCCGCATAGGCCCTATTCTTGCCATTCAGGATTGCGAGGGGCGATGTCTGCGGGTGGTGAAAATACGGCGATTGTCAGTCTGGGAATGTCTTGCCAGAGTGCGCGGCAAATCCGGACGAGCATTGACGTGCTGTCCGCGGCGCTGGGCGAGCAGGTTAAGCCAAACCGGTCTTTTTTTGACGGGCTGATCGCGCCTATCGGTGGCATGTGCCGGTTGTTTGAAGACGGCTTCCCGATCTTCTCGCGCGAGCAGATATTGCCGGGGCCGGGCGAGCCGACATGGCAGCCCTACGGGATCCGGTTTCTGCATCATTTCCGGGATGAGGCAGGGACAGCGGATGTTCTCGTACATTTTGAGGAGAACCTGTCCCGTTTCAGCTACTTGCGTCAAAAGTTCTTGAGGCTGCGGGATCGGGCAAGAGTGATTTTTGTGGTGTCCAACACCCAGAACAACCTGCCGGATGTCGCGCAGAAAACGGATATCCCGGCAATTGCCTTTTCCGACCGGGAATTGGAGAGGCTGCAAAGAGCCGTTGACGGGTTTATGGGCCGCTCCTGCGAATATCTGATTGTCAGCTATCCAAGCCGGTACAAGGGGCGAAGCCTGCCGGATCTCCACCTCCTGGCGCCCGATGACAGTGAGTGGACCGGTGACAAAACCCAATGGCGGGCGCTGTTCAAACGCTATTTCGGGCAGACCAGTGTGATGCCGGTTGCGGTCTGAACCCTTCGCGCAACCGATTTGTACAGCCGGCTCAGATTACATGCACTTTTGTACCGATCTGGACCCGATTGTAGAGATCGACAACATCTTCGTTCCGCATCCGGATACAGCCTGAAGAAACCGCGCGGCCAATAGACCAGGGCTCGTTGGAGCCATGAATGCGGTAGAGCGTCGATCCAAGGTAGAGGGCCCGGGCCCCCAAGGGGTTGTTCGGACCGCCGGGAACAAAGACCGGGAGGTCCGGACGCCGCTTGCGCATTTCGGCCGGAGGCCGCCAATCCGGCCACTCGGCCTTGCGCGTCACCGAGTGCGTTCCGGCCCACTCGAAGCCGGGCTTGCCGACCCCGACACCATAGCGCATGGCAGTGCCATCGCCCTGAACGAGGTAGAGAAACCGTTTCCGGGTGTCGATCACGATTGTTCCGGGGTCGTGCGGCCCGGCGTAGGTGACAAGCCTCGGCAGGAATTGCGAGGCGATTCGGGGCGGGCGGGCAACGGCTGCATTCTGGAGAGCGTCATCCTGCCGGGGGGCGGTCTGACGGCGCAAACCGGCAGATGGCTGCATGCGGTTGTTGAAACCCGGGTCCGTCGCGGTCCCGCGCCGGGACGGCCGCTGCCGCGGTTGGAACTGCCCGGCCCAGGGCTCCGTCTGTTCGGGCGCAAGCAGCAGCGGCGGGGCGGCGAGACGGCTCGAACTGCCTGCCCACAAAGCGCTTCCCGTTGCCATCAACGCTGCTGCCGCCAGACCCAGGATCCAATTCAATCGCATCATGTTCATGTGCTGACCCAAACCGTTTGCCGTTCCATTGCCGGTTCGTCTGTTTGCCCGCTTCAGAGTGTACCAGAAGAGTGAACAGCGATTGAACGTTGTCTGAAAACCGCGAGACCGCGTGGTTTTTGCTGCTTTGCAAGTCTGCGGCCAGCCCCTGATCCGCTATTGCACGCGCCGCCGCGCATCCCTGGCGATCAGTGGCAGAAGGGTTTCGATCTGTTTGGCGGACATCCCCGGGGCGACCCGCGGATCATAGAGCATGTTCATCAGGATCTGGTCGTAGACGGTGAAGCGGCTGTGACGGGAGCTGTCGTTGAACACAGAGTGGACCAGGGCCTCGTCGTCATTCATCGGGCCCAGCCCCTGCAAGACTTCTTCGACGAGACAACGCCGGAAAAGGAACTCACCTTCATCGGAGACAATGACGGCGGCCGAGCGCTTGATCCCTCGTCTACCTGAAACCACACGGACGAGGCATCTTCCTGGAACTTCCGCTCTTTGGTCCTTGTAGATATCGCGTTTGACAACCGCTTCATACTGGTTGCGATCGACAACATAGATCTGGAAGTTGGCGTGGTTCGGGCTTGCAGCAAAAGCCGTTGTCAAACCGTCGATCTTCCGGTCGATTTCCCCGATGAAACGCCGGACGGTCGCCGAGCGGTCCCGGGATGCGAAATTGTGGACATAAAAACGCACCGGAACCGTGAATTTCTTGACGAGATAAGGCTGCCATGTCCACGCGCGGTATTCGAGTCCGAACACCGTTTTATTGAAACCGGTCAGGATCTCCTCGGTCGAAAAGCTGTCGGATGCCGCTTGTGTGGAAACGGTGAGCGTCACGCTCGCAAGGATGGCAGCAATAAAACGACAGGCAGACCGCATGTTTCGAAATGGTCCAGGTTCTCGATCATTGGAGACTTTACACGATCCCGGAGAATTCGGGACAGTCCAGATTTGTTTAACAGGGCCAAAGCGGTGACGAAGGACCGATGAGAGTGCAACCATAGCGAAAGCGGATACCATTAGGAAACGGAATTTCCAGTTTGTCTCATCAAGTTGCAGACCTTGTAAAAAACACTTATTGAGCAATACTTCCTTAAACATCCAAAAGTTACGACTATTGGCGTCGCGAGCAGCTGCTTGGTACAACACGGGAAAACACGGGAGAGGGCATGGCCGCTGTCAAGAAGTCATTTCGGGCAGAAAGCCTGATACGGATGAATGCAGGTGCCGGCGACGATCCGGCGGCCGAGAACTACCGGCGGCACAATGAATTGCTGTCTGAAATCGCCTCCCTCAAGGAACTGATTCTCAGTGGAGATGCTGGGCAGGGTGAGCAGCTGGATGCGGACGCGGTCAGCCGTAAGTTCATGGCCGAGTTTCGCAAAGAGCTGTCCGAAGCGGCAAAGCTCAAGGTCGAACTGGATGCGATCTACGAGGCGATTGCCAAGACCAAGCATGAAATCGCCACGCTCCACTACACGACCGGACAACGCGGCGAGGAAATGAACCGGGTGACGAACGAACTTGATGCGGTCGTCAGCGGAACCGAGGGCGCAACCGAGACGATCCTGGCGGCTGCGGAGTTTATCGACGAGACAGCCAACACGCTGTCCGCCCGTCTGCAGGCCCAGGACTCGGAACTGGCCGGAGACATTCAGGACCGGGTCATCCAGATTTTCGAGGCCTGCAACTTTCAGGACCTGACAGGGCAGCGAATCACGAAAGTGGTCGGCACCTTGCGGTTCATCGAGGACCGGATCATCCGCATGATGGATATCTGGGGCGGGATCGAGAGCTTCAAGGAAATCGAACTCGAGCAAAAGGCAATGGCCAACGGCGATGCATCCCTGTTGAACGGCCCGGCTCTGGAAACGGACATGGATGTCGCAACCCAGGACGATATCGACGCCCTGTTTGCGTGACTGAACCGCAGAAGCTATCGCCAGAGCGGAGGCTTTCCCTTGATAGAGGCAGATTGCTTGATGCCATTTGCAAAACATGGCAACATGAGAACAAAACATAAACATAAAGAGGCTTCATGCCGGACCAATCAATTCGACGCAGCCACGACCCTGTCACCGGACTGATTCCCGGTGCCGACGGCAAGGCAAGATGCTGGTGGCACGGCGATCTTGACGACTACCGTGCCTATCACGACACAGAATGGGGCTGGCCGGTCTCCGATGACCGGCGGCTGTTTGAAAAAATCTGCCTCGAAGGCTTCCAGTCCGGCCTGTCCTGGCTGACGATCCTGAGAAAGCGGGAAAGTTTCCGGGCGGCGTTTGACGGTTTCGATTTCGAAAAGATCGCCCGGTACACGGAACAGGATGTCGAGCGCTGTCTGGCGGATGCCGGGATCGTCCGGCACCGGCGCAAGATCGAATCGACCATCAACAATGCGCAGCGGGCTCTGGAACTGCAGGCCGAGTTCGGATCGCTGGCTGCCTATGTCTGGGGGTTTGAACCGACACCGGAAACACGGCCGCAAATCCTGAGCTTTGATGTTGCCAGGACGCTTGGTCAGACGGACGAAAGCAAGGCTTTGTCAAAAGACCTGAAAAAGCGCGGCTGGAGTTTTGTCGGTCCGACCACGATCTATGCCTTCATGCAATCCATGGGGATGGTCAATGACCACCTGGAAGGCTGCTGTTGCCGCCAGCCGGTCGAAGAGGCGCGCAATGCCTTTCAAAGGCCGGGCAGGGGATAGGTCTTGTCAAGCGCTGGCTGCGCTGTCGACCTTGGCGCGCCAGCGGGGGCCATCGGGATCTGGCGTGTGGTCCCGGTAGACGTGACACTTTTCCCTGTTGCGTCAGGGCGCGAACCAATTGCCAAAGGGTGCTCGAGGCGGCACATTCACCGGAAGTGCCTCTGTATGAAGTCCCAGAAAAGCGCTGCAAGATCAGGTTCCGCCACTCGGGGGACCCAATCGTCCGATCGAAGGCCGTGATGTCAGATCAGGCCTCAACTGTCAAAGCGAAGCCATGACGAACCTGCCGACCCGGACCCGGAGCGCTGAAAATCGCCAAACTCGAGGTTTGCGCCCCCTCGTCCGGCTGACCGCGTATGCCTTCCTTCTTCAGGGCGTTGTCTTTGCACTGCTCATCGTTTTCTTGGCGGGTAACCTCCGGTTTTTCGTGCCCACCGCCAGTGTCATATGGCCCGAGTTTCTCAACGAGCTTCAAGCAGCCCCGGCACAGTTTCTCGTGATCAAGGCACTTATGCTCGTCTTGCGGACGCTTTACGGCGTCTCGATGATTGGCTTCGCGCTCGTCTGGTGGCGCAACAACAGATCAGCCGCCGTCCTCGTGCTCTCTTTTGTTTTGGTGTCTATCCCTGTGATCAACGCTGCGCAGCTCATGGGGATGGCTCTCGTACCCCTGGCCAGCAACTACGCCACCGCCGCAAACATCAACGACACCGTGGCCATGGCCGCAATTGGAGCTTCCGCCAGCGCTATTTACACCGTCGCCGAGTATCTCGACACGTTTGTCAACGTCGTTCCCTTCATCGGCCTGCTCGCCAGCCTTTTCTGGCTCTCGACCAGGGTCGCGGGGCTTGAGCGGATCAAATGGATTCTTCCGCTGCTCATCGTTTTGCCATTCAACAAGTTTCTCGACCTGCCGCCATCCTTGCAGCTTGGCGCTGGTCTGCTCAATGTTGTCGCAACCGGAACCTACTTTTTCCTGATGGGCTGGTTCATCCTCAGGGGCGAGTACCGTGACAAACGCTAGCGCACGACCCGCTGCTTCAACGGTTTGAACAGGCGATTGTCCCTGGAAAACACGTAGTCGAGTGTTTCGACGGTAACGGTTTCCGCACCTTCCGAAATCAGGGCCTCCGCACAGGCTGCAACAGCGTCTTTCGGGCACAGAAGATGCAACAGCTGGGAATCGGGCGTAGCCGAATAAGGTTGAATGGCGCCGACACGGCTGGCTGCGCGCAATGCAGCGGTGCGATCCTTTACAGAGGCCTTGACCAGTTTCGAGTTGCGGGCCTGTTCTTCCGCCGCCACCCGGTCGAGGATGGCCCGCGCACCGGCAAGGGCCGTTTCGGACCAGTCGGCATTGATGGATGCGACGAGATTGGCCTGGCTTTTCAGGATCACGCCGTCGCGCGGGATCTTGAGATTGTTCGCCTCGAGTGTCGACCCGGTGCTGGTGATGTCGACAATGAGTTCCGCAGTATCCGCCGCAGGTGCACCTTCGGTGGCTCCGGCGCTTTCCACGATCCGGTAATCGGCAATACCCTTTTCCGCGAAGAAGGCGCGCGTAAGGTTCACGTATTTTGTGGCTACCCGGAACCTGTTGCCATGGCGGCCGCGGAAATCCGAAGCCACGTCGCCGAGGTCGGCCATGGTCTCGACATCGATCCAGGCCTTGGGGACAGCGACCACCACATCTGCATGACCGAAGCCCAGCGGAGAGACAACGTGGACGGCCTTGTCGGGATCGGGAATGCTTTCATAAATCAGATCCAGTCCGGTGATGCCGAAATGGACCTTTCCCTCTGCAAGCTCACGCGCGATCTCGGAGGCCGAGAGGAACGCGATCTCGACCGACTCCATGCCCTTGATGGCGCCGCGATAGTTCCGCGCGCCGCCCGGCCGGGTGACCTTCAGCCCTGCGCGGGCAAAGAAGTCATGGGTGTTGTCCTGCAAACGCCCCTTGGATGGTATGGCGATGACTAACTTGCTCATGCCTCGTCTCCCAATGCTTCGGCGACGCGATCAAGCCATATCGAGAAACCGGTTGCCGGTACCTCGCTGTCGGCTCCCAGAAGCTTCAAAAGTTTGTCGTAACGCCCGCCGCCAACCAGTTGACCGGCGACAGTCTGGCCCATATGCATCTCGAAGACAAACCCGGAATAGTAGTCGAGCCGCCTTCCGAAATCGGCGGCAAAAACCAGACGGTTGGTGTCGAATCCGGCGGTTTCCAGTGCGGCCAGGCGCGCTTTGAAGTCGGCAATCGGACCGGAGAGATCGATCCCGGTGTCGTTTTCAAAATGGCCGAGAGCCTCGACGGCTGCCAGTGCCTTGCCGTTTATGCCGAGGTACTTTTTAAGATGCTCCGCGGCAGGACGGTGATCTGCGGACCCGTCGGCAAGTGCTGCCTGTTCGAGAAAACGGTCTGCAATCTCGCTCGGTGTCCGGCCGCCAACGGCGGAAATTCCGGCAATCGACAGCAAGTCTTCCACGACTGCATGTGCGGCTTTGGGATCAGCACCTTGAAGGGCCGACAGGAAGCCGAGGCGGACGGCGCGGTTGTCCTCGCTTCTGTCCGCGTTTCCGGCCATCCGGCTGATAGCCTCGTTCAGTTTGTCCGTCTCGCCGAAACAGTCGCGCAAGCGTCTCTGCCAGACGGAGGGCAGGCCGACACCGCCGAGCACGGCCGCAAAGAGGGCTTCATCGCCGATCCGGATGTCGAATCCGGACAGGCCAAACGTCTCGAGGGCCTGAACAGCGAGAAGCAGCATGTCTGCATCGGCCTGAAGCCGATCAGTGCGCCCAAGGCTTTCGGCACCAAGTTGCGGGATTTCGCCCGGGCCCGAGGGTCTCTGGCGGAACACGGTGCCGTTATAGCAATAGTCGACCGGATAACCGGTTCCGGCAGTTTCGAGATGAAGGCGGCAGACGGGAATTGTGAAATCGGGCCGCAGGCACAGTTCCGCACCATCCGCCCCGCTGGTCAGGTAGAGCCGCCGGCGCATGTCTTCGCCGGTCAGGTCGAGGAACAGGTCTGCCGGTTGCAAAAGCGGCGGCTCGACATGGCGATGGCCGGACGAGATCAATTGCTCAAGCACTCTCGATATGGTCGCGTCGCGTGTCTGCGCTGCCCCTGTCATCCGTCTAGCCCTCTTGTGCGCGTCGCCGGTCTTCGGCCTGGCTTGCAAGTATGTCCTTGACCGTCTTGACCAGCTGGTCTTGCGGTATCGTGATTTGCGCCGGGCGGCTTTCCCGCCAGGTCACGTTGTCGGTGATTTCTTCCGACAGACGTTTGCCCTCGATCAGGTCCTTGATCTGAAGCTCTGCAGCCGTGCGCTCATCCGAGCCCTGAATGATCGCGATCGGACACCCCCGGCGGTCGGCATATTTCAGCTGGTTGCCAAATTTCTTCCAGTTGCCCTGATACATCTCCGCGCGGACTCCGGCGCCGCGCAGATCCTGAACCATTTTCTGATACCGGCCGAGTGCTTCTGTCTCGCCGTCCATGACCGTCACGAGAACCGGTGCCACCACATCCGTGGTGTTCAGCTTGCCGAGGTTCTTCAAGGCCGTCATCAGACGCGACACGCCAATGGAAAAGCCGGTTGCCGGAACATCCCGGCCGGTGAAGCGCTTGACCAGTCCGTCATAGCGCCCGCCACCGCCGACAGAGCCGAACTGGACGACTTCGCCCTTTTCATTGGTCACGTCGAACAGCAACTCGGCCTCATAGACCGGGCCGGTATAGTATTCCAGCCCGCGCACAACGGATGGGTCGATCTTGATCCGGTCCGGGCCATATCCGCAGGCTTCGAACATGCCGGCCATGACGTTCAGCTCTGTCTGACCCTCATTGTCGATGTCCGCCGTGCCGGAAACAAAGCCGACAATGGTCTCGATTGCATCTGCAGAAAGCTCCGCTCCCTTTGTGAAGTCGCCGCTGCCGTCCTTGCGGCCTTCGCCCAGAAGCAGGCGGACACCTTCGATGCCGAACTTGTCCAGCTTGTCGATGGCGCGCAAAACTGTCAGGCGGCGCTCTGCGTTTTCCTCACCATCAAGGCCGATAGACGCCAGAACCCCGTCCAGAACCTTCCGGTTGTTGACCCGGATCACATACTGGCCGCGCGCAATGCCGAGGGCTTCCATCGTGTCGGCCATCATCATGCACATCTCGGCATCCGCCTGCACGCCCGGCGCGCCGACCGTATCGGCGTCGAATTGCATGAACTGGCGGAACCGGCCCGGGCCGGGCTTTTCATTCCGGAACACATAGCCTGCCCGGTAGGTCCGGTAGGGCATCTGGATTTCATTGATGTTTTCCGACACATGACGGGCCAGCGGCGCGGTCAGGTCATAGCGCAGGCTCATCCATTGCTCGTCGTCGTCCTGAACGGAAAAGACGCCTGCATTCGGCCGGTCGGTGTCCGGCAGGAACTTGCCGAGGCAGTCCGTATATTCGAAAGCCGGAGTTTCCACCGGATCGAAGCCATACTGCTCGTAGACCTTGCGGATCCTGGCGATCATCTCGTCCGTTGCCCGGATGTCGTCGGCGGAGCGGTCGACAAAGCCACGCGGCAGGCGAGCCTTCAGTTTTTGTTGTTTTTTGCCCATCGGTGTGAAAGTCCTGGCGAGGAAAACGGAATGGCCCGCAGCCGCATGGAAACGGTCCGAAAACCATGAAAGAACAGATTTCAGCGTGTCCTAGACGAAACCCGTTTTCAGGGCAAGGTCACGCGCCTGCCCGCAGGTCCATTAATCCGGCAAAGCGTGCCGGCTGGACCGGCTGCCTCATTTTTGCCTTCCCCAAGGTGATAACGGCACAATATACCCGGCCTGCCACCGTTCGCGTCCGGCGCAAATTCTTGCAATCCGCACAAACACGGTTATGGTCCGCGCACTTTCTGAAACAAAACCCGGTACATGCGGCGGCCTTCCGAGGGCACAGGCGCAAGAACAAGCGACATAATTGAATGCACGAGATGGCGGATTTCCAAGGCCGCGCAGCAGGCGCAGATCAAAGAAACGGATTCGCCCGACTTCTGGCCGGGGTGGATCAGGCTCTGGAGCCGGCCGAGGTGACGGTTGTCCTGCCGACGTTCAATGAAGCTGAAAACATTCCGGTTGTTATTGATCTCATAGATCGGGCGCTCACCGGGGTTGCCTGGGAAGTGATTGTTGTTGACGACAATTCGCCCGATGGCACTACGGAAACCGCCCGCAGGATCGCTGCAGAGGATCGAAGGGTTCGTGTCATCCGGCGTGTCGGGCGGCGCGGGTTGAGCGGCGCGTGTATCGAAGGCATGTTGGCAAGCTCGGCGCCATTTGTCGCCGTCATGGATGCCGATCTTCAACATGACGAGACCTTGCTGCCCAAAATGCTCGCGGCCATCCGCGAGGGAGACACCGATCTCGTGGTGGCGAGCCGCAAGACCGAGGCGGGCAAGGTCGGCGAGGGGCTGTCGGCGGTGCGGGCCTGGGGCTCGAACATTGCCAATGGCCTTGCACAGAAGCTGCTTCACGTCACCTTGAGCGATCCGATGAGCGGGTTTTTCATGATCCGCCGCGAAAGGGTTGAAGAAGTCGCACCGAAGCTCTCGATTCAGGGCTTCAAGATCCTGCTGGATATCGTCTCGACGTCGAAAGGGACCCTGAAGACGAAAGAGCTGCCGTTTACATTCCGCGAACGCCAGCACGGCGAAAGCAAACTCGATACGCTGGTGACGCTGGACTATTTCGGTCTTTTGCTTTCCCGCTATTTCGGCAACATCATTTCGACCCGTTTCCTGATGTTCGGGCTCGTCGGGGCAAGCGGGCTTGTGGTCCATCTCGTCGCCTTGCGTCTCCTGCTGGTGTTTGGCGGTTTGAGCTTTGACCTCGCCCAGACGGCGGCGTCCTTCATTGCCATGACGTCCAACTTCTTCCTCAACAACCAGCTGACCTATCGCGATCGGCGATTGCACGGTTTCAGGGCGATCATCGGGCTCTTGTCGTTCTATGCGGTCTGTTCTGTCGGGGTTCTGGCAAATGTGGGGGTTGCAAACCTGATCTATCTGGATCCGAGCTACTGGCTCGTCGCGGGCGCTGCGGGTGCGATCATGGGGGCGGTGTGGAACTACGCTGCGAGTTCCGCCCTGACCTGGCGCAAGAGCTGACGAGGCCCGCGTGCACGCTTCATCTTCCGAATCCCGGCTGCCGTTTTTCCTGCAATCCGGCTTCCTGATCCTCTTTGTCGGGCTGCTGACCTTGCTGAAATTCTGGTCGGCATCCCATGCCAATTTCGTCGAGGACGAAGCTTACTACCGGCTCTGGGGGCTTTATCCCGCGCTCAGCTATTATGATCATCCGCCGATGATCGGATGGTGGATCTGGGCAGGGCAGCAGATTTTCGGCGACACCGTGATCGGCGTCCGGTTTCTTGTCGTGCTGTCATCCGCGCTTGGGTCGTTGTTTCTGTGGCGTACCGCTTACCTGCTGTTTGACGAGCGAACGGCCGGCTGGGCGGTTTTGTTCTTGAACACCAGCATTCTGGTTGGTGTCGGCGGCATTCTGGCGACCCCGGACGCGCCCTCGGTGTTCTTTTGGGGGCTGGCCCTTTGGAGCCTTGCCGAGCTGATCCATTCCCGAAACGCCTATTGGTGGCTTGCAGTTGGGCTGTTTGCCGGGCTTGGGCTGCTGTCCAAGTATTCCGTGTTGTTTTTGGGCGCGGGTATTGTTGCCTGGCTTCTTTGGGTGCCGCAGGCGCGCCGGTGGCTCGGCTGCTGGCAACTTTGGGCCGGTGGTGCAATCGCGGTCCTGTGTACCGTTCCGGTCATCTACTGGAATTCGCTCTATGATTGGGCAAGCTTTTACAAGCAGTTTGGCCGCGCAGAAGGCGATGACTGGACGCTCAAGTACTACCCCGAGTTTGTCGGCGGACTTTTGGGGCTGCTCAATCCTCTGATTGCCATTCTGGCGGTTGCCGGATTCTGGCGGTTGTTGCCGAAACTTGGAGCAAAGGACACCAGGGTATCGCTTCTGCTTCTGTCCGTCGTTCCGTTCCTGCTTTACCTCACCTATCACTCGGCCCATGCGAGGGTTCAAGCCAATTGGCCCGCGCCGCTGTTCCCAGCGCTTGCGATGCTTGCGGCCGTGTTTGCAGCACAGGCCTCGGCTCGGGTCTGGCAAGGGGTGGCAAAGACCGGGGTGGTGCTCGGAGTTGTCGTGGCGATTGTCGTGCAAATCCATGCCGTTCACGCATTGAACGGCGCCCTTGGCCGCAAGGATCCGACCTCCCAACTCCGGGGATGGCACGAAATCGGGTTCCGGCTGGAACAGATCGTGCGCGATACCGGGGCTTCTTACATTCTGACAAGCGGCTACGGGCTTAACGGGCAGCTTGACTTCCTGATGCACAGTCACCTGCCGGTCTATCAATTCAACGAGAGGATCCGGTATGTCATGATGCCGGAGCCAGATCCGGCCCGGTTCAGGAAAACCGGTCTTTATGTCGCCGAGGCGCGCCGTGACCGCAGCAAGGATCTGACCGCCCATTACGACCATGTCGTCGAGATCGCCCGCTTGCCACGCACTGTTCGTGGCGTGAAACTGGAAGATCTCGTTGTTTATGAGTTGACAGGGTTTAAATCGGACCCGATTGACCCGGTCGTGCCCCGTCCCGGAAAATAGATCCTGCATCCTTCGCCATGACATCCTGGCCAAAGCGGGATGTCACAGTCCGATAGGGCTGCACCGAAACGAAAAAACGGCTCCGGCGGGGGACGGAACCGTTTTTCGGGGAGGTCAGAAGCGGTGGGGTTCCCGCTTCCATATTTGTATATATAGGATTAATCTGAGCTCGCGCATGTGATGTTTGTCACATGACGCAGATTTAATCCGGTAAAGCGTCCGGATTTCAGTGTCGCACCAAGGGGGGTGGGGTGGCAGCTATTCAGGACTTTCTCAAGAACAGTTTTTCGCTTGAAGGGCTTGCGGAGGATCTTGCAAGCGAGCTTGCAAACCTCGCCCGGCCAATGAAAATTTCAGCCGGAACCATCCTGTTCGAGAACGGGGATCCCGGAAACGGCTTTTATGCGGTTCTGGAAGGATCTCTCAAGGTCTCGATCCTGTCTGTCGATGGCGACGAGCAGCTCTTGGCGGTCTTGGGACCGGGCGATCTGGTGGGAGAACTCGCCTTGCTGGATGGCCGGCCCCGGTCCGCAACAGTCATCGCATTGAAGGAAGCCCGGCTGGCCTTCGTCGACAAATCCGCGTTCGAGCGGTTTGCGGATCAGAATCCGGCCGTTTACCGGCATATGCTCTACATCGTCGGAAAACGGCTCCGGCAGTCGAATGACGTTTTGGCGGCCAGATCATTCCTGCCGTTGCCGGGGCGGGTGGCGCAGGCACTGCTGCAGTTGTCCGATACGTTCGGAAAACCGATCGACGGGGGGCGCGTCCTGATCCACTACAAGCTGAGCCAGGCCGACATAGCCAACATGGCCGGGGCCGCGCGCGAGAATGTGAGCCGGGTGCTGAACGACTGGAAACGTTCTGGGACCATCAGCCGGATTTCAGGCTATTACTGTCTCGAGCAGCCCAAGCTTTTGGAACAGGCCGCTTCACTGTAATATCATCCGCCACGATCACTGTCCCGACGGCTTTGCGACAATCTGGGTGCCGTGCAGCATGTCGGCCAGGGTTTGCTGATTGAGGTGCTCGATGAAGGCCTCGGCGGCTCCGTTCATGGCGGTCTTCAGGGCGCATCTTGGCAAGAAGACACATCCGCAGGGCTCGGACTTCAAACAGGCGACCACGCCCATGTCCGGCTCGAATGCGCGGACCACATCACCGATCCGGATGCTGTCCTGCGTCTTCAGTAGCCGAATGCCGCCGCCACGGCCGCGTGTCGCTTCGATCAGTCCGGTTCGGGCCAGCTGGGCAACGAGTTTCATGACGTGTGACTTGGCGAGGCCGAGCGCCTTGCTCAACTTGTCAACCGTCTGCGGTTCATCCGTCTGTCCCAGAAACATCAGGATTCTCAACGCAAAATCGCTTGCTTGGCTCAGGCGCATGGCGGTCTTTCAAAAACATTCATTTCAGATGTTGATTTTATGTGATCCTGGTGCGATATAAAAGATGCATTTTATATGAATGTTAGGAGGGGCGAATGACCCAAACCTTGCACAAGCAACCTGTTGGGCATTCAGGGGAGCCGGATCAATCCCGGCCCAGGTTCGACAGGATCGACCCCGAGACGATCGCCGTCATGGTCCGGACTTTTTACGGGGCCGTACGCAAGCATCCACGTCTTGGCGAGATCTTCGAGCGGCGGCTGGAAGGCAAGTGGGACGAGCACCTGTCGAAGATGGACCTGTTCTGGCAGTCCGTTCTGCTCAAGACCGGGGTTTACAAGGGTAAACCCGTTCCCGCCCATCTCAAGCAGAAAGAGCTTGTGAGCGGGGACTACGGCGAGTGGCTGGTGGTCTTTCGCGGTGTCATGACCGAACTCTTCGAACCGCCGCTTGCTGCGGAAATCATCAAATACGCCGAGCGCATCGCTCAAAGTCTCTGGCTGGCCACATTCGGGACACCGGGCGCAATCCCGCCCGAAAACCTGAGCTCTGCCTCCCCGTTTCAGGAGACCTCACATGCTTGAAACCATTGTTCTTGTTGCGGAAGTCCTTGTCTTCATCTGGTTTTCCGTCTTCTCGATCATGCTGTTGTCCATGTATCTGGATTCGCGCAACATGCCGAAACCCGTCCTGAGCGGAGCCGGACGCGTTCTGGTGTCCAATGCCCGGGTCGCCTTCGGGGTCGGCCTTGTCGCCCTGACGGTTCTGACCATCTGGGAAATTGCGAGACTGCCGGAGGTCATGGGCTGATCATGCAGAAAACATCCAAGCGCGCGATTTTTTGGCCCGTCTTTCTGATCTGGGTCGCCGCACCCATGCCGTTATGGATCACTTTCCTTCTGGTGATGATCTACGGATAAAGGTTCTTTCCCTTCTCGTGTCCGCTCGCTACTGTCTGTTTGAAATGGTCACGGGAGAGCGGACTTGAGCGACGAAACACCTATTGGCGACTTGACGCTTCAAACCATGGCAATGCCGGCCAATACCAATGCGGCCGGGGACATTTTTGGCGGCTGGGTGCTGTCACAAATGGATTTGGCGGGTGGAATTGCCGCCGGTCAGCGGGCGGGCGGACGGGTCGTCACCATTGCTGTCGACAAGATGAAATTCATCCGGCCGGTTCATGTCGGGGATGTGTTGTGTATCTACAGCAGCATCGCGCGGATCGGGACATCGTCAATGGAAATCCGCCTTGAAGCCTGGGCCTTGCGTCACCGGTTCGGCCAACGCGAGAAGGTCACCGAGGCCAACTTCACCATGGTTGCCGTTGACGAGGACGGGCGCCCGACACCGATCCCGAAGGTGCCGGTTACCCTTTAGCCGCAGGGCGCGGGCGGCGGCGATTGAGAATGTCGGCAAAAAGTGGTTCGTCGACGATGCAGGTGCAGCCACTCGCCCAGAACTTCAGGAGTGTTTCAAGCCGCTGGAGCTTGTCTTGTCTTGGAAGCGGGGGGGTGTGGCGCGGCAGACCGCCCAGGATTTTCAGGCTGTCGATGCGGGCCAAAACGCAACTTTCTGCAGCGTCTTCCCAAACATCAGACCGGTCGGCAGCGTTCCCGGACAGAATGCCGTTGCAATCACTGTGTGCGATCAGCTGGGCAGCGCGGCCCGCGATTGGATCCTGATACAATAAATCCTCCGTCGGTTCCCCGAGGAGGACTGGCGCATGTTTATGCCTAACCGCTTGATTGCCAATGCGTCTTTCAAAAAAGCGCGTCAGCCACATCCCTGAATGCGGAAACCACCTTGCCCGGCCGGCAGGTTGGCGAGGGCGCCAGCCCTTCTCTTGATGATGGCGGCCTTATGCCATGGCTTTTGAGCCTTGGCAATACGGAAGAACCGCGTGCCGGACGCGTTCTGCAAGCAGTCCGGCAAGATCGGCGATATGTTAGGAGCGTGAGCCGGGGGGCGCGCCCCGGCTCGATCTGGGAAGCGCGCGTGATCAGAGGTCGGAAACCTTGACCACAAGCTTGCCCTTGTTGGTGCCGTCGAACAGTTTGCCGAAGGCGGCTGGAGCGGTTTCTAGACCGTCAACGATGTCGAGCCGGTACTTGAGCTTGCCCGCCTGCATCAGCTTGCCGAGTTCCGCGAAGATTTCCGGATATTCGTCAAAGTGATCGGTCATCACAAAGCCCTTGAACGTCAGGCGCTTGCGGATCAGTGCCGTGAGGTCCGGGTATTCGTCCGCACGTTCACCGTTGTAGACGGAGATGAAGCCGCAAAAGACCATTCGGCCAAAGGCCTTCATGTTGTTGAGCGCGGCCGCGAACGGCTTGCCGCCAACATTTTCAAAATGAAGGTCAAGACCTTCCGGAGCGAACTCGCGCAGGCCTTTCTCCAGATCGTCGGTCTTGTAGTTCAGAGCTGCATCGAAGCCGAGGTCGTCGACCAGCCATTTGCATTTCTCGTCGGTACCGGCAATCCCGATCACTCTGAGGCCAAGCGCCTTGCCGATCTGACCGACCAGCGAACCGACCGAGCCTGCTGCGCCTGTGACACAAAGCGTTTGACCGGCTTTCGGTTCGCCGGTCTTCACAAGACCATGATAGGCGGTTGCGCCTGCGAGGCCGAAGACACCCATATAGGCTTCCATCGGGACGGTCTGCGGGACGACATTCAATTGGCCCGGAGCAACATCGAGATACCTGGTCCATCCGGTAAAGCCGCTGACCCAGTCGCCTGCCTTGTAGGCGTCCGTCTTGCTCTCTTCGACAACACCGATGCCGAGCGAGCGCATCGTGTCGCCAAGCGGGACCGGCGGAACGTAGGAATCGGTGCTGGGGGAAACCCAGCCGCGCATGGCAGGGTCAAGCGATACGTATACCACCCGGACGCGTGCCTGTCCGTCTGCGAGAGGAGAAAGCTCTTCCTCGATCCTGTCGAAGTGTTCATCTGTCAGAAGGCCTGTGGGCCGTTCTCTCAATGCAAGGCGCATGTTCTGCATATTTGATATCCTTCCTTCACTGTTGTCCGGAATAGGGCTAATCGCGGGCTGTCCGGCAGACACTTTCAGTAATGCGGAGGCTTTTCGGCTTGGTGGGCGGGCAGCACGTTTTCCATCAGTTCTTCAAACTGATCAGTCATCGAGAGGACGCGCCGTTTGAGCCTTTCGATGTCGCGTGCTTGCTCGATCACAACCTGATTGAGATCATCAATCGTGTTCACCGCGTGGGCGAGATCAATTTCAAGTTTCTCGATCCGGGCATTCTGATCGTCAATCATTGTGTCTTCCTGTGATGTGCCGGCTTGTCGGGCGAGAATCAAAAACAGCCGTGATCATTGATTGAGTTTGTCAGCCGGACTGCATATTCATCGTGATATTACGATCAATGGGAAAAGGGAAGAGGGTACCCGTCTGCTTTGGGGTTTAGATGGCACTTCCAGCCAAATGGGAGCGTGCCATAAAGAGCTGTTTTCCGGGTGCGTTGTTCGATTTTGTCAAATAAAACACAAAAATACCCCTTGAAATTGCAATAATTCCATAAATTAGAGGCATGGTTTGAACGATCTGAAATATCGGTCATAGTGACAATATTGTATACCATTACATACAAAATATATCGAAAGATGTGAGGGAATTTTCTTGTCAACGTGAAAGGGCATCCAATGGTCAAAGTACTGGTGCCTGCTGGCGCTCTCGGTCTTGGCTATGATCGAAAGGCATTGGCCCGCGGGCTTCGCGAAAACCCGGATATTATTGCCATCGACGGTGGCTCAACAGATAGTGGACCGTATTATCTCGGGACCGGAACATGCAAGTATTCCAGCGGATCGGTCAAAAGCGAGTGGCGGGAACTGATTGAAGCCCGGGCACAGGCAGGTGTTCCGCTTCTGATTGGCAGCGCAGGCACATGTGGTGCTGATTCTGCGGTTGACTGGATGGCTGCAATCACCCGCGAGATCTGTGCCGAGCTCGGGATCAAGGTCCGGCTCGCGGTCTTGAAGTCCGGCCAGGATGCTGCCGTCATGTCTGAAGCTCTTGAGAACGGCCGTATCTCGCCCCTTGAGGCCGCTCCGGACATTTCCGCTGATACATTGCGCGAATGCACCAATATCGTGGCGCTGGCCGGGGCCGAGCAAATTCAGGCGGCACTTGATACGGGCGCAGATATCGTCATTGCCGGCCGGACCACGGACACGGCCCTGATTTCCGCTTTGCCTCTGGCGCGAGGCTGCCATCCGGGTGCAGCCTGGCATGGGGCCAAGATTGCAGAGTGCGGGGCGCTTGCAACCACAAGCCCGGAAACCGGAACCATTATGGTCGAGTTCGATGAAACCGGATTTACGGTGACCCCGATGGCCGAAGAGGCGAGGGCGACCCCGCACACGGTGTCGGCTCACATGCTTTATGAGAACACAAACCCGTTTGTCCTGTTCGAACCCGGTGGCCATCTTGATGTTACGGCATCGACCTACACGCCGCTGGATGAGCGCCGTGTGCGTGTTGAGGGAAGTGAATGGATCACGGCCGGCAGATATACGGTGAAACTTGAAGGCGCGCGCCGGGCAGGCTACCAGACCGTCTCTCTCACCCTCGTGCGTGATCCGCGCTACGTCGCCAACATTCATGCATGGTGTGACAAGGTTTTGGACACCGCCGGGGTGAAAGCCCGGGAGCGGGTCGGCGGTGACTTCGACATCCAGCTCCGCCTGATCGGACTGAACGCCACGCTAGGGGAACTGGACAAGCAAGCCGCATCTGGAACGGAGATCGGGATTCTCGCGATTGCCACAGCCGGGACGTCTGAGGCAAGCAGGGAAGTTGCCAAAATCCTGAACCCTTATCTCCTGCACCATCCGCTGACAGATCAGGAGGAAATGCCGACATTCGCGTTTCCGTTTTCTCCGGCCGAGTTGTCACGGGACGTGCTTTACGAGTTTTGCCTTTATCACGTGCTGACGGTGGATGATCCGATGGCCCCTTTCCGGCTCACAGTTGAGGAGATCGGACAATGACACAATTGAAGGAACTGGTGTTCGAGGTGCGGTCAAAGAATGCAGGACCGTTCTGGCTGACCATCGACATATTCTGCGGCAGTGAAAACGCCTATCGGGATGTGTCGGAGCGGCTTCAAACCGCATCCGTGGCTGCCGCTTTCGACGTGGCTCCGCAAAAACTCAAACGTTTCGATATCGAAGCCCTTTTTGCCATCAAGTTCAGCCTGCCGCGCCCCGTGATACAGGGGTCGATCCGGGATCGTGACATGCACGGCGCTTCCTACGCGCAAATCATCCGGCAGCTTGAAGTCTGACAGGCAGTCCGATGCCTGTTTCCGGTCCGAGGTTATGGGGTCCTAAACAACGAGACTCCACTGATCGAAGGGCCCGCACACTCTCAAGATCTTGACCAAGCAACCGCGGACATCACAAGCGCCTGTTTGCCGCGTCTCTCCTGTATGCATCAGCATTTTTTGCGTCATGAGCCGACAGGAGGCCACCCGTGCCAGTGCAAACGGATCCCACTCTTCAACTGATTCAACCCGGCAATGTCGGATTTGGAACCGTCCGGCTGGTTAACGGCGCGTATTCGACGAATTTCCAGTACAATCTGAGTTTGCTTCCGCTCCAGATGCCGAGCGGCTACTTTGCCGAAAACACCGGCTTCTCCGACATGTCGAGCCGTTTGCGGCCATTGCACGAGCACGGTTTCGTATCTGTCGTGGGCAATTTCAAGCTTTATTTCGCCGTTGCCGGTTTGCCGATGAACAATCCGCGCAGCGCCTTGACCACCAATCTCGAACTGGTCGGAGGGAATGTCTACAAGAGCAAATATTATGTATTTGCGAAACTGGGGGTGAACTACACCGACTTTCAGGCCGCTCTTGCAGCCATGCACAATCAGGCGACCATGCTGACCACCGATCAGCTCAGGGCGGCCAATGGGAACCAGAGTGCCGGCGGGCCGACAGGAATTGTCTACATCACCGCCGGTGATCTGCAAGGCACCTATTGGGCGCGCAAGAATTCCGGATGGGAGTTTTCGGTTTTCCCCTCCGACGTCAACGGGATCTACCGGCCCATGAGCCTGATGGATTTTTCCATCGCTCCCAATCAGGTCGCAACCGCGCGATTGAGCGGAAATCAGTATGCCCAGAGCCTGCAACTGATCCCGACGGAGAGCAACAGGGTTCACTCCGGGCATTCGATCATCGATCCCGCCAATCTGGCCGCCTATTATGGCGCGCAAGCCTATCCGAACGGTGCCGGAGGCAATATCGCCGGAGGGACTGTTTGGGCCAACCTGAGCCGATTGGGGAACTACAAACAGTATATCGGACTGGCCTCCAACGGTGCGGTGGCTCCGGGGCCGACTGAAATCATGGCCGGACAGGAATACTATTCCCAGGACATGTTCCGCTATGTCTATCCGTATCGCCAGCAATTGTCGTCAGCAGATGCAAAAACCGCTCAAACCGCTGCTATCGCAAACATGATCAATGCGTTTGTGAACAACTAGCGTTGTCAATACAAAAAGGGCGGTCCGAGGACCGCCCTTTCCGACAAGGTTTTGAGCTGCAGGCTTCTTAGAAGCCCATGCCGCCCATGCCGCCCATGTCGCCGCCCGGCATGGCCGGTGCTGCTTCTTTCTTCGGTAACTCGGCAACCATGGCTTCGGTCGTGATCAGCAGGCCTGCAACAGAAGCTGCGTCCTGAAGAGCCGTACGGACAACCTTGGTCGGGTCGATGATGCCGGCTTCGATCATGTTGACGAATTCTTCGGTCTGAGCGTTGAAGCCGAAAGTCTCGTCGTCGTTTTCCTGGATCTTGCCAACAACGATGGAGCCTTCGACACCAGCGTTTTCAGCGATCTGACGGATCGGAGCTTCCAGAGCGCGCAGGACGATCTTGATGCCAGCTGCGATGTCGGCGTTGTCGGAGGACAGCGCTGCAACGGCCTTCTTGGCGCGCAGAAGAGCGGTGCCGCCACCAGAGACGATGCCTTCTTCGACAGCTGCGCGCGTTGCGTTCAATGCATCGTCGACGCGGTCTTTCTTTTCCTTCACTTCGACTTCGGTCGCACCGCCAACGCGGATCACAGCGACACCGCCGGCAAGCTTGGCAAGGCGCTCTTGCAGCTTTTCACGGTCGTAGTCGGAAGTGGTTTCCTCGATCTGTGCCTTGATCTGGGCAACGCGGCCGGCGATGTCGTCCTTGGAACCAGCGCCATCAACGATGGTGGTGTTTTCCTTGGTGATCGCAACCTTCTCGGCGGTGCCGAGCATGTCGAGGGTAACGTTTTCCAGCTTGATGCCGAGATCTTCGGAGATCACGGTGCCGCCGGTCAGGATCGCAATGTCTTCCAGCATGGCCTTGCGGCGGTCGCCGAAGCCCGGAGCCTTGACAGCAGCAATCTTCAGACCGCCGCGCAGCTTGTTGACGACGAGAGTTGCCAGTGCTTCGCCTTCGACGTCTTCTGCAATGATGAGCAGCGGACGGGAGGACTGAACAACGGCTTCCAGGATCGGCAGCATGGCCTGCAGGTTGGACAGCTTCTTTTCGTGCAGCAGGATGTACGGCTTTTCGAGGTCAGCCAGCATCTTTTCTGCGTTGGTCACGAAGTAAGGCGACAGGTAGCCGCGGTCGAACTGCATGCCTTCAACGACTTCAAGCTCGGTCTCGAGAGACTTGGCTTCCTCGACGGTGATGACACCTTCATTGCCGACCTTTTGCATGGCTTCGGCAATGTCAGCGCCGACCTGTGCGTCGCCGTTGGCGGAGATGGTGCCGACCTGGGCAACTTCTTCCGACGTGGTGATCGGCTTGGAAGCAGCTTCGAGTGCCTTGACGGCTTCAGCAGCAGCAAGATCAACGCCGCGCTTCAGGTCCATCGGGTTCATGCCGGCGGCAACAGACTTTGCGCCTTCCTTGACGATGGACTGAGCCAGAACAGTCGCGGTGGTGGTGCCGTCACCAGCGATGTCGTTGGTCTTGGATGCCACTTCGCGCACCATCTGTGCGCCCATGTTTTCGAACTTGTCTTCAAGTTCGATTTCCTTGGCAACGGAAACACCGTCCTTGGTGATGCGCGGTGCGCCGAATGCCTTGTCGAGAACGACATTGCGGCCTTTCGGGCCGAGGGTCACCTTTACGGCGTTTGCGAGGGTGTCCACACCCTTGAGCATGCGCTCACGGGCGTCAGAGGAGAACTTTACGTCCTTAGCAGCCATTTCTGGATCTCACTTAAGTCTTGAAATTCGAATGGAAATCAAAAAGCGGTTCGCTGATTTAAGCGATCACGCCCATGATGTCGGATTCTTTCATGATCAAGAGGTCTTCACCGTTGATCTTCACTTCGGTGCCGGACCACTTGCCGAACAGAACGCGGTCGCCTTCCTTGACATCAACCGGGATCAGCTCGCCGCTGTCCTTGCGGGCACCGTTGCCGACGGCGACGACTTCGCCTTCCTGCGGCTTTTCCTTAGCGGTGTCCGGGATGATGATTCCGCCAGCGGTCTTCTCTTCGGAATCTACGCGGCGTACGACAACACGATCGTGCAGTGGACGAAATGCCATTTTGACTGTTTCCTCTCATGAGCGCGCCCCATCCGGACAGGCAGCACGCGGAACATGATTATTAGGGTTCAACACAAGACAAAGTTACGCCTTGCGGCTGTTAGCACTCCCTCAAGGCGAGTGCTAATCGCCCTTCAGGATTTATGAACCAGGGCGCGGATTGTCAATGGTGGGGCAGATGAATTTTTAGTGGCAGGCCGCCAAAACGCCCGCACACGTTCTGGCGGTGCAATTGGTCCGAAAACCGCAGATCCCAAGGACTAGTTTGAAGGGGTTATCGTGAAGGGGAGGGTAAAGCTGCCGGTCTTGCCGTCGACCTCGTCCCGGTAAGTTGCTTCCAGCTCATACGCACCCGCCGGCAGACCCTCGAACTGGAATGTCAGTGCAGTTGACAATTCATGCCGGGCGTCGCGGCCGCTCTGCGTGTATGACGTGAACCGTTCATCCTGGACGAGGACCTGACCGGTTGCATTCAATAGGCGAAATCCGACCGACAGGTCATAGGTTGCGCGATCATCCGTCTTCACAAAGCCGAAGCCGACAGGTTCGGCATAGATCATCAATGGTTCGGCTGGAGAAAACGCAGCGGTCTCCCGGGGGGTATAAAGGCCGTAGCCCTTGGCCGGTGCCGCGGTAAATGTTGCCTCGGTAAACACGAGGTCAGAGGCTGCCCATGCGCGTTCATAGGCCTCGTAAGCTGCTTTGAAGTCTTTGTCGGGTCCCGGTACTGCCGGAGCGCTCGCAAGTCCGATGACAGGTCCCGTGACAATAATTCCGCAAAATGCCGCCGCCCGGCACACACTCCTCAAGACGAAGCGTCCGTTCATTCAGTCAACCCCCGGTGCGTGCACCCATTTTGTTCTCAATGTCTTTTCGAGGCCGGTATAAACGGCTTGTGCACGGGACACAAGAAGTAGACCAGAGGCAAAACGAGATGCTGGTTAACTGATTTTCTCGAGCCAAGACTGGCGCTTGCGGTAAATTGTCGAGGGGCTTATCTCTAGGGCGGCGGCGGCCATCGCGATGTTGCCGTCAAATGCTTCCAGTGCGGTTTCGATAATCCGCCGTTCCTGTGCCCAAAGAGGCTCGATCTTTGCGAAAGGTCGGTTGGAGGCTGCCGAGCGCGCCCGTTCGCGGGATAGGTCGACCACAGTATGGGACCGTCCGGCCGGATCCCGGATGATCAGAGGCAGCATATGGAGTTCCACCGCATGGCCGTCATTCATGACGACGATCTGGCGGATGGTGTTTTCCAGTTGCCGGATGTTTCCCGGCCAGCCGTAGGCCAGCAGGCACGCCTCTGCGTCGGCGTCAAACCCCACGAACTGGCGCCCTTCTTCCCTGGCATGGCGCTCGAGAAAGAAGGTTGCGAGGGGGACGATGTCTTCACGCCGCTCCCTGAGCGGAGGGAGATGGATCGGGAGCACATGCAGGCGGTAGTAAAGATCCTCGCGGAACCGGCCCGCGGTTATCTCGTTGAGCGGATCGCGATTGGTGGCGCAAATGATGCGCGCATCAACCTTGCGGATCCTGTTATCGCCCAGCCGTTGGAAGGTCCCGGTCTGAAGAAACTGCAAGAGCTTGCTCTGAAGCAGCAGATCCAGTTCGCCGATCTCGTCCAGGAACAAGGTGCCGCCATCGGCCTGTTCGACCGCACTGGTTTGTTCGCCTGTTCCGTTGGAGAATGCCCCGAGGGACGAACCGAATATCTCGCTTTCTATCAAGTCATTCGGAATTGCGGCGCAGTTGATTTTGACAAAAGGTTTGCCGGACCGGTCCGAGCAGTCATGAATGGCACGGGCGCAAAGTTCCTTGCCTGTGCCTGACTCTCCGGTGACAAACACCGGTGCCTGAGACGGGGCAATGCGGCGGATTTGCCCGCAGACGCCGCGCATGATGCCGTCGTGCCCGTCGAGCATATTGATCGACAAGATGGATTGAGCGTTTACTGCCGAATGTATCTTGGAACTGGCAATGGTCCCGTTCTCACCAGCATCCGCCGGTTTTCCCGCAATTCTCCACCCGGTTCCGTCCTTGCGCTGGTCGAGCTGAAACTCGACTTTGGCGCATAACGTATCCAGGCTGAACGGCTTTGTCAGGAAATCGTGTGCCCCGGACCGCATGGCACTGACCGCTCGGGAAACGGACCCCCTTGCGGACACGGCAATAATGACCGTTGTCGGGCACCGGGCCGCAAACGGCTCCAGCGCCGCTTCATCTCCGATCGTCTCCAGATCCAGGATGAGAATGTCCGTGTTCTTGTCTGCCAGATCCCGCAGGCATGCCGCCGGATCGGTGTAGAGGACCGGATCAGCGCAATTCCCGGCAATTTTTTGATGCACGGCAGCGGTTCGTTTTGCCTCTGCAGGCAGGGCATCCAGAACACGCATGACCAAGGGCCGGTCAAAACCCGAGCAACTCCCCATTCCTGGGTATCTCCCGTACAATTAGACTTGTTAGCCCGCCCAAGAGTGGCCGACGGCCAAAACTGCGCCTAACAGGGTAAACAAACCGTTTTCACAAACGGGTAGGTGGCAAAATTCAACAAGCTCTTGCGGGGCTCGTTGCTGCAACATTCGGTTGGTGGGCCATTGGGTTCGGCTTTGTATCAGCAAAGCGTTCTTCAAAAACAGGATGTCCCACGTCCGAAAGCAAGTGCCGGTCTCCGGAAAGATGCAATTTCGCATCGGACTGTCATGGAGCCAGCCTCTTCTGAGCAATTGTGGGTCACGCGATTTGACCAACCAAGGAAAATCAAAAAAATGATAGTTGCACAAAATTGCTCATCAATGAGTCGCAGTGGTGGCCGTTTCACGGCCTAAATGGGGGACAACTTGATAAAACTCCCGATCTTTTCCCCGCCTGAAATCGGAAGCGGTTAACCTTTCAACGCATCATCAAGACACGCATGTTGATTCGAGTAGAGAGCCTGAGGGCTATGGGGCGTCTAGCGGCCATCTTTGTATTGTTTTTTGTGGGGGGGATCGCTTTTGCATCGGCGGCCTTGCTCATGTTCCATTTCGGGCGTCCCTTTGGTGAGGCGGTTGCCTTGGGCCTCGCCTTGATGTGCACGATGATCGTCATTCATTTCGCGGTTGCGCGGGCGCAGGAACGCAAGGCGGTCGCCGAGGCTTTCGCCCGGCTGGAAGATCGCATGTCAGATTTCGACGAGGATCTCGATACAGTCGAAAGCCGCGTTACCGGAGTTGAGCAAACTGTCCCGGACCGTACACGGGCCGAGATGGATCCGCTGTTTGCGGAGGTCGAGTTGCTCGGATCGCTGGTCAAGCAAATGGCCGAAGCGATGTCCGACCTCGAAATCCGGGTCGAGGAGCAAGCGGCGCTCCCGCCACCTCCGCAACAATTTGCGCTTCCGCGCCAGGAGCCGCAGGCATTGTTCGCTGGAACCACAGCGGGAAAAGGGGCATTGCCTCGAAAAACACAGGCGGGTCCGGCAGACAATGACGGCGTCCCTCCGGCCCGAAACGGTGCGCGCAAGCCGGGCCGCAATCCCTCGCGCGCGGATGGGAAGACCGGCGCCGCAACTGATCCCGCGATGCGTGAGTTGATCCAGGGCGCGCTGGATGCCAACCGTGTCGAACTCTACCTCCAGCCGATCGTGTCCCTTCCACAGCGGCAAGTCCGCTATTACGAGGCCTTCACGAAATTGCGGGATGCAGAGGGGACCCTGCTCAATGCCGCAGTGTTTACGCCGGAAGCAATTCGCAGCGGGATGATGCCTCGCATCGACAATCTCTTGCTGATCCGTTCGCTTCAGGTTCTCAAACGGCTGTCGAGCCGCAACCGGACAACCGCGCTTTTTTGCAATATATCGGCGCAGTCGCTGGCCAATGAGGCCCTGTTTCCCGGGTTTCTCGAGTTTGTCAGGTCAAACCGGAGCTATTCCGAAACACTCGTGTTCGAGTTTTCGCAAAGCGATGTCGCGGCCATGGGTATTGTCGAGATGGAAAGCCTCAATGCCCTTTATGAACTCGGCTTCCGGTTCTCGATCGACCGGGTCGACAATCTCAAGATGGATTTCAAGGCTCTGGCGCAACGCGGCTTCAAATATGCAAAGCTCCATGCGGATTATCTGATCGGCCGCAGGAACGCCAATCACGGGCATATTCACCCGGCGGATTTCGGAGACCTGCTCAATCGGTACGGGGTCGACCTCATCACCGACCACGTGGAAACCGAAAGTCAGGCGCTCGAACTGCTGGATTATGAAGTGCGGCTGGCGCAGGGCTATCTGTTTGCTCAGCCGCGTCCGGTCCGGGCAGAGGTTTTACAAGGTACGCCCGCACCGGTTTCGCGCGAAAAGGCGGCCGGTGCGGGTTGAGTTTTTTGCTGATGACCGGCAGCCTTGCGGTCAGTTGGACTCGGGGCCGACCGTTATGATGGTCGGCTCTTGTCCTGCCAGAAGCCGTTGAGCGACCTGCTGGACGTCTTCCAGAGTGACGGCTTCGATCTCGTCATTCCGCCGATCAAAATAGTCGATACCCAGATCCGCATTTTGCAGGGCGACAAGCTGACCGGCGATCTTTCCGGACGTGTCGAAGCGCAGGGCATAGGACCCGGTCAGGTAGCGCTTGGCCGCTGCCAGTTCTTCTTCGGTCGGACCTTCATTTGCCATGCGTTCGATCTGGTCAAGCATGACGTCAATCGTCTCGTTGGCCCTGTCGGCACGTGTCGCAGCTGACGTGATGATCATTCCGGCCTTGTCATAGGGGACAAGAGAGCTGCTTGCGCCGTAACTCAAACCGCGCTTTTCACGGACTTCCTCAAATAGCCAGGATGTAAAGGTCCCGCCTCCGAGAATGTGGTTCATGACGAAGGCGGCCTGATAGTCGGGATCATCCCTCTCAAGCCCGGGCAGGCCCATCATGACGGTGGTTTGCGGGACGGGTAGGCTTCGCGCGACCGTCTGGCCGAGATTGAGTTCGGCGTCTTCGATCTCCGGCAGATCGGTATCTTCTGGCAGGCTGCCGAAAACCTCATCGAGCAGCGGCCCGAGGGTTTCCGCGTCAATCGCGCCAACAACCCCGATTTTCAGTCCATCCCTTGAAAAAAGCAGATCGCGCTGAGACGCGAGTTGCTCGGAAGTCAGCTCCTCCAGGTCGGCCTCGGTTCCGTTTGTCGGCTTTGCGTAAGGATGGTCGCCGAGCATGGCTTCCATGAAGCTGCGTCCGGCAATCGCATTGGGCTGCTTCTGCTGACGGCGCACTTGTGCAATCAACTGGTCCTTCATGCGATCCACGGCCGTTTCGTCGAAGCGCGGGTCATTGACGGCAAGAGCGAGAATGTCGAACGCTTCGTCGGTTGTCGGGGTCAATGTGCGCAAGCTGCCGTAAAACCGGTCCTTGGTGGCATTGAAACCGATGCTGACGGCAAGTTCCTCCATCTTCGCCTGAAAAGCTTCGGAATCCATATCGCCGGCGCCTTCGTCAAGGGTCGATGACAACAAGGTGGCAAGGCCTGTCTGGCCTTCCGGGTCCATTGCCGCCCCGCCCTCAAAGGAAAAATCCATGGCAACAAGGGGAACAGTCCGGTCCTCGACCAGCCAGGCCTCGATGCCATTCGGGCTGACCACCCGCTCGATTTCGACTGCCTGAGCCGCCAGCGCAGATGCAGACAACAGCATCACGCTCAGGCCGAGAGTTCGGACGGCCTTCTTTTGAACAAAGGATCTGATCATCAATTAGCTCCGGTCGCTCTCGGAAGATGGCGTGTGAGCGGTGGTACCCGCGGGTTCTGCGGGAACGGTTTTCAGGTAGCCGGTTACCGGAGGTTCGGTGAGGTATCGTCGCGCGGCACCCGCCACGTCTTCGGCAGTGACACTATGGATCTGCTTTGGCCAACTCTGGACATCGTTAACGGTCTGGCCGGTCGTAAGCGCCGTGCCGAAGATCCGCGCAAGTGCCGTCTGGCTGTCCTGGGCATAAACGGCATCGGCCACGATGCGGTGTTTGGCTTTAGAAAGTTCCTCGTCCGTCACGCCGTTTTCCGCCACGTCCTGCAGGATCTCTGTGACACGCGCCTCAACACGATCCAGATCGATGCCCTCTGCTGCCGTCGCATAGACATAAAGCTGACCGTCATCCAGCGCACCACCGCGGTAGTAGCTTCCCGCGTTGAGAGCGATCCGCTCGTCAAGAACGAGCGCCTTGTGGAGACGGCTCGTGGTGCCGCCACCCACTATGTAGGACAGCACATCCAGCGCTTCTGCCTCGTTGCCTGCCGCCGTATTCGCGCTTGGCACAATCCATGTTTGCGACAGCGAATCCTGCTGGATTCTTGGATCCGCCAGCGAGATGTCCCGTTCGCCCGGCAGGGGCGGTTCAGCGGACCGTATCCGCGGGCCCGGATCGGCGCGCCTTTCAAGCTTGCCATAGGTCTGTTCGGCGAGTTTGCGAACCTCCTCGGCATCAACATCGCCGGCAACAACGAGAATGGCGTTGTTCGGGGTATAGAACCGGTCGTAGAACGCGAGCGCCGCTTCCTTGTTCAGTGCCTCGATCTCGCTTTGCCAACCGATGACTGGCGAGCCGTAGGGATGATTGACGAAGGTGATGGCGTCGAGGGCTTCCCTCAAACGGGCCTGCGGACTGCTTTCAACCCGCGAACGGCGTTCCTCAAGCACCACGTCCCGCTCGGGCTCGACGACCTCGTCTGTGAGGACGAGGTTCGCCATCCGGTCCGCCTCGAGTTCCATCATCAGGGGCAGGTGCTCTTTGGCGACCCTTTGATAATAGGCCGTGTAGTCCGAGCTGGTAAAAGCGTTTTCCTGCCCCCCCAGATCCGCAACAATCTTGGAAAAGGCACCATCCGGGTTTGCGGTCGTGCCCTTGAACATCAGGTGTTCAAGAAAATGCGCCACACCGGACTGGCCTTCCGGCTCGTCGGCAGACCCAACCTTGTACCAAAGCATGTGGGTCGCGATCGGGGCCCGATGATCCGGGATAACCACCACTTCAAGCCCGTTGTCGAGTGTGAAATGACTGACATTGGGAGCGATCGCCAGACTTGAAGACTTGTCGGCACCCGCTGCGGTTTCCGTTGGAACCGGTGTCCCGGCAAATCCGGTACCAGCGCCTGACACCAGCAGGATGCCGAAGGCAAGCGCCGAGGTGGTGGAGAGCAGTGCTTTCCTGCTTTTTCGCAAGGTTGACCTCCTCAAGAGAAACTCCTTGTTCGGGCAAACATAAAAACCCGGTAACCATTCCCCACGCTTTATAGGGTGGGGGAGGTTCCGGGTCCCATTACTTTTTCGTCAGGTATGTGTGTCCGGTCTATTTTCCGGCGCCGCGCTGGCAATGACCGCCGCCATCCTCCAGACAGCGCATGTCGAGCGGTGCCGAATCATATTCGTCCCGCACCTTTTCCTGGTCGACCTTGACGACTTCCGGCATGGGTGCGTCGGGAGACGGCACGCTGTACTCGGTTGGCGGATCGGTCAGGTAACGGCGCCGGGGAAGCTGGTTTTGCGTTGCAATTGTCGAATCCCTTGAGAGCGCGGTGGCCGCCTCACCCTGTTGGCGAAGCTGTTCCGGCGTCATCTTCTTGCCGGTGATGAACTCGTCCGAGCCCCGGCTGGCACTGGCTTGCTGCGCCGGAGCACCCTCGATCTTGATCCCGCGCATCTGCTCCGGGGTCAGGGGTTCGTTCCGCATCGTGCCGGCTCCCGCATAGAGCGCCTTGATATCTTCGAGATCCTGGTTTTTCTCGTTTTGCGGCCAGTTTTCCGACGCCCGGCCAGCTGTCTGGGTTTCTGGCTGAGGCAGGGAACCCGGATTGGACGGCATCGCAAGCGGCGCGCGAGGCTTGTACTCGATTGGCTTTTCGTTCGGATCAACCGCTCCCAGACCGGACATGACGCTGTTGACCAGCGCAACATCGGGGGCCTGATTCGTGCCGTCGGCTGCCTGACACGCTCCCAGAGCGATCAGGCCAGCAAGCGCGGCACCGGTTTTAAACGAGGGGAGTGTCATTCGCAGAGCCATCGCGACCTTCAATGATTCGTACCGGTTGCAGAAATCGGAATACGCACAACTCGACGCATATGCTGCATTTGCGGCTTATTTTGGACTATCCTGGAAACTGTCATACAGGAGTCCGATCACCCCTGCAACGATCCACACATCCGCCAGGTTGAAGACATACCACGAGAACGTGCCTGCGTGGAAATGGACGAAGTCCACCACGGCACCATGTGTGAGGCGATCCAGCCCGTTTCCGAATGCCCCTCCGATGATTAGGCCGAGGGAGACCGCCACCAGGCGGTTGGTGGCGCGTGTCCCCCACACCCACAGGAAGCAGGCGGCAATCACCGTCACGCCGACCAGCACCAGCCGCCCGATCTCGGTATATTGCTGAAACAGCCCGTAGGAGATGCCCCGGTTCCACACCAGAACGATCTCGAGAAACGAAGTCAGGTCAACGGGGCCGTTGACGCCGAGTTTGAAGCCGTAAAGCAGCCAGAGCTTGACGGCCTGGTCGATCACAAAGCCAGCGATGGCGATTGCGAGCACCTGATGGCTGAAGCGGCCCCAGATCCAGGACCGCTTTTGGTGTTGTTCCATCCCGGTCATGCGGCTGCGTGATGCGCGTCCCACTCGCGCAGGGCATCTGCATCGCGCAAGGTGACATCCGGATACTCAGGATCCGTACCGACCTCGGGAAGGATCTTCCAGGATCGGGCGCACTTCTTGCCTTCCGCAAGTCCCGGAACCACCGCAACACCGGGAGTATCGTCCAGTGTGAAGGCGTTGGCCGGGGCAGGGGCGCTGGTGACTGTCAATTGGCTCGTAATGGCGATGTCGGTCATATCCTTGCCTTCGATGGCAGCCAGGAGATCGGGATCGGTGACATGAACGGTCGGGTGGGCCTCGAGAGACGACCCGATGCGTTTTTCCCGCCGCTCGATTTCAAGCGCGCCGGTAATCACACGCCGAACCGTCTTGATCCGGGCCCACTTGTCCGCCAACGCCGTGTCCTGCCATTCGGCGGGAACGACCGGGAACTGTTCCAGATGAACCGATGTGTCCGTTCCAAAGCGCGAGGTCCAGGTTTCCTCCATGGTGAAGGGCAGCATGGGCGCCATCCAGGTGACAAGACAGTTGAACAGCTTGTCGATGACGTAAAGGGCGGACCGCCGGCGCAGGGACGAGGCGGCATCGCAGTACAGCGCATCCTTTCGGATGTCGAAATAGAAGGCCGACAATTCCACCGTCATGAAATTGAACAGGCTGTGGAACACCCGCTTGTAATCGAAATCCTTGTAGCCTTGCCGGACCAGTGTGTCGAGTTCCTGCAGCCGGTGCAGCATCAGGCGCTCCAGCTCAGGCATGTCGGCCAGAGCGACTTCTTCGCCGCGGGCATGGGCCAGGGAACCGAGCATCCAGCGCAAGGTGTTGCGCAGCTTGCGGTAGCTGTCGACATTTGTCTTGATGATTTCAGGGCCGATGCGCTGGTCTTCCGCATAGTCCGAAGACGCCACCCACAGCCGCACGATGTCCGCGCCATACTGCTTGATGAGGTCTTGCGGAAACACCTGGTTGCCGAGGGACTTCGACATTTTCCTGCCGTCTTCGGCCATGGTGAAGCCGTGTGTCAGGACTGCGTTGTAGGGGGCGTGGCCGCGGGTCCCGCAGCTTTCCAGCAGCGAGGAGTGGAACCAGCCGCGATGCTGGTCGGAGCCTTCGAGATAAAGGACGTAATCCTTGCCGCCGAGGCCTTGGCGGTGCGGGTTCAGGTCATCGCGCTGTTCCATGCAAAAGGCATGGGTCGAACCGGAATCGAACCAGACATCGAGAATGTCCGCCACCATGTCCCAGTCGCCCGCATTGTGGTCATTGCCGAGGAACCGCTCCTTGGCGCCATCGGCGAACCACGCATCGGCGCCTTCCGTAACAAAGGCTTCATAGATCCGTTGGTTGACCGCCTCGTCTTTCAGAACCTCGGCCGTCTCCTTGTGAATGAAGACCGTGATCGGAACGCCCCAGGCACGCTGCCGGGAGAGCACCCAGTCGGGACGGTTTTCGATCATCGACCGCAACCGGTTCTGGCCTGAAGCCGGGACAAACCGGGTCTCGTCGATCGCGTTCAACGCACGGTTCCTGAGCGTGTCGCCCTTTCCGCCCAGGTCCTTGTCCATATAGACGAACCATTGCGGGGTGTTGCGGAAGATGATCGGCTTTTTCGACCGCCAGGAATGCGGATAGGAGTGCTTCAGCCGCCCGAGGCCGATCAGATTTCCGGCCTCCTTCAGCCGTTCGATCACTGCCTTGTTCGCCTTGCCCTTTTCACCCTTGTGGGTGATCACCTGATTGCCTTCGAAGCCCGGAGCTTCCTTGGTGTAGTAGCCGTCATCGGCAACGGTGAAGGGGATTGCCGTGTCGATGCCGCGCGCTTCGATCTCCGCGCGATTGTGTGTCCAGACCTCAAAGTCGTCCACACCATGGCTCGGCGCGGTGTGCACGAAGCCTGTACCGGCGTCGTCGGTCACATGATCCCCGTCGAGCAGGGGTACATCAAATTGGTAGCCGCCAAGATCAAGCTCCGCCAGCGGGTGCGCCAGGGTCATCGTGGCAAGCTCTTGCGCGCTGACTTGCCGGAGCCGGGAAAAATCGGTGATGCGCGCATTCTTGAACACATCCCCCGCCAGAGCATCGGCGAGGATCAGCGTGTCGCCGGTCTGGACCCAGTTGTCGTCCGGGAGCCCGTCCTGCGTGACCTCGTAAAGGCCGTAGGAGATCTTGTCTGAGAAACACACGGCACGGTTGCCCGGAATGGTCCAGGGCGTCGTGGTCCAGATGACAACAGATGCGTCCAGAAGCTGTTCGACGGCCTGCTCGTCGCTGCCGCCCGCCGAGGTGACCGGGAATTTCACCCAGATCTGGTCGGACTGGTAGTCCTGATACTCGATTTCCGCCTCGGCCAGAGCAGTCTTTTCGACAACTGACCACATGACCGGTTTGGAGCCGCGGTACAGCTGGCCGGACATCGCGAATTTCATCAATTCCCTGGCGATGACCGCCTCGCTTTCAAAGCGCATGGTCAGGTAGGGATTGTCCCAGTCGCCTTCGATGCCGAGCCGTTCGAACTCGGTACGCTGGATCTTGATCCAGTGGTCGGCGAAGTCCCGGCATTCCTTCCGGAATTCGTTGACCGGCACTTCGTCCTTGTTCTTCCCCTTTGCGCGGTACTGTTCCTCGATCTTCCATTCGATCGGCAGGCCGTGACAATCCCAGCCCGGAACATAGTTGCTGTCATAGCCCATCATCTGCATGGAGCGGGTGACAATGTCTTTCAGGGTCTTGTTCAGGGCATGGCCGATGTGAATGTGGCCGTTGGCGTAGGGAGGGCCGTCATGCAGGATGAACCTGTCGCGTCCGGCTGCCTGTTCGCGCAGCTTCCGGTAAAGCTCCATGTCCTGCCAGCGCTTCAGGATTTCCGGTTCCTTCTTCGGCAATCCGGCGCGCATCGGGAAATCGGTCTGGGGCAGGTTCAGGGTTTCGGAATAGTCGCGTGTCGCTTTTTCGGTCATGGCTCGTTCGATCTTTGGTCAGACGCGTCGTTTTGCGCGCCCGGAAATACTGCGCTGATAGCAAAAAGGGCCTTGAGAGTGTTTTTTCAAGGCCGAACACCCCGGTCCCGGGCCACCCTGCCGGGTGTCAGCCGCGGGCCGGGCCAATAATTCGCAGCCCGAGAGGCCGACACTGCCCAGTCATATGATTGCCGATCAAAAACATGCCCGCCGACATAACAGCACTTCGTCCGGGAATAAAGACAGAGGCATCAAATTGACGGGCTTTGGTCTCAACTCTTGTTGTCCGAACCCAGTTTTGCGGTTTGCTTCACTGTCATCCGAACGGTGTCAAGCGGGTATCGAGTTCGGTGAGCGGGCGAAGACTGGCGAGTGCGGCCCTGGCTTCTGCACTGTCGCGGTCCATCTGGTCTATCAAGGCGTCAGCGCTGTCGAACTTTTCCTCGCCGCGTAAATAGGAAACAAGATGAACGCGCAGCGTTTCACCATAAAGGTCGCCGTTGAAGTCAAACAGAAATACCTCGAACAATGCCGCGCCATTGTCGAAGGTCGGACGGCGGCCGTAGCTGGCGACACCATCATAGTTCTTGCCGTTGAGCGAAACCTTCACAGCATAAATGCCATGCTTTAGCGGGCAGCCCTCAGGAAAACGCAGATTGGCCGTCGGATAACCGAGGTCCCGGCCACGTTTGTCGCCATGCTGGACGACCGCATCGACAAACCAGCGATAGCCGAGCAAGCCGTTGGCAAGGGCAATGTCTCCGGCAGCCAATGCGTCGCGGATGCGGGAGGAGGAGATGATCTCGGCATTCTCGTCGGTCTCCGGATGGACAATGGTCACGCCGAAACCTTCGGCCTCGCCGCTGGCCTTGAGGTAATCGGGTGTGCCTTTGCGCGCCTTGCCGAAATGGAAGTCGTGTCCGGTGACGGCGTGCGTGATCGAGAGCGCCGAAATCAGGATATCGGCGACAAAGTCCGAAGCCTCGACGGAGGCAAACTCCTTGGAAAAGGGGAGGACGAGCATGCCGTCGAGCCCTTCGGCTTTCAGCACTTCGGCCTTCTGGACTTCGGGCGTCAGGCGAAACACCGGGCTGGCCGGGTTGAAAACCGTACGCGGATGCGGTTCGAACGTCATCGCATAAACCGGCCGGTTCATGTTGCGGCCGATCTCCAGTGCCGTGTTCAGGACCGCGCGGTGCCCTCTGTGAACGCCGTCGAAATTGCCGATCGCGACAACGCCGTTTTTCAATGTGTCCGGAAATGCCGAAAGGCCGTTCACGTGATGGAAGTCGCCGAGAGAAGGTGTCGGCATGGGGCATTAACCTTTTTGCGCAAGTCATGAAGCAGGCGGCGGCTGCGCCACCACACGAGGTGGAAGAGCCGCCAACGGCGCGGAAACTGGCCTCTTGCGCGGAAAAGGTCAAGCTGGGGGATTTGGGGCTTCCGGTTTTTTTACGAAGAGAAACCGTTCCCTGTCAGGTTTCCTCGCGGCGCGGCACCTTGACGAGCGCTTCTCCTTCCAAAACGGCTTGTTCGCCGACCTTGCAAACACATGTCAGGCGCGCGCGCGATCCCTTTTCCATCAGTTCGGCGACGGTGACGGTGACGTCGACATCGTCACCGATCTTGACCGGTGCCTTGAAGTTGAGGGTCTGGGAAAGATAGATCGCTCCCGGTCCCGGCAGCCTCGTTCCAAGGACAGCGGAAATCAGACTCGCCGTATAAAGACCGTGCGCGATGCGGGTCTTGAAGGGGGTTCTGGCCGCAAAGTGTTCGGACAGGTGGATCGGGTTCCGGTCACCGGAAACCTCGGCAAAGCCCACGACATCGGTTGAGCTGACATGTTTCGTTATTGTCTCGGACATTCCAGGTTCGAGGTCTTCGAAACACAGCTCTCTAAGTTCAAGAATTGCCACCAAACAGGATCCCAAGCGTCATTTGTTATACATCAGGCCACGTTACGAAAGCGGCATCAGGGCGGCAATTGGGCTTTCGGTGGAGAAAATCACGAGGCTTATTAACGGTCTTTTCAGGGACACCGCTTACGTTATAGTAAATATGGGGAGGCGGGGACACTTCATGAGTGTTCTCTCCTTTAAAAAGTCAGAACGCGTTTCTTAGGCCCATGGCCACGGGCCGCGCAAATTGACAGTATGGAGCAAACGATGGCCCTTGATCTTCAGATGCCGGTCCTCGTGGTCGATGACTACAAGACGATGATTCGGATTATCCGGAACCTGCTCAAGCAGCTTGGCTTTCAGGATATTGACGATGCGGCGGACGGCACCGAAGCACTGGAAAAAATGAAACAGCGCCGCTACGGCTTGGTGATCTCCGACTGGAACATGGAGCCGATGACCGGCTACGAGCTGCTGAAGCAGGTTCGATCCGATGCCGGATTGAGCAAGACTCCGTTCATCATGGTGACCGCTGAATCCAAGACGGAAAATGTCATCGCCGCAAAAAAGGCCGGCGTGAACAACTATATCGTCAAGCCGTTCAATGCGCAGACGCTGAAGGGCAAGATCGAGGCTATCTTCTCGGATTGATGGTTTCGCTGTTGGCGGCAGCCTTTTGAACGGGGGCTGGCCGCCAGAAAGCATTTGGGGAAGATAATGCTGGTGCATTGCACCGGCGCGGTTGGTGCTTTCCGGAATTTTTATAGTCGGCGGGCGCCCTCGGGAAGGCTTCGTTATGGCCGCAATGACAAAAGAAAATGTAGCCCGGATTGTCGAGTTTCTGGAAGAAAACAGGAAACGGGGCGGAGCGGTTTCGCTCACCGACGTGATGCAGCTGGCGGAGATCATGTCCGGCTCGATGCAGGACTACCTGTCCGCGATCCAGCCGGCCGTCACAGAGGAACTGCGTAATATCGCTTCTGAAATTTCGCGCATGAAAGAGGAAATCTCGCAACTGCGCGCAAAGGACATGACCGCCAGCAAGATCCCGGCAGCCGGTCGGGAGCTTGACGCGATTGTTGAAGCGACCGAGGAGGCCACCAACACGATCATGGAGGCTGCCGAGGAAATCATGTGCGCGGACATCACCAATCCGGCGGCCTATCAGGAGTTCGTCAGCGGCAAGATGATTGCCATCTTCGAGGCTTGCACGTTTCAGGACATTACCGGTCAGCGGATCTCAAAGGTCGTCACCACGCTCAATTACATCGACGAGCGCGTATCGACCTTTATTGAACAATTGCGTATCCCCGAAGAACTGGCGGCCGTTGCGGATGAAACCACCGAAGACCGCCGCCGCCGTGATCTGCTGCTCCATGGGCCCCAGCTGAACGGCGAGGGCGTGTCACAAACCGATATCGACGCGCTTCTGGGAGATGCGCAAGCCGATATCGACAAATTGTTCGATTGAGCTGATCCCGAAAAGGTTATCTACCAAGTCAGGCGCGGGATCGCGGCGCGGGCCCGCAGACCTTCTTCAACCAGCCGGGTGCGGATGAGATGTTCTTCCGGAGCATCGACCGGTCCGAAGTCGGCCGAATGAATGCCGGCGGTAACAAACAGCACATCCAGGTCCTGGGATACGGCACCACGAATATCCGTCGGGAGGCCGTCGCCGATTGCCAGAATTTTCTGGGGGTCGACCGGTTCGCCATGGAGTTTTTCGACGCGTTTGTAGGCGGCTTCGTAGATCGGTTTGTGCGGCTTGCCGAGGATCGACACCTTGCCGCCGAGGTCTTCATAAAGTCGCGCGAGCGCACCCGCACACCAGATCAGGCGATCCCCGCGCTCGACAACAATATCCGGATTGGCGCAGATCATTTCCAAACCTCTGTCGACCAGAGGAAGGAACCGCTCCCGGTAATCGTCAGGCGTTTCGGTATTGTCATCGAACAAGCCGGTGCAGCTGATCGCTGTGGCCTCGTCTTCCGTGCCAAGAACAATCCCGGTTCCATCGTAGATTGGCAAGTCCCGTTCCGGGCCGATATGCGCGACCGTCTGTCCGGCATGGGCGTTCAATAATTCCCTGGTAACATCGCCAGAGCTGACAATGTCGTCATAGGCGGTGTCCGCAACGCCAAAACGTGCCAGTTGTTCGCGGATCGGTCCGGCCGGGCGCGGGGCGTTGGTGATCAGAACCACCTTGCCGCCGGTCTCCGCGCGATAGGCACTCAACGCCTTGTGAGCTTCCTCAAAGGCTGCAACGCCGTTGTGCAGGACGCCCCAGACGTCGCAAAGGATGGCAGAGTATTGGGAAGCAAGGGCACGAAGCCCAGGAATGAGAAGCGGTGCGGAAACTGTCATGTCGGATCACTTGCGGCGTGGGCATCTGCTAGGATATTGCAGAATCGGTCGGAACTCGCGGCGGACCATATAGGATGCGGTGCAGCAGGGAAACCGCAGAAGGACGGAATATGCAAGTCAGACAGCTCAGCGAAGACGTGATCAACCGGATTGCCGCAGGCGAGGTGGTTGAACGGCCCGCCAGTGTTGCCAAGGAGCTGATCGAAAATGCTGTCGATGCCGGGGCAACTTCGATCGAGGTTGTCACCGCCGGCGGCGGCAAGACTCTGCTGCGGGTCTCCGACAATGGCCTGGGCATGCGCAAGGAGGACTTGCATCTCGCCGTGCGGCGCCACTGCACCTCCAAAATCACCGAGGATGATCTGTTCGATATTCGAACCCTTGGTTTTCGCGGCGAAGCTCTGCCGTCGATCGGCTCGGTTGCGCGTCTCAGCATCCAGACCCGGCATCAGGACGAACCCCATGCCTGGGCGGTCACGATCGAAGGCGGCGCCGAGCAGCCGATTGCACCGGCAGCCCGGAAAAAAGGCACTGTGGTCGAAGTCCGCGATCTGTTTTTTGCAACACCGGCCCGGCTCAAATTCCTCAAATCAGACCGCGCGGAAGCCTCTGCGATTACCGAAATCGTCCGCCGGATCGCGCTTGCCTACCCTGAGATCGGTTTTTCCCTGTCCGGCGCGGACCGCCAACCGCAAACCTGGGCACCAGCCGGACCGGAAGGCCGTCTGGCCCGGATCTCGCAGATTCTCGGCAAGGATTTTGTCGACAACGCAATGGAGATCGATGCCGAACGGGAAGGGGTCCGGCTGACCGGTTTTGCAGGTCTGCCGACATATAATCGCGGCAATGCCCAGCAGCAGTTCTTTTTTGTCAATGGCCGGCCGGTCAAGGACAAGCTGTTGCTGTCGGGGCTGCGCGGTGCCTATGCCGATGTTCTGGCCCGCGACCGCCACCCGGTGGTGGTCCTGTTCATTGATCTGGAGCCTGCCCTGGTGGATGTGAATGTGCATCCGGCCAAGGCTGACGTGCGCTTCCGGGACGGGCAGCTGGTCAGGGGGCTGCTGGTCGGCTCGATCAAGCAGGGATTGGTCACCTCCGGACACCGGTCGTCGACTTCAAATGCTGCTGTTGCGATGGAAGCGATCCGGGCAACCGGCTTTACCGGGCCTGCGTCCGCGCCCAGACCGGCAGCGGCCTATGCGCCACCGCGATATGAGCGGCAATCCGGTTTTTCCGCTCGTGATTTCGCCCCGGTCCCGGCGGCCACCGGGTTTTCCGAAACACCGGCCACATCCGCTCCACATCTTCACCAACCGGCCATTGCGTCCGTGATCGAGCCCTCGGCGGATGCGCGTGCATTTGGCGAAGCGTCGCAAGAAGACACGGCGACGCGGTTGCCTCTGGGGGCGGCGCGCGCACAAATTCATGAGACTTATCTGATCGCCCAGACCGAAGACGGCATGGTCATCGTCGATCAGCATGCGGCCCATGAACGGCTGGTATATGAACGGTTAAAGGAAAGCCTCGCGCAAAAGGCGGTCGCCCGGCAATTGCTGTTGATCCCGGAAGTGATCGACTTGCCGGAAGAGGATGTAGCGCGTCTTGCCGAACGGGCTGGGGATCTGGAAGCCGTTGGTCTGGTTCTGGAACCTTTCGGACCTGGTGCGATTGCGGTCCGTGAAACACCGGCCATGCTCGGAGAGATCGACATTCAGGGACTGGTGCGCGATTTGGCCGATGAGCTTGCGGAATGGGAAACGGCCGAGACGCTGAAAGAACGCCTTGATCATGTCGCAGCCACGATGGCATGTCACGGGTCGGTGCGGGCAGGACGGCGGATGCGTCCGGAAGAAATGAATGCGCTGTTGCGGGATATGGAGGCAACGCCTTTGTCAGGCCAGTGCAATCACGGACGCCCGACCTGGGTCGAGCTGAAGCTCAACGATATCGAACGGTTGTTTGGCCGCAAGTAGACACCTGTTACCGCAGAGGAATGGCAGAGCGAAGGGAGATTGACCGCCTTGAAAAAACGAATCCGGGGCAGGCGCGTTGTCATTGCGATTGCTGGGGCTTTGGCCATTCTGTACGTGCTGGCCGGCACAGGAATGTATGCCTATCAGCGGGACTTCGTATTCAAGCCAAGCGCAGACCTCAAGACGCCGGACCAGGCCGGACTTCCGAATGTAACGGCACGAACCGTTCAGATGGCCGATGGAACGGACCTTCTGGTTTGGCAGGCGCCTCCGGCAAACCTGGAGCTTCCGACGGTGCTTTATTTTCATGGCCAGAGTGGCAGCATCTCGGATCGCGACAAACGTTACGCGCAAATTCTCGATTCAGGATACGGCCTTCTGGCCGTGAGTTACCGGGGCTTTGCGGGCAGTTCGGGAGAGCCATCGGAGGAGGCTTTTGTTCGGGACGGGATCGAGATTTTTGACCAGCTGCGGGCTGATGGGGCCAACGTCATAATTCATGGTGAATCACTGGGTACGGGTGTCGCGGCGGCGGTTGCCAAAGCGCGTCCGGACACGAGGCTTCTGGTTCTGGAAGCTCCCTATACCGCAGCGGTCGACATTGCGGCGGAACGCCACCCCTGGCTTCCGGTGTCGCTCCTCATGCGCGATCCGTTTGTGACGCGGGATCGCCTGCCGGATGTGGCGTCTCCGGTCCTGATCGTGCATGGAACGCAAGATCGGATTATTCCCTATGAACATGGAGAGGCGCTCTACAAGATAGCGCCGGAACCAAAGCGCATGCTCAAAATTGAAGGCGCAGGCCATGGGAACTTGTGGCCCTCCGGGCTTTGGCCGGCAGTTCTCAAGGCTGACAATGACTTTAACGGTTCCTGAAAACGCGGCGCAAAACGGGCAGAACGATTTCCGGGTGCGCTGGGACAGCTTGCGTTCTGCTGCCGTCAGAAGGTCCTTTGGAAGCGGATTGTGGCGAAGATTTCATTCCGGTCGACCTGGCCCGAGGCCTGACTGAAATCAAGGTCACGGTACTGAACCTCACCGCCAATCAGAAATCCCGACGCAGGTTCCCAGAGAACGTTCGGCGTGACGTCCCATTGGGTGAAATCATAGGCGCGGGTATCGCCATCGACATTATGATAGCCTGCATCCAGATTGAACTCGACCGTCTCGGTGATGCCTTGACGGACCCCGCCATAGATGTTCCAGGTCTTGGTCGTATTGGTGGAGGATCCAGTGTAGACGGCATCCGTAATCTGATCGTCCCAGCCGGTTGTACCGTATCCGCTGGCCCCGTCGGTATAGACACCTTGAATGGCCAGGTTTGTTCCGGTCAAAAGCCGGTCAAGTTCGAGTTCCACACCGCCGCCAACCGCCCAGCCGACCTGACCGCTTGCAGACGGGTTCTGGAACCGGACATTGTGAAGCGCACCCATGACCTGGGCGGCTCCCCAATCCCGGTCGACACGCAGGTTTGCCACAATGTCCGGCCAATTCTGCCCCGCATAGCCGTCGTCCACAGTACCAGGTGCAATCAGGTTGGTTTCGCGAAAGGTTGCGTCCTCCACGGAAACCGTCGCTGAGAAACCATCACCAAATGCTGCTGTGTAGGCAAACAGCGTCGATGTCAGATCGGTATAGGTTTCCAACTGCATTTCAAGCGCGAAGCCGGTCCAGAAGTCGAAGTACGAATCTGTGTACCCAAAAGTTAGGCCGCCCCACTGGATGTAGCCGTATTCGAGTGTAAAGCTCTCGGAACCGCTTGTATCGGTCATGTACATGCTGGTGTAGGACCTAAGAATACCGAATTCTGTTTGGGTCCGTGAATCGAGATAGAGATAACCGCGGGCCCGGAATTCAACCCCGTCGTCGTCCCGCTCCGACCAGTCATTCGGGGCATCGCCAAAGTTCTTGAAGCGAAAGTCCGCCCGGACCCGTCCGCCGACGCGTAAGCAGGTATCGGTGCCTGGAATGTAATAGAACCGGTTCCCATAGACGTCGCAGATCCGGACATAGTCGGCCGGTTCGGGGGCAACTGGAAGATCGGCGGCAAATGCGGGCGCACTCAGCGCTGCAGAGCCAATCGTGGCCAAGGCAAGAATATGTGCACGCATGCGCTTGCTCCAGATATCACAGCGCCGTCCGCTGAACGGCACCTCCAATGGTTGCGCTCACGGTAGGTCTGGAGTTGTGACGTTTCTATTGCAGAAGGTGTCTCGCCGGGAGAGATGCACGAGCTGGCCGGGCGTTGTTGCGCCTAGGCAACATAAATCGCATTTATGACAATGTTAAAAATACAATTTCTTGAATGAGCCGAACTGGGAATTGCGGCATATCCTCCTGAGCCCAAAACGCTTCAACGCCGGTCTTTGAAAAAATCCTTGAGCAACTCGGCGGATGGTCTGTCGCAAATCCCTGCATAGGTCTCGGGCGCGTGGTGACAGGTTGGCTGGCAAAAGAACCGTGGCCCATGGTCGACCGCGCCCCCCTTTTCGTCTCCCGCCCCGTAATAGAGGCGCCGGATACGGGCAAAGGAAATGGCCGCTGCGCACATCCCGCAGGGCTCAAGCGTTACATAGAGGTCGCAGTCGGGCAGCCGCTGGCTCGAGAGTTTGCCGCAGGCTTCCCGGATTACCAATATTTCGGCATGGGCGGTCGGGTCGTTGAGTTCCAGTGTCCGGTTGCCATTCCGCGCAATGACTGCGCCGCGATGCACAATCACGGCTCCGACCGGGACTTCCCGGCGCTGACCGGCCTTCTCGGCTTCGGCCATCGCAAGTTCCATGAAAGTTTCCTTTTTTGCAGTCATGAAAATCCGGAAGTCCTTGTGTTTTAACCTTCAGAGCGCCAATCACACCGCATAAACCAGTTTTGTTCGACAGCAAATCCGTCCGATCCTGTGTTTAAAGATTTTCCCAAAGGCCGGCATCTGCTATGAGGCGGTCATGGCATCAGATAAAATCTTCAAAAAGGGCACTTCCAAACGGGTGCCGACCGGACCGCGTGTGAAAACTGCGGACAAGCGCCACAAGGCGAAACCTGCGACCGCGCGCAAACCGGCGCCGCAACCCGATATCGGGCCTGGCCGGGACGGAGAACGCATCGCCAAGGTGATGGCGCGCGCCGGATTGTGTTCGCGCCGGGACGCGGAAACATGGATTCTGGCGGGCCGTGTGGAAGTCAACGGAAAGACGCTGGATACGCCGGCGGTCAATGTCGGAGAACGGGACCAAGTCGTTGTGGACGGCGAACCGCTGCCGATGCGCGAAAGAACCCGGCTTTGGCTCTACCACAAGCCGCGCGGGCTTGTGTCCACGAACAAGGACCCTGAAGGACGCCCGACGGTTTTTGACAAGTTGCCGAAGGATCTTCCGCGGGTTCTGACGGTAGGCCGGCTCGACATCAATACCGAGGGGTTGTTGCTGCTGACCAATGATGGCGGTCTGTCGCGTGTGCTGGAGCTGCCGACAACAGGCTGGCTGCGCCGGTATCGCGTCCGGGCCTTTGGCCAGGTAACCCAGGAACAGCTGGATGCGCTTGCGGACGGCGTTGCGATCGAGGGGGTGCTGTACGGTGCCATCGAGGCATCGCTCGACAAGATCCAGGGCGACAATGTCTGGCTGACGGTCGGGTTGCGCGAAGGCAAGAACCGGGAGGTCAAGCGGGTGCTGGAGCATCTGGGGCTTTCGGTGAACCGCCTGATCCGTATCTCCTTTGGTCCGTTCCAGCTTCTTGACCTTGATGACGGCGACGTTCGGGAAATCCGAGGCCGGGTCTTGCGGGACCAGCTCGGTGAAAAACTGGCAGAAGAAGCAGGCTGCGACTTTGACGCGCCGATCCTGAATGCAGCACCGGAAAAACCCGCTCAACCGGAGAAAAAGGCGCAACGGCCGGGCGGCCGCGGGCAGCCCAAAAAGCGCGACGGAGCAGGCAAGGGTCATTGGTTGACGTCAAAGGAAGGACGTGAAGGGACCCGGCCGAAGGGCGGCGGCAAGGCGGGCTTCAAGGACCGCAAACCGGCACGTTTTTCAGGTCCGCGTGAAGACAGTGCGCCGAAACGGCCCGCACGGCGAATCTGGGGGGAAGACGGCCTGATTGAAGACAAGCGCCAGGGACAAGATCAGCCCATGCGCGGAAACGACGATCGGTCACGTCCATCCGATACCAAGCCGCGCGGGAGACGCGGGTGAGGATTGTTGCCGGCCGGTTCAAGGGAACCGCAATCGCCGCGCCGAAGACGGACAAGACCAGACCGACCAGTGATCGGCTGCGTGAAACCATCTTCAACATTCTGGCTCACGGACTGGGTGTCGAGCTGGAAGGCGCGCGCATTCTGGACCTGTTTGCCGGAAGCGGCGCTCTCGGGTTTGAGGCGGTCAGCCGGGGCGCGCGGCATGCGACCTTTATCGAGGAAACCACAGCTGCCCGCGGCGTGATCCGGCAAAACCTTGAAACACTGGGCCTAAACGGGGCTTGCAAGATCTTTCGAAGGGATGCCACCCGCCTGGGCAGTGCCGGAACGATCGAGCCATTCGACATCCTGTTTGCCGATCCGCCCTATGGCAAGGGCCTTGGCGAACAGGCGCTGGCGTCGGCACTTGCGGGCGGCTGGTTGAAAGAGACAGCCGTTTGCGTTCTGGAAGAACGGGCCGGAGCAGCGATTGAGTTGCCGCAGGGCTTTCGCGAGCTGGACCGCAGATCTGCAGGCGACAGTCAGGTTCTGTTTTGTGAGAGGGTGTCGTCGGGCTGACGCCTTCTGCTGCCTAGCCGCCGGTCGGTTGCATGACGTACACCGTTTTTGCTGTCGGGAGCCGGTCACGTCTGGAAATCAGCAAGGGATCCGTTGCCAGTTCGATCTGGTATCCCGCAATACTGGCGCGTGATGTGAAAGCCTCCAGAGAACCGAAAAAGTGAAAATGCATCGGGATGACCAGTGACGGCCCGATATCCTCCAGGACTTGCATCAGGCTTTCCAGCCGCAAGGTTGAGGAATTGTCAACCGCCGCGAACACGATGTCGATCTGCCCCAATCGCAGAAGGTCCTCTTCTGTTAGCCGATGATGCAGATGGCCAAGATGAGCGATGCACAGGTCGGCAATCTCGAAGACAAAAATCGAATTGCCAAGCCGCCTGGTCTCGCCGTCCCAACCACGAATATTTGTTTGAATATTCCGGATGCGGACGTCGTCAATGATCACATCGTGGTCGATCGGTCCCCCCGCAAGGTTCCAGCCCATCAGGACATGCTCGATTTCCGGCTCGGGATTGAGCGTGTAGTGTGTGCTATGGGCGCCATTCATGGTCGCAACCGTTGGGGGAACGCGCGGTTTGACGCTGTCATTGTAGTCGGTTGCGATCCGGACGCCTTTTGGGGTTTCGATCTCGAATGTGGAATGGCCGATATATCGGATCTGGACTTCATTTGGGGCAAGTGCGGCCTTGATCACGCGCGGGGCAAATGGATCACCGGCCACCAATTGGCAGACAGCGAAGGCCTGGGACGATAGCAGGACAGCGAACAGGAAACCCGCGGCCGCCCAAAATATGTCCCGCAAACGAATGGTCTTCGCAACACGTAATGCAACCATGGTGCCGTCCCCTCCGAACCAAACCTGACACCTAGTGTCATCAGCGAGACTGGCAAGAATTCGAGGGCATGAACAGGACAAAAGCAGGACAAAAGAAAGTGGCAGCCAGTTCCGAGCTTGATCAGGTCATGAACAGGGCTGCCAGTTGGGGGCTGGCGGGAGGAAGAACCTGCCCCTTAAACAAATGCCCGCCGATTGTTACGTCTGGGGACGTTCCATGCTGGTTCTCAGGATTACAGGTCCCGGATAGGAATTGGCCCGGCGAATCCGGATGCCACAACTGCAGCATCTGTCAATTCAATCTGAGTATCGCACAGTTTGTCCGGAATGTGCGGCGTAAAATAAACATGATTGTATTAAGTAATAAAGTCATTGGTATTCGGGGGAGGGGAGTTTTTTCCTTTCCAGAACACTCAGGGCATGATCGATTTTTCTTTTCGCAATGTCACGCAACGGTTCGGCCTTGGAAATGATCTCCTCGGTTTTCATAAAATCCAGAACGCCGATGCTGTCCTTGATTGGTTGAAGCAGAATGTCCGGCCGTCTGCGCTTGAGTTTTTCCTGCATGATGGATTGCATGAGGATCTGCGTTGATCCGAAGATGGCGTCCATCCTCGTCGGTATGTTGCGGCCTGATCTGGGAACCGGCTTGCCGACCACATCGACCGCCACAACAAAATCGCAGTCCGAAGGCAACCGGTCGAAGGGAAGCGGATTGGCAACGCCGCCATCGACCATGACACGGTCGTTCAGCTTGACCGGCCGGAAAATGGCCGGAATGGCGATGGACGCGGCAACTGCCGGGTGCAAGGCCCCTGCGTTTATGTCTATTTCCGCGCAGGCATAAAAATCCGTGACCAGCACGGTCATGGGGATCTCGAGCATGTCAAAGTCTGCCGGTAAATGATCGCCAACGAACACCTCCAGCACTTTTAGAGGGTCGAACTGGACCGGATCGCCGGTGAACAGCTCCTGAAACCGTTTGGGGCGCAATTTCCACATCCTCCCGAGAACAGAGTTCCGGTCGGCAAATGTTTCAATCGCGATCTGCTTGATTTCGGAGCCGGTCTTTCCCGACGCATAGGCCGAGCCGATGATCGCCCCGATGGACGCCCCGGCAATCGCCGATGGCCGTAGCCCGAGGTCGTCGAACGCTTCAAGGACCGGAATATGCGACATGCCTCTTGCGCCGCCGCCACCCAGTGCCAAGCCGATTTTTGGTCCGGACATGTTTCCCTCGACAACCCTTCGCTACCAACACAGCCCTCGGACTATGTGGCGATTCATGGCCGGACAACAACTCTGATCGTGCGAATTGTTCAAAGTACGGAATATATGTCTGCAGGAGCGGAGGACAGCCAGTCCGTCATTTCGTCAAAGGGCATCGGTCTGGCAATCAGATATCCCTGCACGGAGAAATTCCCCATCATGCGCAGGCGTTCAAACTGGGCCCGCGTTTCGACCCCCTCGCACACCACGTTGATGTTAAGCGACCGTGCCAGGTGCACCAACTGATTGACAACAACCTCCTTTTTGCTGTCCTTCAAGAGCTTATCTGTAAACGACCGGTCGACTTTGAGGCCGTTGATCGGCAAGTCGGCGACGTGAGACAGCGAAGCAAATCCGGTCCCGAAGTCATCGAGTTCGATGTGCATCCCGAGGCGGTGCAGTGCTTCCAGTGTTTTGGTGTTTTCAGCTTTTTCGTCATCGAGAAACACTGATTCAAGTACTTCGGCCGTAATCCGTTCCGGCCCGACGTCGTGTTTCTTCATGGCTTCCGAAAAATCGCTGAGCAACGTTCCCGACACGAGATGCAGGGGTGAAAGGTTTATGGCGATTCGGCCGAAATCGAGGTTCATGTCCATCCATTTGCGCGCGGCGGACAGCGCCTTGTTGATGACCACTTCCCCGACAAGCAGTGCAAGGTTCGATTTTTCCGCAACCGGAAGGAAAGCTGCGGGCAAAAGCACACCGCGGTCAACGTGTTGCCAGCGCAACAGCGTCTCAACTCCGGTGACTTCGCCCGTTCTAAGGTTGACTTGCGGCTGAAAAACCAGAAACAGCTCGTTGCGGTGGAGTGCGGAGCGCAATTCCTGCTCCAGGCGTGTCTCGGCCTGGCTCTTGTTTTTCAGTTCTTCCGTATAAAAGAACCAACGATCCTTGCCTTCCTCCTTGGATTTGTAGAGGGCAAGGTCGGCATGCGCGAGCAGGGTCTCAAACGTTTCTCCATCTTGCGGGCACTTGGCAATTCCCATACTGACGGACGGCCAGACTTGGTTGCCTTCGAATTCCATGGGTGCGCGCATGATCAGGTTGAGGCGTTCGCACAGCTCTTCGGGTTCAATCCTGGAGTTTTTGACGACAATAACGAATTCGTCGCCGCCCCATCGGTAGACCCGGCCCATGTCGGTGCAACAAATCCGCAGCCGCTCGCCCGCTTCCTCAAGACAACCATCACCGGCCACATGGCCATAGGTGTCGTTGATCCTCTTGAAGTTGTCGATGTCGAGATGGATGATGAAGTCGGGTTTGTCTTTTGCATCAGACGCAAACAGGTGCTTGGCATCGCGTTGGCAGGCTGCGCGATTGGGCAGTTGGGTCAGGGCATCAAAATAGGCCATCCGCTCGGCTTCTTCCTTGGAAGCCCGGATTTCCAGTTCGCGTGCGGTTCGCTCGGTCAGGTCATTTGCAATTGCGATCATCAGTGTCTTGCTGCGATCCTTGTGCAGCTGGAAGCGGACTTCGACCGGATAGGTCGACCCGTCCTTCCGGCGCTGCAATCCTTCCACATTCAACAGGGGAACGGTCCCGTCAAAAGCGGGTTCGATCATCTCGCGAAACGAGCGTTCCGTGTGTCTGGGGCTGATTTCCCAAGCCTGGAGCTGGCTCAACTCCTGTGCCGGGTAGCCAAGATTCTTTCTTGCGCATTCATTGGCATATTCGATCCGGAACGTGCTCGCGTTCAGGATGTATATTTCGTTGAGCGAGGCTTCCAGAATGTTTGCAAGCATCTGGTTTTGCTGCTGGGCTTTCTGGCGGTCGGTGATGTCGTGAACCGTTCCGAACAGGGTCTTGGCCTTGCCGGTTTCATCGGCAACAACGTATCCTCTCAAATGAACAAAGCGTGATGCTCCGTCTTCGGCCAGGATCTGATGCTCGAAATCGAAGTCTGAAAGCGTGTCGACCGCTTGCTGGATGGCCTGTTCCACCATAGTTCTCTCGGCCGGGGGTATCATCCGGTAAAGCGCTTTTCTGGCGCTGACCGGATCTGTGTCCATGGGAATGCCAACGATCCGGTAAAGCTCCTTCGACCAGAAAAGTTCGCCTGTCTGCAAGTTGCGTTCGAAGCTTCCGACCGAGGTGATCCTCTGGGCTTCCTGGAGGAGGTTCCGGTGATATTCGAGGTCGGCTGTGTCCTCTGCGACTTCCCTTTCAAGCTTTTCCTGGACAGCGATTACCCTGGTTTCGACCGATCTGATCAATGTCCTGAAACAGAACCATCCAAGGCCGGCAAGAACCAACGCACCGAATAAAGACAACCCGGCGCTCCAGACGAATCCGCGGAAAGGTTCGGTGATATCCTGCAGAAAATAGATCGAAGTCGCCTGCGTTCCGTCGGATAGGTTGACCGGCAGCGCATGAAGATATTCAACGCGGCCCTGTTGAAAAAATACCCGGTCAAGGATGCCCGGTTTTTCCGGCTGGTGTTTGATTGTCTCCAGCGCCGCTTCCGGTATCGGGTTCCCTTCCGCAGATTGAACAAGAAAGCGGCCAGCCGGGATCCAGTCTGTGGTGTTGGAGAGGCTTGTGTCGTGTGCTGCAAGCGAGCTTGCGTCGATAACCTTGATGACGTCTGTATTCAGGATCGGGCCGAGTGCAGTCAACGGGTATGTGATATCAAGGTCAAGTTGGAGATAACCGATTGGAGATCCTTCAATGAACCAGGGTTTGACGACCGTGATCGCAGGCATGGCATTGCCGCCGTATTCCAGACCGTGAACCGTTCGTCCGAGAGATTTTGCGCGTTTTGCGAGATATGAACTCGCAGACGGGGTATTGGGTTCCTCGACATTGCCGGAATAGCGGACCGAAAGGTCCTTGTCATAGAGTGTGAACCGTGTGGTATCGTCTTGTTGCAAGGCCGGAAATGTCGCGGTCAGGATCCTTTGCAGATCCTCGCGATTGTTTCCGGCCATGGCGATGGCTGCAGCCTCGTTGACCGAAAGGGCATTCAGGGTTCTTTCCAGATTCTGTGAAATGGAAGCTCCTTGGAGTCTCAGGTAGTGGTCGGCCTCCGGCACCGTGCTGTCCACCGAGGCACGAAGATGCCAATACTCGTTGAAACTGTTTTGCGTACTCAGCGCGGCAAGGCCGACTGCCAGGAACAATAAAAAGATTGCTTGTACGGGTTTGGAGAACCGGCGGCCGTTTTCGCCCCACAATCCCAAAAACGCATTCAGTTTTGAGTTTGAAGGCATGTTTTCTGGTTGTTTTTTATCTGAGCTTCGTTCACCGGGGCTCAAAGCACTCTCCCAAAACCGCGCCGCTAGCCCTTGGTGCCGTTGTCAAATCCGGCATGCGGCCGCGTCATGATTGTTCGGCTTATGTCTTGCCTGTTCTTGATGCACTCTTTCTGCGTGTGAGGAAAATTACATGCAAGTGTATCAGTAGGGAACGGCGAATCTCATGAAGCGCCAAAAATATTTTCCGGTGAGATGGCTTAAAAAGTAACTATAAGGCAATTTTACAATATAAGATCGTTTTGCAGTCTCTTGATTTTTGCCAAGAAATAAATTTTGGAAAATTTTCGGGGTTGTTAACTAATATTTGTTGTAGGGAATATTCTGTATTTTCAGGATTTAGGCGCTTTTCAGAAACGGTAGTAGATGTTCCAGAGTCTGATCAGGATTTTCTTCTGCCAGGAAATGGCCGCCTGCCAACGCATGTCCTGTCACCTTGGTGCACCAGTTCTGCCAGATCTGGAGAGGGCTTTCGGTCCCCTGTGCAATCCCCGCCTGTCCCCATAGGACCAGGGTCGGCGCAGCTATCCGTTGGGCATTGTCCATTGAAGTCCGGTCGTGATTCTCGTCGATGGTGGCTCCGGCCCGGTAGTCCTCACAGGTCGCAGCGATTCTGCCCGGTTCCTGAAAGAATGCTTCATAATGCTTGAGCGCGTCCTTTGAGAACGCCCCGAGGCTTTTGTCGCCGGTCCAGCTTGAAAGCTTGTGGTGAAGAAATCCGATCGGGTCCTTGGATATCATGTCTTCCGGAAAAGGGGCCGGTTGCGCCAAAAACAACCAATGATAAATCTTCAGGCCAAAAACGCGATCGAGTTTGGCCCAGTAGTCGAGTGTTGGAACTATATCGAGCACCGCGAGAGCCGAAACCTTTTCGGGGTGATCGAGGGCCATCCGGTAGGCGACACGCCCGCCGCGGTCATGCCCGGCAACCGAGAACCGTTCGTGGCCCAGGGCGTCCATCACCTGGCAAAGTGCGGCGGCCATGCTGCGCTTGCTGTAAGGCGCGTGATCGTCAGTCAGGGGTGGGATTGTGGACTGGCCGTAGCCGGGCAGATCAACCAGAACAACCCGATGGCTCTCGGCAATGCTGGGGGCGACACGGTGCCAAATTGCATGGGTTTGCGGATAGCCATGGATCAAGAGCACTGGTGGACCTTCGCCGCCGGTCCGGCAATAGATCTCGCCGAGAGAGGATGAAATCCTGGACACATCGAACGCGGGATACAGTTCGGGAAGGTTTTTTCGCATTTGGTTCTCCACGCCGCCGGGCCTCTCGCGTCCCGGCGGCTGGATATTTCATGCGCTGAGGCTTGACCGCCGGGCGGTTACTTTGCCCCGGTTGCAATTGCGCGCCAACCGATATCTGTGCGGTAAAATCCTTCAGGCCAGCGGATCTTGTCGATGGCTGCATAGGCGCGCTGCTGCGCTTCTTCGACTGTCGTGCCGAGTGTGGTGACATTCAGTACGCGTCCGCCATTGGCGAGAATGGCGCCATCCTGTTCCCTCGTCCCTGCGTGAAATATCTCGACATGCGGAGAGGCTGCCGCATCCTCCAATCCGGCGATATGGGTGCCCTTGTCATATGTGCCAGGATACCCCTTTGCCGCCATGACCACCGTGAGGGCGGCCTCATCACGCCAGCGCGCACTGACCTTGTCGAGCGTGCCGTCGACGCTTGCCAGCATCAATGTGACGATATCGTCCTTCAGGCGCATCATCAGGACCTGGCATTCCGGGTCACCAAAACGTGTGTTGTATTCGATCAGTTTCGGCCCGTCTGCCGTGATCATCAGTCCGGCAAAAAGAACGCCCTTGAACGGCGTTCCCCGATCTTTCAGAGCTTTGATCGTCGGGAAAATGATGTCCTGCATCGTTTGCTCAACAATCGTATCGGTCATGACCGGCGCTGGTGAATAGGCGCCCATGCCACCGGTGTTGGGTCCCTCGTCGCCATCAAATGCCCGTTTGTGGTCCTGAGCGGTGGCGAGTGGCAAGGCATGGTCGCCGTCTGAAAGAACAAAGAAGCTGGCTTCTTCGCCGGTCAGAAACTCCTCAATCACCACGGCGGCTCCGGCAGATCCGAATTTGCCGTCGAAACAGGCATCCACCGCGTTCATTGCCGTCTCAACGGTCTCGGCAACGACGACGCCCTTGCCGGCAGCCAGACCATCTGCCTTGACCACGATCGGAGCACCTTGCTGTTCAATGTAGACCTTTGCATCGGCTGCATTTTCAAACCGTTGATAGGCTGCGGTCGGGATTGAGGCCTCGTCGCAAACGGCCTTGGTGAAGCCTTTCGATCCTTCAAGCTGCGCGGCCGCCTTGCCGGGGCCGAAGGCCTTGATGCCGGCCTGCGCGAGATCATCGACCAGTCCGTCTACCAAGGGCCCTTCGGGTCCAACCACCACAAGGCCAATGTCATTGTTTTTGCAAAAGCCGATCACAGCGCCATGGTCAGACGCGTCCAAATCGACGAGTTCGGCAAGGGATGCAATGCCCGCATTGCCCGGGGCAGCAAAGAGTTTGGTCAGAAGCGGAGAGTTGGAAATGGCCCATGCCAGGGCATGTTCGCGACCACCTAAGCCGATGAGGAGAATGTTCATGGGACGTCCGATTTCTGGGGCACCGGGCAAGGTGCAAAAGGGCGATGCTGTTCCGGGGGGGGGGACCCCCGCGCGGGCGGCTTAGCATCGGCTGGATGTGGCGGCAACCGTTGATCCTTGATGCGGTGAGATTTGGCAAGGGGAACGCTTTTGAAGACGGAACTGATCCTGGCAGGGCCGGCCTATCGGCGTCATGCTCAAGCCCTGCTTGAAAAGGCTTTTGCGTCCGCCGGTGTTGCTTTCACCAAGAGACACAGGTCGGCGTTCAATCTCCTTTGTGTGGATGCGCCAAGGGGCCGTGTGTTTCTGCTCGGCCGGGGAATGCGGATGTTTGGCGTTCTCGTCGTGACGTTTTCACAATCCGTGCTGCACGGGGGACAGATTGGCGTACTTGAGGTGCAGTATCTTGATCCGGCTGGTGCCGATCCGGCAAGCGCGGCGGATGAGGCTTTCCAGCTGTTGATTGAGGAGCTGCAGGCCATAGGGTTGTCGCCCTTGTGGTGCGGCAGTCTCCATTCGCACCCGGCGGCGCGTTTCTCAAACGTCAAAACATGAACGTGGCAACGCGGCTGGAGTTCATTCGGGAAATACCGCCCCCAAAGCCCCCGGAGGACGAGGGGGGCTTGAGAATTGGTCTGAAGCGGCTGTTTGACTGATCGGAACATGCCCTCTGGGACAGTCTGCAAGGCTCGCCCCGGACAGGCGGCCGGCAGAGTTGCCGCCTTGCCATGGACGCTTTGTGCCTTTGGACACGGAAAACAGACCTATTCCGGCGGCGGAGGGGGAGGTGCGCCGGGTTCAAAGGCAGCAGGAGGCACTTCACCTGCGGGCAGTGGAGCGCCGGGTTCCAGAAGTGGTGCGCGATCAGGTTGAAGCGGTGCACCGGGTTCAGCAAGACGCGGCTCGCCTGCTTCCGGCGGTCCGGGAGGTGCGGGACGAGGTGGTGCACTGGCTGACGAAGCGGATTCCCCAAGAGCCGGTGTTCCAACCGGTGCCGGGTTGACGGCCTTGGGACCCACCGGAGCCATCAGATCTGTCGCGGCTGCAGGCATTGGGAGTGTCATACTGGTGCCAAGAGCGGTTGCCCCGAGTACAAGGCCGGTCAGAAGAGCGGCTGTATACTTGCGGGGACGGATGGGACGCCGTTGAATGGTTGCAATGCGAAAAACCATGAAGACCTCGCCGAAAGCAGGGGCACGTGATTGCGGCTCGTGGCCAGATCGAACCTCGATGCAAACGCTATCAGGTTAGGTCGATCCGATACACACTGGCATTTTAGGCATGGCAAAGGTTAAAAGCCGAAAGGAGATTGAGATCGACAACGTCTTGGCGTTTCAGGGGGCACATGTTTTTTTCCACGAAGGATACCGGTCCGGTCGCGGATGCGGTCAAACAGCATTGGGTTGATACCCGGCTGCCGGTCTGGGCTCGTCCCTATGCGCGCCTGGCGCGGTGGGAGCGTCCGATCGGATGGTGGCTGTTGTTGTGGCCTTGCTGGTGGTCGGCGGGGCTTGCAGCAATTGCCGCAGGCAATCCCTATCCCGATCCCTACCATCTGGTGCTCTTCTTTGTTGGTGCGGTGGCGATGCGCGGAGCAGGCTGCACCTACAATGATCTTGTTGATGTCGATATCGACGCGCAGGTCGAGCGGACCCGGTCGCGGCCAATTCCGGCCGGGCAGGTGACAAAGACACAGGCCAGGATCTTTCTGGTGTTGCAAGCCCTTGTGGGGCTTGTTGTCCTGCTTCAGTTCAACGCGTTTTCGATTTTCCTGGGGTTGGCTGCCCTCATTCCGGTGGCTGTTTATCCATTTATGAAACGGGTAACGGATTGGCCGCAGCTTTTCCTCGGGTTGGCCTTTTCCTGGGGAGCGTTGATGGGATGGTCCGCCGAATTCGAGTCCCTCGGATGGGCTCCGGTCTTGCTTTATATTGGCGGGGTTTGCTGGACCATCGGCTACGATACAATCTACGCGCATCAGGACAAGGAGGACGACGCTCTCGTTGGCGTCCGGTCGACGGCCTTGCTGTTCGGCGACTGGACCCGCTTGGCCATGATCGGTCTCTACGCGCTCACCACGGTGCTGTTTGCCCTGGCGGCTGCCATCGCGGATGCGGGACCCGCCGCCTTTATCGGAATTGGCGCAGGTGCATTGCATCTCGCCTGGCAAGCGATCCGGCTTGATATCGATGATCCTATGGAGTGTCTGAAACTGTTTCGTTCCAACACCACATATGGCTGGATCGTTTTTGCAGGATTTGTTGCCGATGCCTTTATTGGGTGGTTGTAAGACGGGATTACGTTTCCATACCAGTGCGCGCGAAACACATGCGAAGTGAGTGGTGTGGTCCGGGCCGGGTTCACGAACGCGCGATAATCTCTCGCCCGCCACAATGCGAGCCGGGCCTGGAGGAGAGGTGGCCGGTGCGGCGGGCAACAAGAAATCTTGGCCGGCGGCCGGTAATCAGCCGCAGCTTGCGCCTCGGTGCGGGTGCGCCAGATGCCTTTGCGCTGAACGCGTCTATCGGTTTGATCCTGCTGCCGTCCGTACAAACGAGCATCGGTAACTCCAGCGCGCGGGCCCATGCAGACCAGATGTGGGCGAGTTCTTCCGGCCGCTCGGATTTTGAAAGCAGGATCGAGAGTGTGTCGTCTCGATGTTTGAGCACCAGCTGTGCCGTGACGTTCTTGCGTTCGCTCTCCCGTGTCAGCTTGACCAGAATTCCTTCGAACATTTCCAGGGGGATCATCCGATCTTCCTCGTGCGCCATCAAATTGGCGCGAATACAGATGCGATCGCGCTCGAAGGTGATCGATTTTTCACTGAATGCGCCTTCTTCATTGAATCGGATACTTGTTACAACATTTTTTGGAAGACTTGTTGGTGGCAAATCTTGAAAAAAACTTGGTGTTTGTTCGTGGTTTCTGAAAGGATCAGCTTGACGTCTCAAGTTATCACTCCGTTAATCCCGTGTGACTGTTCTTGGATCTCGAGAATGAGGTGAATTTAGGGGGGGAGTGTGTTCATTGGTTTAACGATTACAGTTAACAAATTCTAATCATTAACAGGGTTACTTGAGTCTGACTCGCCGTTTCAGGGATTGTTAACTATGCGGTCCGGTTCGAAGAACTGCTGGACCGCTTGCCGCCGGGCCGTGCGGGCCTTAAACAGGTCGCAGAAATGAAAGGCGGAACTCATGTCGGACCAGCTCGATCAGTCGAAACTCGAAAACCAGGCCGCGCTTTTGGTCGAAGCGGCCACACGCGCTGGCGCGGATGCCTGCGATGCCGTGGCTGTCACCGGGGTGTCGATCGGGTCCTCCATTCGCAATGGCAAGGTCGAGGAGACGGAACGGTCCGAGGGAGAAGATTTCAGCCTGCGTGTGTTTGTCGGCAACCGCACGGCAGTTGTCTCCGCCAACCAGATCTCCGATCCGGACACTCTTGCACAACGGGCCGTTGCCATGGCCCGGGTTGCGCCCGAAGATCGTTTCGCCGGGCTTGCCGACAGTCACAGACTGCTTCATGAAATCCCGACCCTGGAACTTCTGGACGATACCCGGCCGACAGCGCAACAACTGACCGACATGGCAATGGCCGCGGAAGAGGCCGGGCTCCAGGTCGAGGGCGTGACCAAATCCGGTGGGGCGAACGCATCCTGGCGCGTTGCAGGCATGGTTCTGGCAACGTCACATGGGTTTACGGGATCCTATCAGTCCTCCCGGTTCGGTCTTGACATGACGGCGATTGCCGGCGACGGCACCTCGATGGAGCGGGATTACGATTTCGACTACCGGACATTCCTGGAAGATCTGGACAATCCGGAAGCAGTCGGCACCCGGGCCGGTCAACGCGCCGTGAAGCGGATCAATCCGGAAAAAATCTCTACGCGAACGACAAATGTAGTCTACGAAGCACGCGCGGCGCGAAGTCTGGTGGGGCATTTTGTCGGGGCGATCAACGGTGCGTCGATCGCCCGGGGCACCAGTTTTTTAAAGGACGCCATGGATACGCAGGTCTTTGATCCGTCGATCCGGATTACCGACGATCCCTTCAAGCGCCGGGGGGCGGCGACACGTCCATTCGACGGGGAGGGAACAGCGTCTCCGGTGCTGGATCTGATCGATCAGGGAAGGCTGACGAGCTGGCTGCTCGACGGTGCGACTGCGCGCGAACTTGGGCTGGAGCCCAATGGCCGCGCCCGCAGGGCAGGGGGCGGCACCAGTCCGGGAAGCACCAATCTGACCATGCACCCTGGTGAAAAAACGCCTGAAGACATGATGGCAGAGGTTGGCACCGGGCTGTTGGTTACGGATCTGATCGGTCATGGCGTGAATGGTGTGACGGGTGATTATTCGCGCGGGGCCTCGGGCTTCTGGTTCGAGAATGGTGAAATCGTCGGGCCTGTCAGCGAAATCACCATTGCGGGCAACCTGAAGGACATGTTTGCACGGATGGTTCCCGCCAACGACCTCGATGCCCGGTATTCGGTTGCAACGCCCTCCATTCTGATCGAAGGATTGACCCTTGCCGGAAATTGACGCGGTTCGGGACACCCCGGATCGGGACCTTCTGGAACAGGCTGCGCGTGAAGCAGGCGCACTTGCGCTGACCTATTTTGGGAAGGAGCCGGAGACCTGGCTCAAGAACAACACGTCCCCGGTTTCGGAAGCGGATCTGGCGGTCGACCGGTTTTTAGAGGATGCGCTTGGCAACGCGCGTCCGGACTATGGCTGGTTGTCCGAGGAATCGACAGACCAGCCGCATCGGCTGGACAAGGAGCGGGTGTTCATTGTTGACCCGATCGACGGGACGCGCGCGTTTCTGGCAGGTGGGGATGAATGGACGGTCGCGATTGCGGTGGTCGAAGGTGGTGTACCGCAAGCGGCTGCCGTCTTTTGTCCGGTCCGCGGCGAGATGTATACGGCGGTGTCCGGGGGGGGCGCATTTCTGAATGGCCAGAAGCTTCAGGCATCCGGCAGGGCAGCCATCAACGGGGCACTTTTGTCCGGGCCGCATTCGATTTCGGCCAATCGGGAGGTGCTGGCGGCGGGTTTTGTGCGCACCGGGTACATCCGCTCGCTGGCCTATCGTTTTGCACAGGTTGCCTCTGGTGCGGTGGATGTTGCGGTCGCGCGCAAGGGGCCAAGCGATTGGGATCTTGCAGCCGCAGACCTTTTGGTGCAGGAAGCAGGCGGGCAGATTCGCGGTCTTGACGGAGCGCCGGTGGTCTACAACAAACCGGAAACACGCCATCCAGCCTTGATCGCTGCGCCAATCCCGTTGATCGGGGAGGCGGCACGCTTGATATCGCGGGTTGCCGGATCCTGACGGCGAAGCGGAAGCGAGGCAAGACCAATGAGTGACACACAACCGGCGAAGCAGCTGCTTCATCTCGTCTTTGGTGGTGAACTGGAGAGCCCGGAAGGGCTGACCTTCCGCGATCTGGAGGATCTCGACATTGTCGGTATCTATCCGAATTACGCGGAAGCCTATAAGGCGTGGAAAGCAAAGGCACAGGCGACAGTTGATAACGCCCATATGCGTTATTTCATCGTCCATATGCACAAGCTGCTGGATCCGGACGCAACAGCCTGAGGCGAAACCTTTCGCCGGGCGTTATGGACTATTGATAAATGATAAAAAACCTGGGACGGCACCCGTTGGTTGTTCAGGGCGCCGGATCTTTTTTGGCGGGATACCTCAAGCTGGTTCACGTGACCAACCGTATTGTCATTGATCCGCCTGGCATCTACCAGCAGCTGCCCGATGATTTGCCGATCATTGTCGCGATGTGGCATGGCCAGCACTTCATGATGCCGTTTACCCGGCCCGCGGGCTGGCCGGTTGACGTGATGATCTCCCGGTCGGCAGATGGTGAGATCAATGCCATTGCGGCGCAAAAACTCGGTCTTGGCCTCATCCGCGCCTCCGGAAGCCAAAAGGCCCATCAGATTTCGAAGCGCGGTGGCATGCGCGGCTTTGTCGAGGCGATGCGGGCGCTGAAATCCGGCCGGAGTGTCGCGATGACGGCGGATGTTCCCAAAGGCCCCGCGCGTGTTTCGGGGCTCGGGATCGTCCAGCTGGCAAAACATTCCGGACGGCCGATCGTGCCGTTTGCGGTTGCGACCAGCCGGTCCATCGAGTTGAATTCCTGGGACAAGGCAAGCATCAACCTTCCGTTCGGCAAAGCTTCCATAACCGTGGGAGGCATGATCAATGTGTCGAAGGACGTTGATGATAATGGACTGGAGACGGCGCGCATGGCGGTGGAAAACGGTCTGAACGAAACCACCCGGCGTGCCTACGAGCTGGTCGGCAGACCCGATGGGTGAGCGAAAGCCCCTGTTGTTGTCGTGTTATGCCCGGGCGGCGCGGTTGGCCCTTCCGTTCCTCCGGGTGTATTCATATCTCCGCATCCGGTCGGGCAAGGATGACCGTGAGCGTGCGGGTGAGCGTTTCGGCCGAACGCAAGAACTGCGTCCGGAAGTCCCCTTGGCATGGATCCATGCAGCCAGTGTCGGCGAAACGGCGTCGATCCTGCCGCTGATCGAGCGTCTGACCGAGGCCGGTTGGGGCGTGCTTTTGACCACTGTGACGAGAACCTCGGCCGAATTGGCGGCCAAGCGGCTGCCGTCAGGGGCGGTCCACCAGTTCGGCATCTACGATTCCCCCTCGGTCATTTCCCGGTTCCTGGATCATTGGCGGCCAGACCTTGCCATGACCGTTGAATCTGAAATCTGGCCGGCAACATTCCTGGCGGTCAAACAGCGCGGGATCCCGCTTGTGCTTTTGAACGGGCGCATGTCCGACAAGTCCTTCGGGTCCTGGAAGAAGTTGGGGGCGTCTGCAAAGGGGCTGTTTGGCTGTTTCGACCTTGTGCTGGCACAAAGCCCGGGCGATGCGGAGCGGTTTGACGAACTTGGTTGCCGGCTGGTCGAAACATCCGGAAACCTGAAATTCGATGCCCGTCTTGCGCCGCCAAACGAGGCCGAACTTGCCAAGCTGGAGCAGGACATTGGACAACGTTCCGTTTGGTTGGCAGCCCTGACCCATCCGGGGGAGGACGGCTACGTGCTTCAGGCGCATCGCAAGCTGCTTGAAGTCTATCCTGACCTTCTTCTGATCCTTGTGCCGCGTCATCCGGAACGGGCTGACAGCATCTTGTCACAAGCTTTGGCGCAAGGCCTTGCCAGCACAAAAAGGACGGAGGTGGCGTCTGTAGAGCGGTCTATACAGGCCTATCTGGCAGATACGGTTGGTGAGATGGCCTTGTTTTATGCGGTCGCGCCTTTTGCATTCCTGGGCGGATCATTTACGGACGCCGGCGGCCACAATCCGCTTGAGGCCGCACGCGCGGGAACCGCGCTGATCACCGGGCCGAACCTCCACAATCAAAGGGACATTTACTGGCTTCTCTCGAATGGCGAGGCCGTGATCCGGATTGAGGACGGGGATCAGCTATATGGCCGGGTGCTTGAACTGTTGCAAAAGCCCGAACTGGCCCGTGATATTGCCGGCCGGGCTCGAAAGATCGTGGAGACCGGGCAAGGGGCTCTGGAACGGACATTTGAGGCGCTCGCTCCGATCCTTGATCTTCGGGCAAGGTCCCGGTCATGATGAAATCCGCTCCTTCGTTTTGGTGGAAAAGCACACCGGGCCTTTGGTCTCGACTGCTGGCGCCGGTCGGGTTCGTTTACGGCACGATCACGGCGTGGCGCATGTTCCAGCCGCACAAGGCCAGATCAAAAGTGCCCGTGATATGTATCGGCAACTTTGTGGTTGGAGGAACGGGAAAGACCCCGTTTTCGATCAAGCTGGCGGAGTTGTTGATCCAACACGGCAAACGCCCGGCCTTTTTGCTCCGGGGGTATGGCGGCACCGAGCGCGGCCCGCTTCTGGTCGATCCCGAAAAGCACCACGCCGGTCAGGTCGGGGACGAAGCGCTCTTGCTGGCCGGGATTGCGCCGACGGTTATCTCTGCTGATCGTGTTCAAGGGGCGGCTCAGCTCGAAAAACGCGGGCCGGACATCATCCTGATGGATGACGGGTTTCAGAATCCGAGCCTGTTCAAGACCTTGTCGATCGTTCTGGTCGACAGGCATGTCGGGACCGGGAACGGCCGGTGTGTTCCGGCCGGGCCGTTGCGTGCGCCGCTCTCCCGTCAAATCCTGAAAGCCGACAGTCTTGTCGTGGTTGGTTCGCCATATTCCGATGCAGGGGCGGTCTCCGGCACAATCGGTCTGGCATCCAAACTGGGGCTGCGGGTGTTTCACGCGCAGCTCGTGCCCAAATCCGGTCCAGTGTTGGAAGGCAGATACATCGCCTTTGCGGGGATTGGCCGACCACAGAAATTCTTCGCGACTTTGGAAGAACGGGGTGTGGACGTCGTGGAGCAGATTGCCTTTCCCGATCATCATGCCTTTAGCGCAAAGGATGCGGGGCACCTGATCACGAGATCTGCGGACACCTGCGCGCGACTGATTACAACCTCAAAAGACATGATGCGGTTGCGCGGCATGACCGGCGATGCATTCCGGAAACTGTTGGAATGCACCGACGTCTTCGAAGTCGAGATGGAGATTGATGCCCCGGAACATCTCTTGCAGCTGATTGACCAAGCTGCAGCCGACAGCAAGAGTGCCGGACAAAAAGTCTAGTTTTCCTGATAGCGCTTGAGCGAAGCTGTTGCGTCGACATAGGCTTCCTGCCGCTCTACCGACCAGTATTTCAACTCATCAAGCGGAATGGCGACACCTGTAACGGCGCAACGAACAAAGGTTCCCGGCGTTTCGACCTGATAGTCCCCGTCGAGGTAGCGCACACGTGCTTCACTGGGAATCCTGGGATTTTCGTATCTGTTCATGGCCTGACATTCTTCAAGAGTTTTCGGGTTTTTAGGTACGCTCAGCCAGCAGGGCAACCCATCCCGGCAAATATCTTCTGCCGATTTCCGGCGGGCAATGACATTTCCGCCGATACACCTATCTTCTAACTCTAAATCATGTGCTTGCTCCTGTCCCTGTTTAAGTGGCAAAAGCAGGGCGAACCAACGGACATTCTAGGAGCCTCTCATGACCGACACGCCGATCGACCTGATTGAAGCTTCGGGCCTGGGGCTCGAGCGCGCCAGGAAAATCACCGAAGCTGCGCTTGGAGGAGCCGATGACGGAGAGTTGTTTGTCGAGTATCGTCAATCGGAAGGCCTGACCTTCGACAACGGCCGGCTCAAGGCTGCCAACTACGACACTTCTCAAGGCTTCGGGCTCAGGGCGGTTGTCGGAGATGCGGCTGGCTATGCCCATAGCGGGGACATCTCCGAGGCGGCCTTGAAACGGGCGACTGACGCAATCCAGGCCGTCAAGTCGGGGCATTCCGGCAGCTATGCCGCAGCCCCTGCGCGCACAAACCGGTCTCTTTACAGCGATATCAATCCCCTGGCCGCGCCGAATTTCGAGGACAAGGTCAAGCTTCTTCAGGAAATCGACGCGTTTGCCCGGGCGAGAGACCCGCGGGTCCGGCAGGTGACGGCGAGCCTGGCCGGAAGCTGGCAGGTGGTTCAGATCCTGCGCGCCGACGGCCATTTTGTCCGCGATGTGCGGCCCATGGTGCAGCTTCGGGTGAGCGTGGTGGCCGGGGACGATCAGCGTCAGGAAAGCGGTAGCCATGGCTGCGGCGGGCGCGAAGGGTTCGAGCGTTTCATCACGGAAGAAAACTGGCAGGCGGCCGTGGACGAGGCGCTGCGTCAGGCGCTGGTCAATCTCGAAGCCGTTCCGGCCCCCGCGGGCACGATGGATGTCGTTTTGGGTGCCGGATGGCCGGGCATCCTGCTTCATGAAGCGGTCGGGCATGGCCTTGAAGGCGACTTCAACCGCAAGAAGACATCCGCCTTTGCCGGGTTGATGGGAGAGCGTGTCGCTTCGCCCGGGGTCACCATTGTCGATGATGGGACAATCCCGGACCGGCGCGGGTCGCTGACCGTTGATGACGAGGGCACACCGGCTGCACGCACCGTGCTGATCGAGGACGGTATTCTGACCGGCTACATGCAGGACCGCCAGAATGCACGGCTCATGGGCATGGATCCCACCGGCAACGGCCGCCGCCAGTCCTTTGCCCATATCCCGATGCCGCGCATGACCAACACGGTGATGATGTCCGGCGACAAGGATCCGGCTGAGATCCTGGGGTCGGTCAAGGACGGGATCTATGCGGTGTCATTCAGTGGCGGCCAGGTCGATATCACGTCGGGCAAGTTCGTGTTTTCCTGCACCGAGGCCTACAAGATCGAAAACGGCAAGGTCGGGGCTCCGGTCAAGGGCGCCATGCTGATCGGTAACGGCCCGGACGCGCTGACCCGTGTCGGGATGATCGGCAATGACATGAAGCTGGATCCGGGCATTGGAACCTGCGGCAAACAGGGGCAGGGCGTGCCGGTCGGCGTCGGCCAGCCTTCGATGTTGATCAACGGTCTCACCGTTGGCGGGACCGCTGTTTGACGCGATTTCGGTGCGTGTCTGCGGAACGGGCCGGAGGCTTGACCGGGTTGGACTATGCTTGGGCTTTTTTTCTTTGCCTTGAGCAGGAAAAACTCGGGACAGGCAGTTGCGATTTCTCAACGAAATTGCGCTAAATCCCGGCTAGACTACCCACAAGAAAATCAGTTTGTCGGCGGGCCGCGTGCGGCCCGTTTCGCATCAGTCCGGGAATGAGCATGGCTGCGGAAAGCGCTCCTCCGTTTTTTAGTGAATCAATCATTCTGCTGGCAGCAAGTGTTGTCGCAGTGCCCTTGTCGAAGCGTCTCGGGCTTGGGTCCGTCGTTGGTTATCTGGCCGCAGGCGCTGCCATCGGACCGTTCGGGTTCGGCTTTTTCGGAAGTGGCGAATCGGTTCTGGATGTTGCGGAATTGGGTGTGGTTCTGCTTCTGTTCGTGATCGGGCTCGAGCTGGACCCCAAAAAACTCTGGCGCATGCGGCGTGACATTTTCGGGCTCGGAACCGCGCAGGTCGTGCTGACCGGGCTGGTCCTCAGCGGCATCGCCTTGCTGATCGGTACACCGCGCGATGCAGCCCTTGTGGCCGGATTTGGTCTGGCCTTGTCCTCGACCGCATTTGCGCTTCAGATCCTGCAGGAGCGCGGGCAATTTTCATCCGCTTATGGCCAAAGGGCATTTGGCATTCTGCTTCTGCAGGACATAGCGATTGTCCCGCTGCTGGCCATGGTGGCGATCCTTGCACCGGGCTCCGGTGCATCCACGAGCGGCGAAGTGTTCACGGAAGTGGTTACGATCCTTGGCGCCGTTGCGGGCGTTGTTCTGGCGGGCCGGTATCTCGCTTCGCCGCTGTTCTTGTTCCTCGCGGCCAGCCGTGCCCGTGAAGTGATGCTTGCGGCGGCCCTGCTTGTCGCCCTTGGCAGTGCCGGAGTGATGCACGCGGTGGGGCTGTCCATGGCCCTCGGAGCATTTCTGGCCGGTGTGCTGCTTGCCGAATCCAGCTTCCGGCACACGCTCGAAGCGGATATCGAGCCGTTCAGATCCCTGCTGATGGGGCTGTTTTTTGTTGCGGTCGGCATGACGCTGAATTTTCAGGTGCTTGCCGAAAACATCTGGTTTGTTCTTGGCGGCGTTGTGGTGGTCATGCTGGTCAAGGGGATCTTTCTTTGGGGTCTGGCCCGGATCACCGGATCCCCGATCACAGATGCCTTCCGGATCGCGGTCACCCTGCCGCAAGGCGGAGAGTTTGCCTTTGTCCTGTTCACCGCGGCCGTTTCGTTCCAGATCTTTGATTTCCAGACCGCCAACGTTTTGAACGCGGTTGTGATCCTGACCATGATCATGACGCCCGTCGCATGTTTGACACTCGACCTCGTGGCAGAGAGGTTGAAGGAGAAAGGGGTCGAGAACCCGGTTGTCGAGAGTTTCGAAGAGGCTGCGCCGACGGTCCTTGTCATCGGATTTGGCCGGTTCGGGATGATGGTGGCGCAGATCCTGACTTCGGAGGGGCTGGAGATCACGGCAATCGACAACCGCCCGGACCGGATTGCGGATGCGCGCAAGCTTGGCTACCGGGTCTACTATGGTGATGCGACCCGGTCCGATGTGCTGGCGGCTGCAGGAGCGGGAAAAGCCGCGCTGATCGCCATGTGTATCGAAAACGATCAGGTGATGGGCAAATCCATCGACCTGATCCGGCACGGGTTCCCGGATGCGCGCCTGTTTTGCCGCGCGACCGACCGTGCACATGCCATGGAGTTGACCCGGCAAGGCGTCGACTTCCAGATCAGGGAAACCTTCGAATCGAGTATCGCCTTCGGCCGCGCTGCTTTGGAGGCGCTTGGAACGCCTGCTGACCGGATCCAGGAGATCGAAGAGGATGTCCGGCGCCGGGATCGGGAACGGCTGGAATTGCAGCTCAAGCAGGGCATTCATGCCGGAAGCGACCGGCTGCATGCTGTGACGCCGCGCCAGTCACACAAAGCGCCAAACAATCCTGCCGGAGGACCGGACACCTGAGGGCGGTCCTGGCAAGAAGGAAGGCGGCGCTGCGCCCGCGCCACCTGAACAGGTTTTAAGGCAGGGCTTCGTAACCGGCTGAAAACCCTCTCAGGGAAATCGGAATGCCGATGCCTTCCTCCGGTGTTTGCCAGATGATGAAGGTTGCCTGATTGCCGGCCTTCATCTTGTCCAGAAGGTCATCCTCGAAGATGACTTCGGCGATGCAGCCATTCGGCAGGCAGCGGATAAACCCGGCGCGTCCGATGTCGGCGTCGTCCACCCTGAGACCCAGGCCATTGGGCAAAAGAACCCCGAGCGGTGCCAGAACCCGCAGTATCCTGGCCTGTTTTTCAGCCGTTTTCAGCACGATCACCGACAGGCCGACATTTTCCCGGTCTTCTGCGGTGACGTTCTGGATCAGGGCGCATTGTTCGCCGGAAGCACCCGGAGGCGTGTCGCACCGCATCTGCCAGTCGCCATGTGTCGACTTGATTTCGCCCTGGGAAAATGCGGTTCCGGGGGCTGCGAGCGGGAGCCCCACCGCGATCAGAGCCGTGGCAACAAACCTGAGCAGCCGGTGCAGTCCGGTTTTACCACCAGACCGGGCAGCAGAAGAGCAGGGGGCGGGGCGGATGAACAAGGCGTCCTCCAACATCTTATAATCGCTATTGTAACAAATAGGGGCCGCCGAATCACGACAGAACACGGGGATGGACTTTGCCGCATCGCGGTCGGCCTGACCAGTCCGCATCGGCGTCCAGGGACGTCAATTCTCGAGTTTGCACCGGTTTTGCGCCGTCATTGATATCGATCAATCTTTGTCAACACGATTCCACCGCCGGAATCGCTTCATACCCGTTGCAGATAGACGTTTCTTGTGGTTTTTGTGCGCCGGAAATGTGTCAGGGCAAGAGTGCGGCAGATCGCCGCTTACTCCTATCGTCCCGTCGCGCTAAGTCCGTGTTTGCGATTACAATTCCGCAACAAGAGCGGATTTCCGGCGGCTGACGGTTTGTTGAGCGGCGAAAACAGCCCATTGACCGGACGGGGACAGAACCGCTACGGGTTCGCGAAATTACGTATGCCGCCCAGCTGCGGCGGATGAGGGAAGGGAGCGTGGACGTGAAGTCGATCTTCAAACGTCTCTTGACTATGACAACGGCTACTGGTGCCAGCGCGGCTGCCGCCACCGCAGCATTTGCCAGTGATGGTGGTATGTCACCTTGGCAATTGGGGTTGCAAAATTCGATTTCAAGCGTGATGGATGACATTACGTGGTTCAATAGTTTCACATTGGTGATTATCACCGTCATTACGCTGTTCGTTCTGGCGCTGCTGATCTATGTGGGCGTGAAATTCCGCGCAGACCGTAATCCGGTCCCCTCGCGGACTTCGCACAACACCGCGATCGAGGTGATCTGGACTGTGGTTCCGATCCTGATCTTGGTCGTGATCGCGATTCCGTCGTTCCGCCTGCTCTACAAGCAGCTCGACATTCCGGAATACGACATGACCGTCAAGGCGACCGGCTACCAGTGGTACTGGGGCTATGAGTACACTGACGAAGGCATGAACGATCTGGAATTCAGCTCCTATCCGATCGGGGATACGAGTGATCCGGAAGCCGACAAGGCAGCGCGTCAGGAAGTTGCTGATGAACGGGGCGTGCCGCTGGCCGAAGTCCCGCGTTTGCTGGCCGTCGATTATGAAATGGTTGTTCCGGTCGACACCACCGTGCGCCTTCAGGTCACCGCCGCAGACGTGATCCACGCGTTCGCGATGCCTTCGATGGGCGTCAAGATCGACGCGATCCCGGGCCGTTTGAACGAGACCTGGTTCCACGCTCGTGAAACCGGTGTCTACTACGGCCAGTGTTCGGAACTCTGTGGTATCCTGCATTACTACATGCCGATTGCGATTCGTGTCGTGACGCCGGAGCAATACAAGCAGTGGGCAAACGCTGCCCAGGAAGATCTGGATGTTGCCAACAAGCAGCTGATGGCATCGATCAACGCTGAAAAGAACAAGAAGCTCGCAGCCGCCAAAGCGACCGGGCAAGAAACTGCCGCCACCAACTGACGCGGTTGGCGACGTAATTTGATGCCGCGCCGAAGATTGTCTTCCGGCGCGGTCAGGGCTTAACGAGGGAGCACTCAATGGCTGCGACCGATATACATGCAGCGCATGATCATCCGACGGGGTGGCGCCGGTATGTCTATTCGACCAATCACAAAGATATTGGTATCATGTATCTGTTCTTCGCGATTTTCGCGGGGATCGTAGGCGGCGCACTCAGCGTCGGTATCCGCCTGGAACTGCAAGAACCGGGCATGCAGATTTTCTCAAATCCGCACACATTCAACGTGTTCACGACCTCTCACGGTCTGATCATGATCTTCTTCATGGTCATGCCGGCAATGATCGGCGGCTATGCGAACTATTTCGTGCCGATCATGATCGGGGCGCCGGACATGGCGTTCCCGCGGATGAACAACATTTCGTTCTGGCTGCTCCCGCCGGCTTTCCTGCTTTTGATCCTGTCGCTGTTCGTCGAGGGTCCTCCGGGGGGGAACGGTGTTGGCGGTGGCTGGACGATCTATCCGCCCTTGTCGACCTCCGGCCAGCCGGGGCCTGCAATGGATCTTGCGATCCTGTCGCTGCACATTGCGGGTGCCTCGTCGATTCTGGGTGCGATCAACTTCATCACGACGATCTTCAACATGCGCGCGCCGGGCATGACCCTGCACAAGATGCCGCTTTTTGCATGGTCGGTCCTGATCACCGCATTCCTGCTGCTGCTGTCCCTGCCGGTTCTGGCTGGTGCCATCACCATGCTGCTGACGGACCGCAACTTCGGCACGACCTTCTTCGATGCCTCCGGCGGCGGTGACCCGGTCCTGTTCCAGCACCTGTTCTGGTTCTTCGGCCACCCGGAAGTGTACATCCTGATCTTGCCGGGCTTCGGCATCATCAGCCACATCATCTCCACCTTTGCCCGCAAGCCGATCTTCGGTTACCTCGGCATGGCCTACGCCATGGTTGCGATTGGTGTGGTCGGCTTCATCGTGTGGGCGCACCACATGTACACGGTCGGCATGTCGTCCGAGACCCAGGCCTATTTCGTGGCGGCCACCATGGTGATCGCGGTACCGACCGGTGTGAAGATCTTCTCGTGGATCGCGACCATGTGGGGCGGATCGCTTGAGTTCCGCACCCCGATGGTCTGGGCGATCGGCTTCATCTTCCTGTTCACCGTTGGTGGTGTGACAGGTGTGCAGCTCGCCAATGCCGGTCTCGACCGTGCTTTCCATGACACCTACTACGTCGTGGCTCACTTCCACTACGTTCTGTCACTGGGTGCCGTGTTCGCGATCTTCGCCGCCTGGTACTACTGGTTCCCGAAAATGTTCGGGTACATGTACAATGAGACGATCGGCAAGGCACACTTCTGGATCACCTTCATCGGTGTGAACCTGGTGTTCTTCCCGCAGCACTTCCTGGGGCTGAACGGCATGCCGCGCCGCTATGCCGACTATCCGGATGCGCTTGCCGGCTGGAACTTCGTGTCCTCCATCGGATCCTACATCTCGGCCTTTGCGGTCCTGGTGTTCATCTACGGCATTGTCGAAGCCTTTATGCGCAAGCGTGTTGCCGGCAACAATCCGTGGGGTGAAGGTGCAACGACCCTGGAGTGGACCCTGTCTTCTCCGCCGCCGTTCCACCAGTTCGAAACCTTGCCGCGCATCAGGTAATCTTGCGCAACAGGCGGCTTGCCGCCTGACGAAATCGCACCGCGCCGGATAGGGGCGCGGTGCACACCATGAAAAGGACGCCCCCCGTATCTGCCGAGCAGAACATGGCGGCGTTGAGAACAATAAGGGACGCGCCCATGTCGCTCGCAGAGCGCCAGGAACTATTGACAGACGATGCCACCTGGGATGGTGGCATGGGGTCGGTTGGGGACTATGTCGCGCTGTTGAAACCGCGTGTCATGTCCTTGGTCATTTTCACGGCCTTTGTCGGCATGATGCTGGCACCGGGAACGCTTCACCCGGTCTTGGCAGCTGTCGCCCTGTTGTGTATCGCCGTCGGCGCCGGGGCATCCGGTGCGCTCAACATGTGGTACGACGCGGATATCGACCGTGTCATGTCGCGCACGGCCAAGCGTCCCATCCCGGCCGGAAAGGTGACACCGGAGGAAGCACTGGCCTTCGGCATGACGCTCTCCATCGGATCCGTCGTTATCCTCGGGCTGCTCGTGAACTGGTTCGCAGGCGCGTTTCTTGCGTTCACCATCTTCTTCTATGCCGTTGTTTACACGATGTGGCTCAAGCGCTCGACGCCGCAAAACATCGTGATTGGCGGGGCAGCCGGTGCCTTTCCGCCCATGATCGGCTGGGCGGCGGTCACAGGCGATGTCAGCCTTGAAAGCTTTGTGCTGTTCCTGATCATCTTCATGTGGACACCGCCGCATTTCTGGGCGCTCGCGCTGTTCAAGAAGGGCGACTACGAAACGGCTGGCGTCCCGATGCTGCCGGTGGTGGCCGGCGAAACGTCGACCCGTCACCAGATTCTGGTTTATTCCCTTTTGCTGGCACCGATCGGTGTTGCGCCCTTCCTGCTGGGATATGCAAGCATTGCCTACGGTGTTGCGTCAGCCGCTCTCGGCGTAGCCTTCGTCTGGCTCGCCTATGACGTCTGGCGGAAGCGGGACGGCGACGTGGCACGCAAGGCCACCTTGCGCCTGTTCAAGTATTCGATTTCCTACCTGTTCCTTTTGTTCGCGCTTCTGTTTGTCGAAAGCATTGCCGGAAGGATCATGGGATGACCAAAAAGGCTGACAAGGGCGTGAAACTCACGCCAGAGCAGGCAAAGAAGCGCCGTGGGCGTTCGATTGCGATTGCATGCGTTCTCGGAGCGCTGGTTGTCCTGTTCTACGTGGTGACCATTGTGAAAATGGGTCCCGATATCATGAATCGTGCGCTCTAGAGGTGTTCGTGTGACTGAACAGAACCACAGCCAGAAGACTGCAAACCGGAGCAATGCCAAGGTTGCGCTTGCCTGCGCTGGCTTGTTCGCCGGAATGGTGGGTGCGGCTTATGCGGCGGTTCCACTCTACGATCTGTTTTGCCGTGTGACGGGGTTCGGCGGAACAACCCAGATCGCGGAAGCGGAAAGTGACCGGGTGATAGATCGCAAGATCACGGTGCGCTTCGATGGGAACGTCAACCCGAAGCTGCCGTGGTCGTTCAAGCCCGAACAGCGCTCTGTAACCCTTCGCATGGGTGAAACGGCTCAATTGGCCTACATCGCCCAGAACAACGGCGAGTTGGCGAATGTCGGGTCATCGACGTTCAACGTCACGCCGCTGGCCGCAGGCGCCTACTTCAACAAGATTGCCTGCTTCTGCTTTACCGAGCAGCCGCTCGAGACGGGTGAGCGCGTTGAAATGCCTGTTGTGTTCTTTGTCGATCCTGCGATGGATGAAGACCCTGAACTGGCGCACGTGAAAGAAATAACCCTGTCCTATACATTTTTCCCGGTGGAAACACCGACAAAACCGGTTGCAGCGCGTGTCGACGCGGCTGCCGAAACGAAACTATGACACCGCTGCAAAAACTCCGCGGTCCTGATTGCGTTGGGGAGCAAGCCAATGGCTGAGGCACACACCAAAAATCACGACTACCATTTGGTAGAACCGTCACCCTGGCCGTTTCTGGCGTCTGTCGGGGCATTCATTCTCGCGCTTGGCGCGATCGGCTTCATGCGCCTGGCGCAGGGTTCCGAATTTGTCCTGTTCGGCATCGACCTGACAGGCTGGGGCCTGTTCGCCGTCGGCATGCTGGTCGTTCTTTACACCATGTACGGCTGGTGGCGGGACACGATCCGCGAGTCGCGCGCAGGCCATCATACCCGCGTGGTCAACCTGCACCTGCGCTATGGCATGATCCTGTTCATTGCCTCCGAAGTGATGTTCTTCGTTGCATGGTTCTGGGCCTATTTCGATGCGGCCCTGTTCGCAGGTGAAGCGATCAACTACGCCCGCGCCGAAGCAACAGGTGGTGTCTGGCCGCCGGAAGGCATCGCGACATTCGACCCCTGGCATCTGCCACTGCTCAACACGCTGATCCTGCTGTGTTCGGGCACAACGGTCACCTGGGCGCACCATGCTTTGCTGCATGATGACCGTGACGGCGTGAAGTGGGGGCTGGCACTGACTGTGATGCTCGGCATCCTGTTCTCGATCGTTCAGGTCTATGAGTACACCCACGCGGCGTTCGGCTTCGGCGGCAACATCTACGGTGCGACCTTCTACATGGCGACCGGATTCCACGGCTTCCACGTCCTTGTCGGCACCATCTTCCTGGCTGTGTGTCTGGGGCGTGCGCTGGCCGGGCATTTCTCGCCGCAGAAACATTTCGGCTTCGAGGCCGCTGCCTGGTACTGGCACTTTGTCGATGTGGTCTGGTTGTTCCTGTTCGTCGCGATCTATATCTGGGGCGCAGGCGCACCGCCGGCACACTAACCAGTCCGGCACGATTGCAAATCAAGCGCCCGGCCGGGTTCGGTCCGGGCGCTTTGTTTTTTGGAACATGGCTGTAACCCCGGGAGGCGCGCATGGAAGACAAGGCACAGTTTCCGCCGGTCAATCCGTTTGTCTGCGGGGCGTCCGGCAAATGTCCCCGCTGTGGTCATGGAAAGCTCTTTGACGGGTTTTTGTCGGTGAGAAAGTCATGTGCCGCATGCGGCCTTGATCTGGACTTTGCCGACAGCGGTGACGGACCGGCCGTCTTCGTCATCATGATCGTCGGCTTTATTGTCGTTGGCCTGGTTCTGGCGGTCGAACTTTCCTATCAGCCACCGATATGGCTGCATCTGGTCCTGTGGTTACCGCTGACCGTGATCCTGGCTGCCGGAATCCTGCGTCCGCTCAAGGGCGTCATGATCGGGCTGCAATACAAGAACAATGCGAAGGAAGGTGAGCTTGACGGATAATACGACCGTCCAGGGGAAGTTCAGGTCCGCATGGCGGCGCGTGCTGTGGCCAGCGCTTGCAACGCTTGTTTGCCTTGCGATCCTGCTCAATCTGGGCTTCTGGCAGTTGGACCGGCTGGCCTGGAAGGACGACCTGATTGCCAAGGTCGCCGCCGACGTGAACAAACCGCCGGTACCCGCACCCGATCCACAGAACTGGGCTGCGGCAGATGCAGCGGCTTACGACTACCTGCATGTAAAGCTGACCGGCCATTTCGAAAGCGGCGCGGCTCTCTATTACACATCCCTGACCAAACCCAATGGGCACTTCGACGGCCCCGGCTACATGGTCTACGCGCCATTCCAGACCGAAGGTGGGTGGGTTGTGATGGTCAACCGGGGCTTCGTACCGCAAGGACTGTCGGAGGCTGACATGTCGGCTATTCTGCAACCTCCCTCAGGATCGGTCGGCCTGACCGGCCTGCTGCGGCTTTCGGAAAAGCCCAACTGGACGACGCCTGCGCCCAATCCGGACACCAGGATCTGGTTTGCACGGGACACCGATGCGATGGCCGATGCCCTTGGCATACCGCCCGCCCGGCTTGCGCCTTACAGCATCGATCTCGACGCCGGGTTCACCCCTGCGTCCGGGCTTCCTCAAGCCGGGGAAACCGTTGTCCGGTTCAAGAACGATCATTTGGGCTATGCCCTGACATGGTTCGGACTGGCGGCAACGCTTCTGGGCGTATTCCTGACGTATGCGTTGGCGATACTCAGACCGAGCCGTGAAGGGACGTAATAAAAGCGGGAGCCCCAAAAAAACGGGAGCACCGGGCTCCCGTTTCGTTCTCGTATTTGACCGGCTTCAGCCTACGTGTCTCTGACCGGGGTCAGTCTAGTTGAGCGCCTCGAGCACGGCTGCCGCACCGGTCGCATTCGCTTCGCCCGGGTTTTCCTCGACACTCAGGAAGGTCACTTCGCCGTCCTTTGCAATCAGGGCAAACCGCTGTGCCCGCGTGTGTCCGAAGATCGGCGCGTCGAGAGCCAGGCCTGCGGCCTTCGCGAAGTCGGCAGCCGTGTCGGCGAGAAAGGTGATGCCGCCAGAGCCGTTCGATGCCTTTGCCCAGGCATCCATCACAAAGACATCGTTCACGGACACCACGGCGATTTCGTCAACGCCCTTGGACTTGATGGTGTCGCCGTGTTCGATAAAGCCGGGAAGATGGTTCATGTGGCAGGTCGGGGTGAAGGCGCCCGGAACCCCGAACAGGACCACCGTCTTGCCGCCGAACAGGTCTTTGCTTGACACCTCTGCCGGCCCGTCCGCCGTCATGGTTTTGAAGGTTACGTCCGGGATTTGGTCCCCAACTTTAAGGCTCATTGCGAAATCTCCTAAACACACGGATTGCGGCACAAGGCCGCGACAACCGACATAGGGTCTTGGAGACGTTCGGGGAAGCGTGTTCCGGCAATTATTTCAAGCTGTCATCCGGCAGGTCGATCCGGGTCTCTGTTCCCCGCCCATCCTGAATCAGCACGAGGTCAAGATAGGTTTTGCCGTTTGGTCCCGAAAGAAGGCCGCTGCTTGACAGCTCCCAGATAGCGACGCCGTTCACGTGACTGCCGAGTTTGGGAACCCCGATATAGGATCCCTCGGGACCTGCAGCGAACAGTTCTACAGCATGAGAGTCGTCCGGAATATTGGCCGAGATGGATAGGGAAGGCTTGTCACTGGCAGAGTTACGGGTCACTTCGAATTGCCAAGAGGCTGTCTGGGACGCTGCTTGCGGGACATTTTCAAGGTCCCGCTCAATCAGCCGTCTTGCGAGCGAATCCTTCTCTAGCTCCGGCTTGAGCGTCACGGCAAAGCGCGCGTCACCGGGAACGCAGATCTCGTTGCACACGCCGAAGAACAGGTTGAGGTCAAGATCAAGCGGTTTGCCGGGGTCTTCCGGTTCGGCAAAGAAGGGCAGGACGATCCCGTCATGATAGACGATGGATGTCGAAAATCCGTCGTCATAGCGCTCCGGCACAGGATAGCGGATGTCGATATCAGCGAGGTTGGCAGACCCGTCCCAATCGAACTGCGGAGGGATCCCGGCTTCCCCGGGAAAGCGCCAATAGGTGTGCCAGCCCGGTTCAAGCATGAACTCGACGCCGCCGCGATAAGCGGTGCCTTCGCGTTCGCCGTCAATGATCAGGCGCACGGCACCACCCTTGACCTCGACCCAGTCTGTCGTAAGGGCAAGTGCGGGAACGGGCATCATCAGAAAGCCGATGGTCAGTGCTCGAAGGATCTTCTTTTTCATGCGGACTCCATAACCAATCCGCGTCGATCCGTCACGTCAACACGCGGTGGGGGTGCGTCATATCTGCGTTATGTTTTTGTGAGGTCCGGCCTCCATGCATTGTTTTTTGACAAGGCATTAACAACTGATGCTTCAGGCTGTACTCTTTTCAGAGGGCTCCTTCTGGTCCAAGTGACGGAGAGATGACTATGGCAAACTTGCCTGCAGCAGATTCCCTTGAAGGGAAATTCTTGATTGCCATGCCGAATATGGCGGATGGCCGTTTCGAGAATTCGGTCATCTACATGTGCTCCCATTCCGATCAGGGAGCGATGGGTCTGGTTCTCAATCAGGTTGCAAGGCACCTGTCGCTCAAGGATCTTTTGCTCCAGCTCGATATCCTGAATGATGAAACTGCCATCCGGTTGCCGTCAAAGGTCAGCAACATGAATGTGTTCAAGGGAGGGCCAGTGGAGGTCGAGCGCGGTTTTGTGCTGCATTCCGACGATTACGTGCTTGAGCAGTCAACGCTGGAAATTGCCAACGGGGTCTGCCTTACAGCAACACTTGAAATCCTTAAGGCAATTGCGGACGGATCCGGACCGGAGCATGCGATACTCGCCCTGGGCTATTCGGGGTGGGCGCCGGGCCAACTTGAAAAGGAAATTCAGGCGAATGGCTGGCTCACGAGCGATGCGGACAAGGCGATCCTGTTCGACACCGAGTTTGACAACAAGTGGCACAAAGCCCTGAGCGCGCTGGGTGTCGATCCGGCCATGCTTTATGGAGAGGCCGGGCACGCCTGAAGCGCCTTCATCAAGCCGGTACCGGACTGGTCGTCCACGTCAGGCGCGGCGAAACCGGCGTCCGCCAGCTTTCCGTGACATAAACTTTGCTGGCAACTGTCATGGAATTGTTTAAATCCGATCCCGATTGGACTAGGGTGGCCGCTCTGAAGGGCTGCCCTTCAAACAATAACAACTCACTTGGAGGCGAGTCCGCGGTGAAATACTTCAGTACGCGCGGCGAGGCACCGATTCTCGATTTCCCTGATGTACTTCTGCAAGGCCTGGCCCGCGATGGCGGTCTCTACCTGCCGGAAACCTGGCCAACGCTTGACGAGAAAACCATCGCGTCGTTTGCCGGCAGACCTTATTCCGAGGTCGCGTTCGAGGTGATCCGGCCGTTCATTGGCGGAACAATTGCCGATGACGTTTTGAAGCCGATGATCGAAAAGGCCTACGCGGGTTTCCGCCACAAGGCGGTGACGCCTTTGGTCCAGATCGACAACAACGCCTTTGTGCTGGAACTGTTTCACGGTCCGACCCTCGCCTTCAAGGATGTTGCCATGCAACTCCTCGGACTGTTGATGGATCACGTTCTGGAAGAGCGCGGACTTCGTGCGACAATCGTCGGAGCGACATCGGGGGATACCGGCGGGGCCGCGATCGAGGCGTTCCGGGGCCGGGCGCGAACCGACATTTTCATCCTGTTTCCCGATGGACGGGTCTCGTCCGTGCAGCGCCGGCAGATGACCACGCCGACGGATGACAATGTTCATGCGCTTGCCCTGACAGGCAATTTTGACGATTGCCAGTCGATCGTCAAAGGCATGTTCAACAATTTCGCGTTCCGGGACCGGGTGGTGCTCTCCGGCGTCAATTCGATCAATTGGGCGCGGATCCTGGCGCAGATTGTCTATTACTTCGTCTCCGGAGCTGCGCTTGGCGCACCGCACCGCCCTGTGTCCTTTACCGTGCCGACCGGCAATTTCGGCGATATCTTTGCCGGGTATGCCGCAATGAAAATGGGTCTGCCGATCGAGAAACTGGTCGTTGCGACCAACAGAAACGATATTCTCGCGCGCACGCTTTCAAGTGGAACCTATGAAATGCGCGGCGTGTCCGCGACCATGTCGCCCTCCATGGATATCCAGATATCCTCAAACTTCGAGCGGCTCTTGTCCGAAGTCTACAACCGTGACGGTGATGCCATTCGAGGGCTGATGAACCGGCTGACCCAATCCGGGCGGTTCGATATCGCCGATGGACCATTGGCGGCCATGCGTGAGCGTTTTGCTGCGGGAAGCTGTGACGAAACGGAAACTGCTGCGGCCATCAAGACAACGCTGGACCGGTCCGGGTATCTTCTCGACCCGCACACTGCGATTGGCGTTCATGTTGCCCAATCCCATCTGGACAGTGCGGCCCCGATGATCGTTCTGGGTACGGCGCATCCGGCAAAATTCCCCGATGCAGTCGAAGCGGTATGCGGTGTTAGGCCGGAGCTTCCCGAAAGCATGAAGCCGATGATGAGTGCCGAAGAGCACCAGACCATTCTCCCGGCTGAGCAGAGTGCGGTCGAGCAGTTCATTCAGGACCACGCCCGTGCCGTGGCGAGCGGGGTTTAAGGTCATGGAAGTCAGGGTCTCGACACTTTCCAATGGCATGACGGTCGTGACCGATCGCATGCCGCATCTGAAAACCGCAGCGCTCGGCGTTTGGGTCCGCACCGGCTCCCGTTCGGAGAATCCGCACCAGAACGGGATTACCCATTTGCTCGAGCATATGGCCTTCAAGGGAACGGCCACACGCACAGCCCGTCAGATTGCCGAGGAAATCGAAGCGGTCGGTGGCGAGCTCAACGCGTCGACGAGCATCGAGCACACCAATTACTATGTACGCGTTCTGGCCGAAGATGTTCCGCTGGCGGTGGAGCTTCTTGCGGATATTCTGCAGAATTCGACCTTTGACCCCACCGAGTTGAAGCGGGAGCAGCATGTCATCCTGCAGGAAATCGGCGCGGCGCATGACAGCCCGGAAGATCAGGCTTTCGATCTGTTTCAGGAAACCGCTTGGCCCGGGCAGCCGATCGGACGCCCGATCCTCGGAACGCCGGAAACAGTGCAGGGCTTTTCGTCCGAGGCCCTGAACGGTTATCTGACGGACCGCTACCGCGGACCGGAGATGGTGCTGGCGGCAGCCGGTCTTGTGGACCATGATGCCCTTGTAGAGCTTGCAGAGCGTCAGTTCAACGCGATCAATCCGGAGCCGGCGGCATCCGATTGTGATGCGCGGTATCACGGCGGCGAAAACCGCCTGGTCAAGGATCTCATGGAAGCGCAAATCCTGATCGGGTTTGAAGGGCGGCCCTACAAGTCTCCGGATTACTATGCGATCCAGATTTTGGCGTCCGTGCTCGGTGGGGGCATGTCGTCGAGGCTGTTCCAGGAAATCCGGGAAAAGCACGGCCTTTGTTATGCGATCTACAGTTTTCATTGGGCCTTTTCCGACACCGGGCTGTTCGGGTTGCATGCGGCAACCAGCGAAGAGGATATCCCCGCCCTGATGCCGGTTATTCTGGATGAACTGGTTGCGGCCGGCAGCACGATCCGCGACGAGGAAGTGGCCCGCTCGCGGGCCCAGATCCGGGCGGGCCTCATGATGGCTCTTGAAAGCCCGACTGCGCGTGCCGGGCAGATTGCCAGACAGATCCTTGTTCACGGCCGGGTCTTGCCGATGGATGAAGTGGCTGCCAAGATCGATGCGGTGACCGCTGCAGATATCCGGCGCGTTGCAAACGAGACATTCCTTGGAACAACGCCGACATTGACGACTGTCGGTCCCGTTGGTCAGGTCATGTCTGCCGATGCAATCGCGTCATTCTTGCGGACACCGCAATTGCGAACAGCTGCGATGTAATCATTGAGGGATCCGGGGGTACATGTCGCTACTGCGCTCATCGATCGTGCCTGAAACCGAGCACCGCCTCGAAGGGCAGGGTATTTACCTCCGGTATCCCACAATGAATGATTTCAAGGCATGGTCGGAGCTGCGGACGGAAAGCCGCAGATTTCTCAAGCCCTGGGAACCCTTGTGGCCGAAGGACGATCTGACAAAGGCAGGGTTCCGGCGCCGGTTGCGCCGGTATGCCCGCGACCGGCGGGATGGCAAGTGCCATCCCTTTCTCCTGTTTCAGGCCGGGACGGATGACTTGCTCGGCGGGCTGACCCTGTCGAATGTCCGCAGGGGCGTTTCGCAATCGGTGACGCTGGGCTACTGGATGGGGGCCGACAAGGCTGGCAAGGGGTTCATGTCGTCGGCCGTTTCGCTGGTGCAGCCGTTTTGCTTTGACGTTCTGGGACTGCACCGGATCGAGGCCGCCTGCCTTCCTCACAATGGCCCGTCCCTGCGCCTTCTTGAAAAAGCCGGATTCACGCGCGAAGGGTACGCGCGGAACTATTTGCTGATAAACGGTTATTGGCAGGATCACCTGTTGCTGGCATGTCTGGCGGAGGATTATGCTGCCAAGATAAAACCGGGGCCGGCGTCAGTCGGGGGCACTCTGAAAGAATTCTTGTGACACGCCGGTCAAGCCGGCGATGCGTCGGGACATGTTGAAATTGAAACTGCCACTCTTGCGCGGCCTTTTTGCGCGCCTGTCTGCAGCAATGATGCTGCTGCTTGTGTTTGCATGCGCCAATGCGGCGCAGGCTCTTGAACCGATACCGGTGCCGTTGGATGTCGAGGCGCTGGATTTGACCGGCGCCGTCGACCTTCATATCGAAGCCGGGCCGCGTCTGCAGGTCTCCACTGCGCCGGGGCCGGACGGGATCGTCCGGCGCATCGAAGTCCCTGCCAAGGATCCTGAAAACGCCAACTGGGCGGTGTTTGCGCTTGCAAACACAAGCGATGAGCAGATTGACCGTTTGCTGGTTGCGCCGTTTTTCAAGCTGGCCGGGTCAAGTATCTTCTGGCCGGATCTGGGCGGGTCGAGGATCGAAGCGATAACACCAAGCCAGGGGATTGCGCCGGTACGCCAGAAAAGCCTTGAAGCGGATGTGTTCCTGATCACTCTGGACCCGGGCGCCGTGGTGACCTTCGTTGCCGAGCTCAACTCACCCGAATTGCCGCAATTGAGGCTTTGGGAGCCGGATGTCTACAAGGAAACGGTAAACGCCTATTCGCTCTATCGCGGGATTATTCTGGGCATCTCCGGATTGCTGGCAGTTTTTCTGACAATCCTGTTTGTGGTCAAGGGAACGGTGATGTTCCCCGCAACAGCCGCCCTTGCCTGGGCGGTGCTTGCCTATCTGTGTATCGATTTCGGTTTCTGGGGGCTGGTCTTCAATCTGAGCCCGGGCGAGGATCAGCTTTACAGGGCAAGCGCGGAGGTGCTGCTGGCGGCAAGCCTGATCGTCTTCCTCTATGCCTACCTCAATCTCAACCGCTGGAACATCCACTATTCGCACCTTGCCCTGACCACGCTCATCCTTCTGCTCGGTCTTCTGGGGGTCGCCGTCTGGGATCCGTCCATTGCGGCCGGGGTTGCCCGCGTGTCGCTGGTCGGAATTGCAGCGCTCGGCTTCGTGACAATCCTCATTCTGGCCTTCAAGGGTTATGACCGGGCCATCATGCTGATCCCGACCTGGGTGCTGCTGATTGCATGGGTGATCGGTGCCTCGATGACGATCACCGGATCCCTGGCCAATGATATTGTGCAGCCCGCGCTTGGCGGGGGGCTCGTTCTGATCGTGCTTCTGATCGGTTTCACCGTCATGCAGCATGCCTTTGCCGGCGGGGCGATTGCACAGGGGCTGATATCGGATGTCGAGCGCCGGGCGCTGGCACTCACCGGGGCCGGGGACATTATCTGGGACTGGGATGTGGACCGGGACCGGATATTCACCGGCCATGAAGTCGAGGACCTGCTCAACCTGCAGCACGGGACGCTCGACGGTCCGGCGCGCGACTGGCTCGAGGTCTTGCATCCTCAGGATCGGGACCGCTTTCGCGCAACTCTTGACGCGGTTATCGATCAACGGCGCGGCAAGATCTCGCAAACTTTCCGGCTACGGGCCGAGGACGGGCATTTCCGCTGGTTCCTTTTGCGGGCCCGTCCGATCATCGGTGCTGATGCCGAGGTCATCCGCTGTGTCGGGACATTGCTCGACGTGACCGAGGAACGGACAGCGGAGGAACGCCTGCTCCATGATGCGGTTCACGACAATCTGACCGGACTGCCGAGCCGCGAACTGTTCATGGACCGGCTGCGTGCCGCGCTTGCCCAGGCGAAGGCCGACGGGGCGACAAAGCCGACCGTCTTGTTGCTGAACCTTGACCGGTTCAAGCAGGTCAATGACAGTATCGGATTGTCTGCCGGTGACAGCATTCTTCTGACCGTCGCCCGGCGCCTCGGACGTCTCATTGCAGAACAGGACGCCCTGTCCCGGGTCAGCGGCGATCAGTTTGGTCTGGTGCTGCTTTCGGAACAGGCGCCGGACCGGATCGTGGCCCTGGCCGACAGCCTGCGGAAAGCTGTACGGGCGCCAATCACTTTCGGCGATCGGGAGATATTCCTGACCTGCTCGGTCGGCATCGCACTCTACGAGACCGAAAAGCAGGCTGGTGAGGATCTGGTCGGAAATGCCGAAATCGCACTGAACCATGCCAAGCGCCTCGGCGGCGACAGGCAGGAGGTGTTCCGGCCCATCCTCCGGCCGCTTGGAAAGAACATTCTCGATCTGGAAAGCGATCTCAGGGACGCGATCCGCAAGGAAACGCTGGGTGTTGTCTTCCAGCCGATCGTCCGCCTTGAAGATCACACCATCGCAGGGTTCGAGGTTCTGGCCCGCTGGAACCACTCCAAGCGTGGCAAGATCACGCCGGCGGAGTTCATTCCGATTGCCGAGCAAACGGGCCTCATCAACGATTTGGGCCTCTACATGCTGGACAAGGGCGCCAATCAGCTGGCGTTCTGGCAACGGGAAATCAAGACCGAAGCACCGCTGTTCGTATCGATCAACATCTCGTCGCGGCAGCTCTTGAAGCATGACCTGATCAACGACGTGAAAGCAATCTTGTCCCGAACGTCGCTTGAACCGGGAACCTTGAAGCTGGAACTGACCGAGTCTCTTGTCATGTCGAACCCGGAGTATTCCGCGAAAGTTCTCGAGCGGCTGCGCAGTCTTGGAGCGGGTTTGTCGCTGGATGACTTCGGAACCGGGCACTCCTCGCTGGCTTATCTACAGCGGTTCCCGTTCGATACGATCAAGATCGACAAGGCGTTTGTTAAGGCAAATGACAAGGCTTCGCGTCCGGTGCTTCTGAGGTCGATCGCCGCGATGGGCCGGGATCTGGGCATGTCGGTGGTTGCCGAAGGGGCAGAAAACGAAGCGGACGCGCAGGAACTGTTCCAGCTTGGCTGCGAGTTTGGGCAAGGTTTCTATTTTGGCGAGCCGATGACAGCCGATGAAGCCAGCAAGATGCTCCGGAAAAAGGTGTCTGAACGCAATACGGCAGCCTGAAGGGACGGGTGCGCTTCGTCCCCTTGCCAGTGTCAGGGGACGATGATCCGGAGGTGATGAGACGCCGGTTCGATCGTGACCGGGGTGCTTCCAAAAGGGTCGCCGTCGATCTGGACGGCGGCCGGTTCGTGAGACATGAAAGTTGCCTGTTGGAAGCTCATCAACCTGACGCCCCGGGCGCGGTGAACCCGGCCCATCAGCAGGGCAAGGCCAAACCGCAAGGCTGACAGGGGATTGTCCTTTTCCAGCACGAGCAACTGCAAGCCGCTGCGCGTGACGGATGCGTTTGGCGCGACCTCGAACGGGCCGCCATAGAGCCGGCCGTTGGTGGCAACGGCCAATTTGCAGGTCAGGGACTTGCCGTCGACCGAAAGGGAGAGATCCGAGGAGCGCCGGGAGAAGCCGATCCGGATGGCGGTCAACACATAGGCCAGTTTTCCAAACCGGCGCTTCAGGGCAAGGGGCAGGGCATGGACCACCTCGGCGTCGAAACCGGATGAGGCCATCAGCACAAACGGGTGTCCATTGGCGAGCCCGGCGTGGAGCGGAACGGTGTGTCCTCCCAGGATCGCGTTCGCAATTCCCTCTGCCGTTCTTGGAAGCCGCAGCTCGAGTGCCAGAACATTGGCGGTGCCCGATGGGATGACCGCGATGTCGGGCGGGTTCGTGTGCGATTGCAATCCGGCGAGCGCTTCGTTGATCGAGCCGTCTCCGCCCGCAATCACGAGTGTACCTGCATCGAAAGCCGGATCCGCGCAAAGCTCGCCGATTTCGCCAGCATGCGTTGTCATATGAAGCCGGACAGTTTTCCCGCTGCTTGCGAGACGGCGGCGCACCTCTTCGAGCAATGCCGGGCGGTATCCGCCCGATGTCGGATTGGCCATGATCAGGATCTGTTCAGAGGGGCTGCCCTGGCTGGCAAGCCCGGTCTGTTCTAAAGGGTCATCGCTTTCAAGCAGCGCCCTCAAGGCAGATCCTCCATCTGGTGACCACCATTCTTGTAAGGCTCCATGCCCTGCCGCGCGAGTTCATCGGCGCGTTCGTTTTCCGGGTGGCCTGCGTGTCCCTTGACCCAGTGCCAGCTCACATCGTGACGCTGGCGGGCGGCGTCCAGCGCCTGCCAGAGATCGGCGTTCTTGACCGGCGACTTGCTGGCGGTCTTCCAGTTGCGCCGTTTCCAGCCCTCCAGCCACTCGGTGATCCCGGACCGGACATAGGTGCTGTCTGTATAAAGGTCTACGGCACAGGCCCGTTTAAGAGCGGTGAGGGCTTCAATAGCTGCCGTCAATTCCATGCGGTTGTTGGTTGTTTCGGGTGCGCCTCCGGACAGCTCCTTTTCATGCTCTCCGAAGCGCAGGATCGCGCCCCAGCCACCTGGTCCTGGATTTCCCGAACAGGCACCGTCCGTATAGATTGTTACCCGGTTTTCGCTGGTCATTGTGCCAATCCATAAGCTGTCGCGGTTTTGACGTCCTGGTGAAAGCGCAGTTTCTTCAGGTACTCGACCGGGTCTTTCGGCGTTACCAGGGCGCCTTCCGGAACGCTGAGCCAGTCGTAGAGACGCGTGAGCAAAAACCGCAAGGCGGCTCCGCGGGCCAGCAAGGGCAGGGCGTCGAATTCGTCCGGGGTCAGTGGCCGGACACTGTTATAGCCATTCAGCAATGCCCTTGCCTTGGTGACATTGAACGAGAGATCGCTCTCGAAGCACCATGCATTGAGGCAGATCGCGATATCATACGCAAAAGCATCGGTGCAGGCGAAATAAAAGTCGATGAGGCCCGACAGCTTGTCATTCAGGAAGAAGACGTTGTCCGGAAACAGATCCGCGTGGATCACGCCGACCGGCAATGCGTCCGGCCAGTTGCGCTCGATCGTGTCGAGTTCGCGTTCGATGATAGCGGCCAAACCCGGATGGACCGTGTCGGCCTTGCCATTGCACTTTTCGAAAAGCGGACGCCAGCCAGCAACCGACAGGCTGTTGGCCCTGCTCATGCCGAAGTCCTGACCGGCGAGATGAAACTCGGCCATGGCCTGGCCGAGCGCACTGCAATGGTGGGTAGCCGGCCGGCGCACCCACATGCCGTCAAGAAAGCTGATGATGGCCGCAGGCCGGCCCGCAAGCGTGCTTAGAATGTCTCCCTGCCGGTTTTCGACCGGGACGGGGCAGTTCAGTCCCCGGGCTGCGAGATGGCGCATGAGTCCCAGGAAAAAGGGCAGGTCCTGCGGGTCGACGCGCTTCTCGTAAAGCGTGAGGATGAAATATCCCTGTTCCGTATGAACAAGGAAATTGCTGTTTTCGACGCCTTCCGCGATGCCCTTGAAGGACATCAGCCGGCCAATCGCGTAGGTGTCGATGAAGGAGGACAGCTCCTCATCGGTAACATCCGTGTAAACTGCCATGTGACTATCCGGCTGCCGGCTTTGCTTGTGCACCGAAGTCGCGCAGCTCCCGCGGCAGGTTGAAAACGATGGTTTCTTCAGCGGTTCGAACACTCTCTACCGCAACGTCGAATCGCTCGGCAAAGGCTGCGATGATTTCTTCGATCAGCGTTTCCGGGGCCGAGGCGCCCGCGGTCAACCCGAGAGTGCGGATGTTCTCGAACTTGGACCAGTCGATATCGCTGGCGCGCTGGACAAGGTCTGAAACCCGGCAGCCTTCCCGTTCGGCCACTTCGCGCAGCCGCTGCGAGTTCGAGGAGTTGGGCGCGCCGACCACGATCATGGCGTCAGCCTTTGGAGCAACCGCCTTGACGGCTTCCTGCCGGTTGGTGGTCGCATAGCAGATGTCTTCCTTGTGCGGGGCGACAATATCCGGGAACCTGTCGCGCAGTGCCGCGACAATTCCCGCCGTGTCGTCGACCGACAAGGTGGTCTGGGTGATGAACGCGAGCTGGCGGCCGGTTTTCGGCTGGAACGTGCGGGCGTCCTCTTCCGTTTCGATCAGGGTGACGCTGCCTTCTGTAAGCTGGCCCATGGTGCCGATCACTTCCGGGTGCCCGGCATGGCCGATCAGCAGGATTTCCCGGTCACGGCGGTGATGGATCTCTGCTTCCTTGTGCACCTTGGAGACAAGCGGGCAGGTGGCGTCGAGATAAAACATGTTCCGCGAACGTGCGTCATCGGGCACCGATTTCGGCACACCATGCGCGGAAAAAATCACCGGACGATCGATGTCTGCGGCCGGGATCTCTTCCAGCTCCTCGACGAAAACCGCGCCTTTTGCCTTGAGACCATCGACCACAAACCGGTTGTGCACGATCTCGTGGCGGACATAGACCGGGCTGCCGTATTTCTCGAGCGCGAGCTCGACGATCTGGATGGCCCGGTCAACACCGGCGCAGAAGCCGCGCGGCGCGCATAACAGCACGGTGAGTGGCGGTTTTTCGGTCTGGTCGCTGGTCATCTGCATCCTGTCCGTTGTCATGGGACCGCAATAACCGGCACAGCCCCCCTTCTGTCAAGGAGCAACTCCGCGAGTGTATGTCTCACTCTCGCCAACTTTAACAGCACCTGCTATGAAGCTGCGCTCTAAGGCGATGATATTTGGGTGATTATATGATGCTACGTCGCGAATCCGCGCAAGGTTCACAGGCCGGCCGCAAGGCCATGATCGCCGTTGCTGCGGCCGGAACATTGGCTCTCATGGGATGCAGCACAGGCGCGTCGGTGGCGGACAAGGTCATCTCGGGCGGACGGGGACCCATCGAAGTCTCACCTGATGCCTTTGCGACGCCGGTTTATTGTCCGCCGCTCCAGTTGCAGGCGAACTCCTATCTCATCATGAAGTACCAGCGGGGCCGCGAAGACCAGCCGGAAGGGCTGCTCTACCAGGCGACGTTGAGCGACTGGGCCCGGTCCTGCACGCGGGAAGGCAATGGCCAGACCAGAATCAAGCTTGGTCTGTCCGGCAGCGTCACCCCGGGTCCGGCCTGGAAGGGCGGGGAAGTCGTTCTTCCGCTCGAGGTCGCCGTTCGCGACAACAATCCGGATGACAAGCCGCTGATCGACAGGAAGATTTCCGTGCCCGTGACCCTTGGCGAAGGGGCCCCTGCCGAAAACTGGACCCTGGTCGAGGACAGTTTTGTCGTGCCGCGTGATCAGCAGATGAAAGTGGTGTTCGGCTTTGAGGCGGACCGCCGCCGCCGGTAAAAATTGTCCCCACCCGAGCCGGAGACCATGCCGGTTATTGACAAGGGTGCGTCGGCAGGAAACAATTGCGCATCCGTCCGGGTCGTTCCCGGAGGGGTGGCATGCCGGATCGGGATCACCTGATCAGGCAACCAATGTGATCGCGGGAGAGGCCGGGTGAAAAGATCCCGGCGCCGAAGGAGCAACCGCCCCGGAAACTCTCAGGCAAAAGGACCGCGGCGCTACAACGCTCTGGAAAGCAGTTTTTCCCGCATGCCGGGAAATGGCTCACCGAAGGAGTAACCGTTTGCCGGTCGCAGGCGGGAAATCTCTCAGGTACTCGGACAGAGGGGGCGCAGACGGAGCAATCCGTGTGCTGCGCAACCCTTCAGCCGAGGAGCCTTCATGGCGAGCCTGGATGCCGCGAGCGATCTGAAACAAACCCCTCTTTACGACCTCCATGTCGAGCTGGGTGCCAGGATGGTACCCTTCGCAGGCTACGCAATGCCCGTGCAGTACAAGGCCGGGATCATGACCGAACACCTGCACACGCGCTCAAGGGCCGGGCTGTTCGATGTCTCCCACATGGGGCAGGCCTTTTTGATCGGGCCGGACCATGAAACCACGGCGAAAGCGCTGGAGGCGCTGACCCCGTCGAATTTCGTCGAGCTTGGTCTGGGACGGCAGCGCTACACTGTCCTTCTGAACGATGAAGGCGGGATTATCGACGACCTCATGGTCACCCGCTCGGTTTCGCCCGAAGACGATGGCCGGTTGATGCTGGTGGTCAATGCGGCCCGCAAGGAGGTCGACTATGCTCACTTTCGCGCCAAACTCCCGGTAAATGTCCGGTTGGAGGTGGTCCAGGACCGTGCACTGATTGCCGTCCAGGGACCGGAGGCCGTGGCTGCCGTGGCAGCGCATGCGCCAAAGGCGGCTGAGCTCGGGTTCATGTGTGCCGCCTCCATGGAGTTCGACGGCATTGACTGCCATGTCGCGCGTGCCGGTTACACAGGCGAGGACGGCGTTGAAATGTCGGTTCCGGCAGGTGCTGCGGAGGCGATTGCCCGTGCCCTGCTGGCTGACGACCGGGTCGCGCCCGTCGGACTGGGCGCCCGGGACAGCCTGCGGCTTGAGGCCGGGCTTTGCCTATATGGCCATGACATCGACGAGACGACCTCGCCGGTGGAAGGGGCAATTACCTTTTGCATGCAAAAGCGCCGCCGCGAGGAGGGCGGTTTTCCCGGCGCCGAGCGCATTCAGGCCGAGTTGAAGAGCGGCCCGGGCCGGGTTCGCGTCGGGCTGCGGCTTGAAGGCAAGGCTCCGGCTCGCGAAGGTGCTGGTATCCGTCTTGAAGATGGAACGCCGATTGGCACCGTGACGTCGGGCGGCTTTGCGCCGAGCGTCAAGGCCCCGATCGCCATGGGATATGTGGCCGCCGGTCACGCAGCCCCCGGCACGAGACTGAACTTGATCGTCCGCGGCCGGGAGCTTCCCGCTGTGGTTTCCGAAATGCCGTTCGTTCCGAACAACTATTTCCGCAAGAACAAATCCTGACATTTCCAGAGACGAGACTGAACATGACGACTTACTATTCCAAGGATCACGAGTGGATTGCCGTTGACGGTGACATCGCAACGGTCGGCATCACCAACTACGCGCAAGAGCAGCTGGGCGATGTGGTCTATGTCGAACTTCCCGAAGTGGGCAAGACGGTTGCACAGGGCGACGAGGCGGCTGTGGTCGAATCGGTCAAGGCGGCCAGCGAAGTCTATGCGCCGATCGACGGCGAAGTCACCGAAGCCAATGACGGGCTCGCCGACGAACCGGCCAAGGTCAACGAAGACCCGGAAGGCGGCGCATGGTTCATCAAGCTGAAGATCGGCAATTCCGGTCAGCTCAACGAGCTCATGGATGAAGCGGCCTACAAGGCCTATGTGGAGACGCTTTGAGCATGGCTCGGCATATCTATACGGCCGAGATCAGCTGGACCTGCTCGGGCGACTTTGCCACAAATGCCTATTCGCGCGGTCACAGCTGGCGCTTTGACGGCGGTGTAGAGGTTCCGGCCTCCGCATCGCCGGTGGTGGTGCCGTTGCCCCATTCGGTTGCGGAAGCCGTCGACCCGGAAGAAGCGTTTGTTGCAGCCATTTCCTCCTGCCACATGCTCTGGTTCCTGGATCTTGCGCGTCAGAACGGTCTGAACATCGAGGCCTACGAGGACAAGGCGGAAGGCGTGATGGCACGGGTTGCCCCGCGCAAGATGGCCGTGACCGAGGTGACGCTGAAGCCGGTCCTGACCATCCGCGCGGCGGAAGCGCCTTTGCCGGAACTGATCGAAGACATTCATGAAAAGGCGCATGAGCTTTGCTTCATCGCCAATTCCGTCAAGAGCGAGATCAAGGTGGAGCCGCAGCCGGTTCGCCTGATCGCTCCGTAACCTGAAGGGAGCCGCACACATGCGCTACCTACCATTGAGCGAAACCGATCGCGCCGACATGCTGATGCGTGTCGGGGTGCCGTCCGTTGATTCGCTGTTTGCCGACATTCCCGAAAAGGCCCGGTTGAACGGCCTGCTGGATCTGCCGGAGCGTGCCGGTGAAATGCAGGTCGAGCGGCAGCTTTCGGCCATGGCGGCCAGGAATGTTGCCGCCGGATCCGTCCCGTTCTTCGTCGGTGCCGGTGCCTACAAGCATCACGTGCCTGCAACGGTCGACCACCTAATCCAGCGTTCCGAGTTTCTCACCTCCTACACACCGTATCAGCCGGAAATCACCCAGGGCACCTTGCAATACCTGTTCGAGTTCCAGACTCAGGTGGCGCAATTGACGGCAATGGATGTGGCCAACGCCTCCATGTATGACGGCTCGACCGGAACGGCGGAAGCCGTGCTGATGGCCCACCGTGTGACCCGGCGCAAGAAAGCGGTGCTTTCCGGCGGTCTTCACCCGCAATACCGGGATGTGGTCGAAAGCCTCACGGAAATGGCCGAGGACGAGGTGGCGAGCCTGCCGGCCGACCCGATGGGCACAGAAGACATCCTGTCGCAAATCGACGACGAAACCTCCTGTGTCGTCGTGCAATCGCCGTCCTTCTATGGCCAGCTGATCGATCTGAAACCGATTGCCAAAAAGGCCCATGAAAAGGGCGCGCTGCTGATTGCGGTCTTCACCGAAGTCGTCTCCCTCGGGCTGATCGAGCCACCGGGAGCGCAAGGGGCCGATATCGTGGTCGGCGAGGGCCAGTCCATCGGCAACGGCCTCAATTTCGGCGGGCCTTATGTCGGCCTGTTTGCAACCCGTCAGAAATATATCCGCCAGATGCCCGGACGTCTTTGCGGCGAAACGGTTGACGCAGAGGGCAAGCGCGGGTTCGTCCTGACCCTGTCGACCCGTGAGCAGCACATCCGCCGCGACAAGGCGACCTCCAACATCTGCACCAATTCGGGCCTGTGCTGTCTCGCCTTCACGATCCACATGTCCCTGCTCGGGGAAGCTGGATTGACGAGACTGGCGCGGATCAACCATGGCAACGCGGTGAAGCTGAAGAAGCTCCTGAGTGAACTGCCGGGCGTGGACGTCCTGAACAGCGCCTACTTCAACGAGTTTACGGTCAGACTGCCGAAATCGGCCGATGGCGTTGTTGAGGCTCTTGCTCAAAAAGGCGTTCTCGGCGGTGTTCCGGTCTCGCGTCTGGAGCCCGGCAAAAAGGACCTTGAAAATCTGCTGGTTGTCGCCGCGACCGAGGTCAACACGGACGAAGACCGCGCAGCCTTCGCTGCGGCGCTGAAGGAGGTGCTGGCATGAGCATGAACACGCAAGGCCGTCCGACCGCTCCGGGCGAATCGGAAACCGGCTTCCGGCCGAAAACCTTTACTGGCAACCGGGCGCTCGACATGGAAGAGCCGCTGATCTTCGAGATTGGCGGTCTGGACACAACCGGCGTTGATCTGGATGAGCCGGATGACTTCAAGGCAGAGCTTGGAGGCCATCAGCGCCGTGCGCCGATTGATCTGCCCGGGCTTGCCGAACCGGAAGCCATGCGCCATTACGTCCGCCTGTCGCGCAACAATTATGCGATTGACAGCGGCCTTTATCCGCTCGGTTCCTGCACCATGAAGCACAACCCGCGGCTCAATGAAAAAATGGCGCGGCTGCCGGGTTTTGGCGACATCCATCCCTTGCAGCCGGTGTCGACCGTGCCTGGCGCTCTGGAGCTGATCAGCGATCTGGCTCACTGGCTGATGACAATGACCGGAACCAAGGCCGTTGCCATGAGCCCCAAGGCGGGCGCCCATGGCGAGCTGTGCGGCATGATGGCGATCAAGGCGGCCCATGAGGCGGCCGGACGGGATCCCAAAATCGTGCTGGTGCCGGAAAGTGCCCATGGCACCAACCCGGCAACGGCCGCCTTGCTCGGCTACAAGGTCGTTGCCATCGGCGCCAAGGACGACGGCACCGTTGATCTTGAGGCGTTGAAGCAGACCATTGAAAAGCATCAGGGCAACATTGCCGGGATCATGCTGACCAATCCCAACACCTGCGGATTGTTTGAGCGCGATATCATAGAGATTGCCGAATTGATCCACGCGGCAGATGCCTATTTCTACTGCGATGGCGCCAATTTCAACGCGATTGTCGGCAAGGCGCGTCCGGGTGACCTCGGCGTCGATGCGATGCATATCAACCTGCACAAGACCTTCTCGACACCCCATGGCGGCGGCGGGCCGGGCTCCGGACCGGTGGTCCTGTCGGATCGGCTGGCCCCGTTTGCGCCCTTGCCCTTCATCCGCAAGGGGGAGGGCGGCCTTGAGCTGGCGGAAACCGGATCCGATCTGGTGGATGGCGAAAGGCCGTTTGGCCGCATGACCGCGTTTCATGGCCAGATGGGCATGTATGTGCGGGCAATGGCCTACATGCTGAGCCACGGGGCGGACGGTTTGAAACAGGCATCCGAGGATGCGGTTCTGAATGCGAACTATGTGCGTGTGGGTCTGCAGGACCTGATGAGCCTGCCCTATGGCGAGCGGCCTTGCATGCATGAAGTCCTCTTCGACGACAGCTTCCTGAAGGACACCGGCGTGACGACGCTCGATTTCGCCAAGGCGATGATCGACGAAGGCTACCACCCGATGACCATGTACTTCCCGCTGGTGGTTCACGGCGCAATGCTGATCGAGCCGACGGAATCGGAAAGCCGGGCATCGCTCGATCTGTTCATTGCAACCATGCGGGATTTGGTGATGAGCGCGCAACGCGGCGAGACGGACCGTTTCTCCGGAGCGCCCTACCTCGCGCCGCGCCGCCGTCTTGACGAGACCGCTGCTGCCCGCAAGCCGGTTCTGAAGTGGACAGCGCCGGAACCGGCCGAAATCACCCCAGTCGCTGCCGAATAGGCGGCTTGCCGAAACACGAAAATGAAAAGCCCGGCGGCCTGCCGGGCTTTTTCGTGTGAATTGCCCGGCAGTCCGGTGAGCGTGCCTTGAAAGAAGTGATTGCACTTAAAAAGTGTATTATATTTAATGATATCAACAATAAATTGTATTTATTGCAATTCTGCCTATATGAGTGTGTGTCCGAAGGGAACTGCGTCAATTTCAAGTTAAGGAGAGGTGTCATGGCAGAGGTCTCAAGAAATGTCATTTACACATTGGGTCTTGATCAAGCATATGGTGCGGATGGATTTGCTCCGTTCACGCATGTGATCGCCGGATTTCTCATGTTCGATGTGAATGAGCAACAACAACTGGTCGTCAATGGGAGTCCTGAATTCACCAATTTCACCGGAACCTCAGGTTTGATCAGCAGTTTGCGTCAGATGGGAATCAAGGTGATGTTCTCGGTTGGAGGGCAAACAGCCACCACCAGTGGTTGGCAAGCGGCAGCTGCGGATGTCAATGCTGCGGCCAAGGCACTTGTTGACTATGCGGAGCACTGGCAGCTTGATGGCTTCGACATTGACTGGGAAGACTATATCAACGGGCCGCAATATGATTGCGTTGCGTTCCTGTCCGGGATCTCGAGTGCCTTGAAGGCATTGCGGCCGGCCTATCTTGTGTCCCACGCGCCTCAGGCTCCCTATCTCTATCCTGGGTGGTCCGATTTCAAGGACGGGCTTTATCAAGGCGTCATGGCAAAGGCGGGAAACAACATCGACTGGCTTAATATCCAGTACTACAACAACCCTTGGTATGTCGGACAGGGAGCGGCCGAGCAGCAGCAGAAAGTGGCCGGTTTCTCGGGGACGCCTGTGTTCCCTTCCAGCATTGTTGGGCTCGTGGATGGTTCCGGCAATCCGGAGGGCTATAAATTGCCGCCTGAGAAACTTGTTCTCGGCCATCCGACTACACAGGCAAATGACGAGGTCAGTCCTCAGCAGCAAGACACCGCCTATTTGCCCGCGCAGACCGTTGCCGATGATCTTGTAACCCCGCTTGTCTCGAAATACGGGACCAGCTTCGGGGGCGTCATGGGGTGGCAATACTGGGCAGCCTACAGCAGCGATCAGGCCGAAACGGCTTGGGGGGACACCATGGCAAAGGCGCTCGGATTGAAGGTTCCGGCCTGACCGGAGCGGGGACGTCAGTGAGAAGTCACTTGTTGCGGTGCCCGGCGTGGTTATTTGGCTGCCTGCATGACCGGATCTGATGCTTTTGGCAACCACCTGCGAGCAATCGTTTTGACGGGCAGCTCGAAAAGCGGCTGAGGGCCAGCAGTCCGCATGTATATGAGTGTGGCCAACCCGGATCGCACCAGTGCCTGTCTGCGATGAGCTAGGGGCTTGTCAAAAGGCTGCACCGTCGCCCGCTCCGGCCCCTTGCGCTTCCGGAAGTCATCCGTGTCCTCGTGCGGGGGATCCATTGATGTCGAAGCAGCTGCTGAATGCATCCATTGATCCGAGGTAAGCCGCCGGTAGCAGCCGGGCCAACCCGCTGAATATGTGAAGTCGACAACCCCGGCGATTGTGCCGGGGTTTTTGTTTGACAATTAGAATGTCATTATGACAATATAATTGTCAATATGGAGATACGTTTGAACAAGACGAGAGAACTATACGAGATTATCCGGTTGATTCGGCCGGCCCACCGGCGGCTGGCGCGGGCAGTTGAGGCGAATCTCCGGGAAACCGGCGTCTCTGTCGGGATGCGTGCGGTGATGGAGGTGCTCGAGGAAGCCGGGCCGTTGACCGTTCCGGACATTGCGCGAAACCTGTTTCTGGCGCGTCAGCAAATCCAGTTGCTGATCAACGATCTGGAACAGATGGCGCTGGTCGAACGGCAGCCGAACCCGGCGCACAAGCGCTCTCCCCTGTTCACCCTGACGTCTTCGGGGCAGGACAGCTTCGGTGAGATCCGGGCCCGCGAAAATGACGATATGGATGCGGTCTGCGATCTGTTTACGAGCGAAGAGCTGCAGTCCACCCAAAGGGTTCTGTGCGCCATGCTCGATCATTTTGCCGAATTCGAGGACGACCCGGACCGCCCGAGAAAACTCGAATAACCGGAAGTATCAGGAGGAAAACATGATCTGGTGGATCGTTGGATTGTCGGTTCTTGCATGTGTGGCCGCTGCTCTTGGTTATTGCGCTTGCGTCTTCCGCCGGCTCGAGACGCCGACAAAAGGGAAGCTGATCAACAGCCAGGAGAGGGGTGCACGCGCACTTCTTGTGATTGATGTTCAGGAGGATTTTACCCGAAATAACGGCAAGCGGGCTTTTGATCCGGAGATGCGGGACACGGCGCTCGACATCATGCGCCTTGAAATTGCCCAAGCGCGGGCAAGTGGCGACGAGGTGATTTTCATCAAGAACATCTTCCGGGACCGCCCGGTCATCTGGGCGATGAAGCTCGCCGCCGATGGCATTGGAACCCCGGGGCGGGAAGGTCTGCGGATCGACCGGAGTCTCGACACGGCAGAGGCGCGGGTCTTTGAAAAGGCGGTCGGGGATACCTTTTCCAACACCGCATTTGAAACCTATCTGACAGAGCGGAACATCGGACATCTCAGGCTTGTCGGGCTTGATGCGTGTTATTGCGTCCAGTTGACAGCCAAGGGGGCCCTGAACCGCGGCTTCTCGGTCGAGATTGTCGAAGCGGGTTTGATCACGGGCACACCGGAAAAGTGGCCTGATATCCGCTCCGAACTGCAAGGGTTGGGTGCCCGCCTGTCTGAAAGGACACAAAAAGCCGCTTGACAACATGTTGCGTCTGGCGCAATTAGGCTGTCATGAGCAAGAACTCCGCAGCCTCCTTCGCGTATTTTTATTACGTCACCGACATATCGGCGGCTGCGTAGGATCTTGTCTTTCTCCTAGACCTCTCAAAAGCCGCCGCGTCAGGCGGCTTTTTGGTTTCAAGGGCTCCTGGCGGGAAAACCGGGAAGCTCAACATGACACTTCACATGATCGAAGCCGGGAAGCCGGAAACCAAACTCAAATCCGAGGCGCTGCAGGTGCTTCTGGAGCGCGGTCTCGTGCATCAATGCACGGATCTTGAGGCGCTGGACAAGACGCTGAGCGAAGGCCCGGTCACCGCCTATGCCGGTTTCGATGCGACCGCCGGCAGCCTTCATGTCGGGCATCTGATGCCGTTGATGACCCTGCGCTGGCTGCAGCGTCTCGGGCACCGGCCGATCGTGGTGCTCGGGGGCGGAACCTCCCAGGTGGGCGATCCGAGCTTCCGCAATGAAACACGCCCGCTTCTGGAACAGCGCCAGATCGCGGCCAATATCGCCGGCATCCGGCGCTCGGTTGAGAGGCTGGTCGACATGAGCGGTCCGGACGGTGCGCTACTGGTCGACAATGCCGAGTGGCTGAACGAGTTCAAATTCCTGGAATTCCTGCGCGACTACGGATCGCAATTCACGGTCAACCGGATGATGTCCTTTGACAGCGTGCGGTCGCGGCTGGACGCGCATGTGCCGCTGACCGTTCTGGAGTTCTGCTACATGATGCTGCAGGCGGTCGATTTTCTGGAACTCGCCCGCCGTCATGACTGCAGTCTTCAGATCGGCGGTTCCGACCAGTGGGGCAACATCGTCAACGGGGTCGAGCTGGGCCGCAAGGGGGACGGGCGTCAGCTCTTCGGGCTGACCGTGCCGCTTCTGACAACCGCAAGCGGGTCGAAGATGGGCAAGACGTCAGCCGGTGCCGTGTGGCTGCACCCGGAGCAATTGTCGCCCTTCGGTTTCTGGCAATTCTGGCGCAACACGGCCGACGCGGATGTGCCGCGGTTCTTGCGCCTGTTTACGGAATTGCCGATCAACGAGGTCAACCGTCTGTCCGCCCTTGAGGGCTCGGAACTGAATGAGGCCAAGAAAATTCTGGCGACCCAGGTCACCAGCATCGTGCACGGCCCGGAAGATGCGCGCGTCGCGCTGGAGCAGGGGGACGCCCTCTTCTCCGGTTCCGAAGACCTTGCCGAACCGACGCACCATATGGGCCTCAACCGGCTCGCCAACGGTCTCGGGTTGCTTGAGGTGATCGTCGCCACCGGATTTGCGATCAGCAATGGCGAGGCCCGGCGCCTGGTGGAAGCCGGTGGGGTCCGCCTCAATGGCCAGATTGTCGACGACCCGCGCCGCCAGATCGCCAGCGGCGACCTCAGGGCCAGGGACCGCCTGGCGCTTGCAGTCGGCAAGCGGCGCAAGGCGCTGGTCGCGTTTGAGTAACCGGGTCAAGAGGATGGCGTGGCCCGCCCCGCCATCTTCTCGTTTCAGGACAATATTCAGATGAAGCTCATGATCATTGAGCGGACGAAAAGGGATTGTTCAGCCGGAGTTTCGAACATCGTTTCCGGGAAATACTGAATATTCGTCTTAATTGTCATCGTATGCGAACGGCCTTTGGGGGCCAGATTGATGGCAATTGATTGCGGCAGCTGACCAAGTTGCATCAGTTGGCCGAGCAGGCCTGGAAAATAGTTTTCATAGAAACCTTCGGTTTGGTCCCGAACCAGAAGCGCATGACCCGTATGGGTATCGGTTGCACCTGCATTGGACGCATCCACGACTCCCATCGGTTGGTAATAATTGTTTGTAATATGCTGATCACCGCCGAAAAACGTACCTTTCAGTGCCCCTTCATTCACATAGACGACGGAATTGTTCAGGTTGTTGGCTCGAGTGTTGTTGTGGGTTGCAATTTGGTTTGTTGTTCGCGTTTGCCCTTGCAAATTGGCGATTGCGGTGGAAATACCGGTCGCTGTTGTGCCCAACTGGCGGAAAACGATATTGTTGTTGCCCGTTTCGTTGTTGTTGAAAGTCTGTGTTCGGTCCCAACGTCCCGTGTATATCCCGACAATTCGGGATGCGCTGCGGAACGCGGCAAACCCGTCCCGGTGTAGCGGGCGCAGCCTGATGAAGGAGCCGGTGCTATCCATGTAATACGTACTTGGAATGCGCGTCCGGTCGATCGTAAGCGTGTTCATGTCGACAGTTGCGCTCCCAAACAGACGATTGACGGGGCTGATGGTGGCAATTGGCATCGCAGTTGGCATTTTGTCGGTCCTTTCCAGCGCTAAGATAGTCGGGGCCGTTATCGGCTGGGGCATTTTTGCTTTAGCGGGAATGGTCTGTTGTCAGGGGTGGCCCAATCAGCAAAACCTCAAGCACAGAGACGGCCATTCACACGTCCTGCGGGCCCAGAAAACTAGCCTTTCCCGGAGGACGCTTGGCCGGACAATTCGTGACACAACTTTTAGGTAAAAGAAAACCCCGTAGCTCTTAAGGGTGAGCCCGGGGCAAAAAGGGGCGCGGGGAGCGCGAGGCCATCCTGCTTATGCGTGCAGGCGGGATCTGATTTCCTGACGGAAACTGTCAATCGGCTTGCGGGACCGGCCCGCCTGAACATGCCAGAAGGTCCAGCCGTTGCAGGACTGCTGGCCTTGCACCAAGGCACCGACCTTGTGGATCGAACCGGTGTGGTCGCCTGATTTCAAAGACCCGTCGGCCCGCACAATGGCGACATGCTTGCCACGTGAACAGGTCAGGCGGGTTCCGGGTTCGAGCATGCCGGTTTCCAGAAGCGAGCCGAAGGGAATGCGTTTCTCGGCGCGCTTCCCCTTTTGCATTTCGAGGCTTGCAGCTTTCCCCGGCTCGATTGCAGCAATTCGCTGTGTGGCCGCGTTGATATAAGCCTGTTCGCGCTCGACCCCGACGAAATTTCGTCCCAGCTTGCGGGCGACCGCGCCGGTCGTGCCGGTACCAAAGAACGGATCCAGGACCACGTCGCCCGGTTTCGAGGAGGCCGTCAGCACCCGGTAAAGCAGCGCTTCGGGCTTTTGTGTCGGGTGGACCTTTTCGCCTTCCTCCGATTTCAACCGCTCGGAACCCGTGCACAGCGGCAGGTGCCAGTCGGAACGCATTTGCAGGTCGTCATTGAAGGTTTTCAGGGCGTCATAATTGAAGGTTGGTTTCGCGTTCCGGGACTTGGTTGCCCAGATGATCGTCTCATGGGCATTGGTGAACCGTTTGCCGCGAAAGTTCGGCATCGGGTTCGACTTCAGCCAGATGATGTCGTTCATGATCCAGAAGCCGAGATCCTGCAGGATCGCGCCGACGCGGAAAATATTGTGATAGGACCCGATCACATAAAGCGACCCGTCCGGTTTCATCACCCGCCGGACCGCCAGCAGCCAGGCCCTTGTGAAGGCGTCATAGGCGTCGAAACTGGCGAACTGGTCCCAGTGATCGTCACAGGCATCGACCTTGGAGTGGTCCGGCCGCAGCAGGTCCCCGCCAAGTTGCAGATTATAGGGCGGATCGGCAAACACGAGGTCGACCGATTGGGACGGCAGTTTTTCAAGAGCGGCCACGCAGTCGCCCTTGATGATCGTGTTCAGCCAGTCCGGCTGCGCATCAAACTCTGTCTGGGGGAGGGGTGCCGCAGCGGACACCCCAGTACGCAGTACACTCATTGCGACGCAATACCTCACGCAATTTCCACGGTCATGGTTACCGGGTTTGGTAAATCAGCCGTTAAATACGTAACGGAAATATTTGTATAGAATCAATGTTTTGTTTACGTTGGTAAATATTTTACAATAAGTTAATGCGTTGATCAGGCCGGAAGCGACGGAATTCTGCTGATTTCGCTCCTTGCGTGGCCGGAAACTGCTGGCCATTCGTTAAGGATGGCCTGAATCTGTTTCTGGTTTTTTTGCTCGCACGAGCTTCTGAGCAAGGGGTTTGCCAGTCGCCGGTGTTCGCCGCCTATCGGATATGGCCGTTTTCAATCCGGGGTGAATTCAAGCGCGAAGTGCAAGACAGTGTAAGCTTCTCAATCCCTTATGGCGAACCGAATGCAGCCGCTGCCTTGTTGCATTTCGCGGCTGACTCCACCGTGCCATTCCGCTCAGTGGCTTTCGATGCGCGTCCGGCGCTCGAACCGGCGCAACAGCAGGGAGAGTGAAATGGTCATCACCAGATAGAGCAGGGCAACCACGTTGTAGGTCTCGAAAAAGCGGAACGAACCGGAGGCGTAGACCTTGCCGAGCTGGGTGATGTCGGCCACGCCGAGAACGGAAACGAGAGAACTGTCCTTGATCATGGCGATGAAATCATTTCCAAGGGGCGGCAATATGGTCCGTAGTGCCTGCGGAAAGATGATCAGCCGGAAGCGCAGCCAGGGTCCCATGCCGAGTGCTTCCGCAGCCTCGATCTGTCCCTTGTCGACCGCCTGAATGCCTGCCCTGAACACTTCCGCGATAAAGGCGGAATAGCCGATCATCAAGGCGAGGATGGCCCGCCAGATCAAGGGGAAGTCGCGGGTGCGGATCGGGTCCAGTCCAAGCGCGTCCAGAACGGCATTGACGGCTGCGACAAGCATCGGGGTGCCGACAAAGGCGATGTAAAGCAGAAGGACGAGGATCGGCATGACCTGCCCCCACAATCTCGGACCATTC